>CAZUBK010000003.1:0-153844 GCA_964618725.1 uncultured Pseudomonadales bacterium
CAAAGATGCTGGAGGTCAGTGTCCCGGAGGTGTAATCAGTCAAACTCAAGTCATCGACATACACCGTTTTTCCTGCCAACACCTGGACTCCATAGTCACGGGCTTCATTGGCACCAGTGACAGTTCCTGTAAGTTTGTACCAACCAGAACCAACAGAGGTATATGTGGTGGAAACAGTGGCATTGTTGTACCACAAAGAGACATCAGAGGAGGTAACGGCCGAACCATCTGTATATGTGTAGGCCGAAAGCGAGTAGGTGTTAGTGTCTCCAACATTGACACTCTCCACCAACTTGCCATTGTAGCCTTCCTGGGGAACAATTTTGGCAGAGGCACTGCCGGCATATTTGGTTCCTGTGTCACGGGTAGCAGTGGCTCCTGTGTACAAGTTGGCAATCTCACTGTCACTCAAGGCTCGACTGTACAACCGCACGTCATTGATGAGACCGGACCAGGGAGAGGCACCAGAAGTCGAAGCAGCTCCAATGAAAACACCTGTAGAACCAAAATTACCTACCCATGTTCCTAATCCCGTTTGTGTACTTCCAACTTGAGCACCATTAATATATGCTTTCACTTCATCTCCTGATTTACTCCAGGTCATAATAAATTGAAACCAACTGGTATTCCCTCCTAGAGTAGTGACAGTAACCGTTTTAGTAGTCCCACCTGCTATATAATCAACACGAATATAGTTGTTTGAGCTATCTCTACGGAGTATTACTTGATTGCTCGAATTAACTTGTAGTTGAGTAATATATCTCGTTGTCCCATCCGTCCACACGCCACTGCCGCTCACTTTTGCCCAGGCGATGAGCGTGCCTTCAGAAGGATTAAAGACGGAATTAAGATCGGAAGAATATATATTGACGTTGTCATTACTGCCGTCAAAGGTGTAGGCAGTGGTCAAGTGGCCACCCGCCGTGGAGCCCAGCGTGACGCTGTTGGTGTTTTTGCCAACTAGAGGAGCTACTTCAGTAACAGAGATATCATCAAATTCGGTGTACTGACCAACCACCGTGCCATTACTCGTAAAGAGGTAAAAAATAGATGTATCAGCAATTGCGGTGGCATCAATCGTTTGCCAAGAAGTCGAACTAGTACCAGTCCATGCAAGAGTATTTCCACCAATATATATTCTTGGTACAACTGTTCCGTCGCCTCTGGCAAATCCTGTAACTCTATACTTTTTTCCAGTATTCAAATTTTTTTGGGATGCACTAGGATTAGCCACGCCACCATAGGCCACTCTTATTAGTTGTGTTCCTCCGTGAGGAGATGTGGTTTCTTTAGAAACAGTCGCAGAGCTATTAGCTGTCCAGTACCCCGTCCCACTTGTCTCCATATCTCCGTCAAGAGTAGAAATAACATCATCTGATCGGACATAGTTGTCCAAAGACACCACCACATCGTCAAATTCTGTATATTGACCTGCTGTAGAAGAACCATTTCCAAATCCTACCCGCGTTGTTGTAGGAACGTAGACAAAATCAAATGGTTGCCAACTAGTAGAAGTTGTTCCTGTAAAAAGAGTTGTTCCTGTATCTCGAATTCTGGGAGCTGTATTGCCGTCACTTCTTGTATATCCTGTCACCCTATATGGAACGCCAACTGTCACAATGGTTTGTGCAGCTTCTGGAGAATTTGTAACACCACCGTGGGTTACGCGGACAACCTGACTACCACCGTGAGGCGAAGTTGTTTGTTTACTTAATGTTGCCCCATTAACTACCGTCCAACTGCTTGTCCCAGCAGTTTCCATATCCCCATCGGTCAACAGCTGGGTGCCCGTGGAGGAGGTGGAGGAAGGCACGTTGACTTGGGTGACGGTGACGTCATCGATGTTTCCTGAAAAAGCTGATGTGCGAGATTGAAAATATATTGCAGCAGTTCCAGAGGCGACAATGGTTTCTGTATATGTACCATTTGCAGTTCGATCTGTTCCAGTTCCTGATCCACCAATGAGCACCCTAACTGTACCCCCAGTGTAATTTGAAATTGTATACGTAACGGTGTAAGCCTTCCCTACTATAAGTGGAATTGTTTGACTCATATTCCCACTACCATCAGTTGGAGCTGCAGTAGCTGTAGCCACTCCCCCAGAAATAGTCCAGCCTGTTCCCTTTGTCCAAAGGGTATCTGTGTCAAAAGTCCCATTAAGAACAATATTTCTTGTTGGGGTGAAAGAAGGATTAATTGCTCTGGCATAGGATTGGGTGGTAGTGGTGTCATCCAGAGGCCAGGCGGCCACGGCGCCGGAGGCAGTTTGGAAGTTGCTGTCTCCAAATGTACTGGCACTGCCTGTCCACCCGGTTAAATCTGTTTCAAAACCGGTATTCGTAAGGTTTTCTGTCGTGGGTACGGTAATCTGCCCGACCGTTGAAGTGGTCACATTCGTCCCACTCTGCCCTGTCCAATCAGTCTCACTCCAGGGGGAGCTCGCAGCCAGTACTATCCACCACGGATAACTATTCCCTATCATTAACAATGCCAAAAGCAGTCCCAAAACTCTTCTTAATCTCACTACTTAAACATAGCATCCCCACACACAGATGCAACTTTACGGAAACTACACAAACAAGCTGGTTTAGAGATATAGCTAAATTAAAACCAGTTGTCGGTTTTGATATAGTCAGTTTGTATTGTCATCCCGAGCGCAGTCGAGGGATCCCTCCACTTCACGAATACGTTTCGGTCGGGATGACAGCCATCCTCTCTGTCATTCCACCACCCCCTCTCTGTCATTCCGACCGTAGTGGAGGAATCCTCTTCCAATCCCCCAGGCAAAGCGATTCCTCGACAAGCTTCGGAATGACAAACACTCTCTCTGTCATTCCAACCTCCTCTCTGTCATTCCGACCGTAGTGGAGGAATCCCTTTTGAAAGACTAGACTTGAACCATGAAATCATACTGGGTATATTTTATAGCCAGCAAATCCGGAACTCTATATCTGGGAATGACTAACAACCTGGAAAGAAGAATTAACGAACACAAATTGGACATTTTTGAAGGTTTTTCTCAAAAGTATCACTGCCACAAACTGGTTTACTTCGAAGAATATCATGACGTCAATCAAGCCATTGCCAGAGAGAAACAGATCAAAAACTGGAACCGAAACAAGAAGGAAATACTAATAAGAAAACTGAATCCGGGTTGGAATGATTTAAGTTGTTATTGAGCGATTCCTCGACTTCACTTCGTTCCACTCGGAATAACAATCACCTCCTCAAAGAATCCTCGTGATCAACCTCTTTGTTTCGTCAACAAAATAGTTTTTTACCCTACCCCAATCACTTTCCACTATCTCCGCTCTTTCAGATAGATTCTCGGCATCTTCAAAATATGTCAAGGATTTCAAAACATGGGGAAGGTCACTTTCATTGCGATCATATTTTCTTCTATTAAGATCAATAACTTTCTGTAAATCAAAATCCTCCAACTGACAAATCGTGTAAAGATCAAAGAAGTCCCTTTTCAATCCTCGACCACCTACCGCCTCTAGCTTCATACAAGCGATATCGGCAATCGATGCTATCGCCATCCCCTCATATTGAGACAGCTCTCCAATAAGTGGATATTTATAGTAGAACAAGCTCACCTCAATCTCTTGCGAAGAACCAATCAGGGTCTGCCAAGAAGTCGAAATCAATTTGAAATCTACAATGACTTCCATTAGCCTTTGCAGCTGAACTTCCGGCTCAAATTTTTCTGGAGTATAAAGGTCAAGATCAAAAGATTTTCTGTGATTAAGATGTAAGGCCAAAGCCGTACCACCGGCAAGATACGACCCTTGAGGTAGCGCTCCTCCTATTCTAGCCAGTATGTCCTGGGTATGTTCTGAGATTTTGTCTGTAAACATCTTATTTCGTTTGCCGGGATATTAAAGTATTTCATCCAAAGAGAAACGTCTTTTCCGGTCAATGATCTGGAATTTTTAATAACATTCACTAAATCTTGGTTCGAATAGTTTTTAAACATCCACTTCCAACCCTCAAGAGTAGAGTTTTTTAACAACTCCTGAATTATGTACTTCTTGTCCCTTTGCGGCTCAAGTTTAGTCACTTCAGTACTGGGAAATAAAGGCTGAAACTGTCTAGGCAAACCAACATTCATACCTCCAGTATACCATTACTCCCCACTCCTTATCTTTCTCCCCGTCGATTCCAAACTAGATATCTGTAGCAATAATGACTTCTTCTCTGTCAGAGTATTGAGAAACAACCACATAGCTTTCAGTCAGTTTGATCGATTTAGTTCTCAGTTTTAAAGTGGTTATATCTTGCCTAGAAGCAGCGACTTTGACTTCTAAAGCCGCCCTTTCATCAAAAATAAAATCAATTTCCGCTCCTTCGCCCTTGTTGTAAAATGACAACTTATGGCCTGATCGTAAGTTTTGAAAAACACTTTGCTCAAAAAGCTGTCCTTCTGAAGGCTTGCCCAAGATACCCGCCATACCACAGTCACAAACAAATAACTTTCTACTCCCCGCTGCCTGACGATCAATGCTCCCAGAATGCCGCGGCAATAAAGAGATAAAGTAAGTCTGTTCAAGAAAAGCAAGATACGTATATATGGTCTCACGAGAAACTGACAACCCAATCGCTAATTTAAGGACTTCAATCCGTGAACCAATCCTTGGAATAAGTAATAAAATTAAATCGCGTAACTTAGACATATCCTTGAAATCGGCAAGATTTTTAGCATCCTTCTCAAAATAAGATGTAAAAATCTCTGAAAGAAGAATTTTCTTTCTCTCTAGGTTCTGTTCTAAAATGATAGAGGGAAAACCACCAAATTCAAGATATTCACGATAATATGGAATGAGCCGATCATAGGAAATTCTATTTTTGTTTTTAGCTTTTTCTGCTAATACCCTTGGTACATCCCTTTCTACATTTTTAAATACAAGAAACTCGGCAAAAGTTAGGGGGAACATCTCAAAGATGATTTTTCTACCAGATAGAGACTCGGGGAAAAGATTTCGCAAATAGTAGCTACTTGATCCCGTGAGGACAAACTTGACATCCCAATGATCATAAAGATATTTCACCACTCTACTAATCTCTGGCAAATTCTGAACCTCGTCTAAAAAAAGATATGCCTTCTTTGTGTTGCTTATTCCAAATTGTTCTAGATTCTTCCACACAACATCATAGTTTTCCTCTTCGAAAACTTTACGGTGAAGTGGATTCTCTAAATCAAAAACAGCTTTGTTTTTTGATTGGATCAGATCATAAAGGTGCATCAAGGCTGTCGTTTTTCCCACCCGACGCATACCGGTAATTACGGTAACTTCCTTTGTCTGCAACTCGGACTCTAGTCTAGGAAAAATGGTTCTTGGATACAACATATTAGTCTCATCTTACATAAGAGGGGTACTTATGTCAAGTAGCATTTGACATGACTCACTCCCCACTCCTTATCTTTCTCCCCGTCGACTCCTCGTCAAACTTGTTCAACTCCTCCAAAGCAACGATTGAGGAACGATAGATTCTGTCCAAATACTCCGCCGCCTTCTTGCCCGCTACGTCACTTTTCATCAACATGTGGGTATAGTTTTTGATGTTTACCAAAGGTTGGCGAAGTTCTGCTGAAGTTGAGGTAACTACGTTTGACAGCAATCTCTCCACCGTTGTCTTAGCCGCCGCCGCCTGCTTTTCCAGAACCAAGATTGCTTTCCGGCTTTCCTCCAGTACCAAATACTCCTTCCGTAGATACATCGCAATCGGGAAAGTTGCCAACAGCGACAGCAGTACCAATGAGTCATAGGCGACATCTACCTCTCCCACATTAAAGACAAACAAGATGACCAAAGAGACGACAAATCCAAGTCCCGCCAAAGGCGTAAAAACAAAAGTGACTCCGATTATCAGTAGGTATAGGGCGAAAAAGAAAGGCGAGAAAAACCAATTAGTTGCCCCAACTAAGAACAAGCCGAAGACCAAGATATCCAGTAGCTTCCTCTTCACGTTTTCCCTTGCCCAAAGCATCCCATCAACTAATAACCAGATCAAAGTGAGAATGACAAATATCAACCTCCACGGCCCGGTCAGCGGATTTCTCGTTATCAAAAATACCACCGGGGCAAGCAGCCAGACAAATATCGTCTCCTTCATATTTTTCATTTCTGTAATATATTTCATCATGTTGTTCTTAGTGTAAAACTAAATACGGATCCTTGTCCAGGGCCTTTTGAATCCGCCCACATTTCTCCCCCCATCAACTCCACCATTCTTTTTGATAAGTATAGACCTAAACCAGTTCCCTGTACTCCCTCCCCCGACTTGACTCTGACAAACTTGCCAAACAGCTTACCCAAATCCTCTTTATCCATCCCCACCCCACTGTCTATCACGTCAATTTGTATCTTGCCATTCACCGGTCTGACTAGTATCTCCACTTTCCCTCCATTAGGCGTGAACTTGACCGCATTACCAATCAAATTGACCAATACCTGAATCAATTTATCGTTGTCTCCTACCACCGAAGTAACCCCTCCGTCGCTAAACGATATCGCCACTCCTTTCTCCTCCGCTTTGGGTAATATCTCTGCCACTCCTTCGGCAATCACCTCCTTTAAGATCACGTTTGCCATCTTAAGCTCAATCCTCCCTGTCTCAATTCGCGAGATATCCAACATATCATTAACCATATTGGTCAACCGATCCGCCGCTGCATAGACCCGCGTCGCATACTTCATCTCTTTTCCTTCCGGTTCAGCCGTTCGTACCAATTCATAAGCATACCCTTTAATCGCCCCCAGCGGCGTTCGTAGTTCATGCGCCGCCAGCGACAAAAACTCGTCTTTTGTCTTGTCGAGTTCCTGTAGTTTTCCATACATCACCGCGTTCTCAATTGCCACCGCCGCCGCATCAGCAATCCCCTCAAATAACATCTTTTCCCTCTCATCCACTCCTTCATCCTTCTTGCTCAAATCAAAAGTAAGTAGACCTAGTACCTTGTCTCGAGAGATCAATGGCAAAATATATACCGTCCGTATTTCTAGTTGTCGATATATTTTCTGCATCAACTCCCCGTCTGTCGTCGGATTCAGCGTCTCACCCCATGACTGAGTTTTCTGCATCTTTCCCTCTCTGAACGCCTTAACACAAACATTTTGTTCATCTAACAGCGACAATACACTCTCCTCTAGATCGGGTAATAGTTCTTTTAGTTTAGGCAATGCCTCTGCTTTCGATATCGCCACTCGTCGCAAAACATTCCGCTGGTAATCAGGCATCAGTAGCTCAACTAGTACATATCCCATCTCGTCAGCATCACACTCAGTAAACAAAACATCCACCACTTCCTGTAGTAGTGCCTGATATTCCAGCTGTTGCAGAATCAACCGATTAATCCTCCAGCCTACATGGAAATATGCCTCATCTTGTATGTCTAGTCTGGTCATATACACAATCCTACACCACCTAGTTTACAGTTAACACTAAACTGTAAACTGTAAACAAAACCTATGTCAAAAAAAAGCTCTTCCTCCATTTTTATGTGTGACTCTTGTGGAAACGAACTCCTCAAATGGTCCGGTCAATGTCCCCTCTGCAAAGACTGGAATACTATTAAAGAAATAAAAATCGACCAGACTCTTGTCTCTAATTCCAGAAGAAATAACCTTCTCTCTGCTCTTGATCCTGCTGCTGCCACAAAACAAGCTATAACCAAGCTCCCCACCCTTCTTTCCGAATTCGACCGCGTCCTAGGAGAGGGCATCACTCCCGGAGGCGTCTACCTCCTCGCCGGCCAACCCGGCATTGGTAAATCAACTCTTCTTACCCAACTCTCGCTTAACTTTAGCAAACAAAGGTTTCCCGTTCTCTACGCCTGCTCCGAAGAGACTCCCACTCAAGTCGGGCAGCGACTCATTCGAATCTCTTCTAAAAGCTCAAATAACGATCAAATCAGTCTTTTACCCGTCGATTATGTCGAAGATCTGATTGACTTCATCAACAAAACACCCCACAAACCAAAGCTGATAATCATTGACTCTATCCAGTCCGTTGCCAGCAGTAGCTTAAGTGCTACTCCTGGTACTGCTTCCCAAATTCGCGCCAGTAGCCATCTTCTCATTCATCTCGCCAAATCAAGTAATATCCCCATTATTCTCGTCGGCCACGTCACCAAAGACGGTACCATTGCCGGACCCAAGCTCCTCGAGCATATGGTCGATGTTGTCCTCCAACTCGAAGGTGATCGCCACCACGACCTTCGCCTTCTTCGCGGCGTCAAAAATCGTTTTGGCCCTACCGATGAAACCGGCCTTTTTCAAATGGCCGGTCAAGGCCTTCTCGAAGTCAAGGATCCCAGCCAGATCTTTCTCTCCGATCGTGTTAAAGACGCTCCCGGCTCCGCTCTCACTATGATTATGGAGGGCACCCGCCCCCTTGTCGTCGAGGTCCAAGCCCTAACCGTCCACTCCGAACTAGCCATCCCCCGTCGAGTTGCCCAAGGCATTCCCCTCCCCAAGCTTCAACTCATCTGTGCCATCTTAACTAAACATCTTCATCTGGACCTTGGTACCCAAGACGTCTTTCTCAATGTCACTGGCGGCTTTAGCCTACGAGAACCCGCCGCCGACCTCGCTATTGCCTTAGCTGTCCTTTCCTCATATAAAAATAAACCCCTTCCCGATAACTCCCTCTGCATCGGCGAGTTAGGTCTCTTAGGAGAAATTCGCAATGTCTCTTATCTCGATAAACGCCTTAAAGAAGCCAAGAATCTTGGCTACACCACCACACTTACTCCCACAACTCACAAATCTCTCAGACAAATAAGGTTAATCGAATCAATGCTACAATAACCGCATTCAAATCCCTTGGAGGATCTATGTTCGCACCTTTTCTTGCCGTTTTCGCTGGAATCATCTTCGTCATCTCCGTCCGGTTGATCGCCAATACTACCAGAGACAATCTTCTCGGCCTCTCTCTCCTCCTCATTTCACTAGTTATTTCCTACTTCACCGTCCTTACTTCCCTGGCCAACTTCAGTAACATCATTGGCGGTATTCTCATCACCGGTGGACTCTTCTCCTTTCTCTCCTCCAGCAAATTAAGACCTAGTCTAACCCGCTACCTTCCTACCCTCAGTTTCCTCATCCCTGGTGTCTTTGCCATCGTCTTTGGCTTCATCTACCAGTAGCCATCGTTACTCCCACCCTCCGGGGTGGGCTTTTTTTAGCTAATTGACTTCGGGAAAAGTTTGGTCTAGTCTGGTAATAATGACCGAAAAATTAGATGAGTCCACCAAGATCTCCGTCTTCAAAGACAAAAAGATTCGCAAGACAATCCACAACAACGAATGGTGGTTTGTTGTGGAAGATATCGTGATTGCTCTAACTGATTCTGTTGACGCAAAACAGTATCTTCAAAGAATGAAAACAAGAGATAAAGAGCTCTCCAAAGGGTATGTACAATTTATACATACCCTTTCAATCGAAACCCTAGGAGGGAAACAAAACATGAATTGCGCCAATACAGAAGGCATTTTCCGTATCATTCAATCGATCCCTTCTCCCAAAGCTGAACCCTTCAAACGCTGGCTAGCTAAAGTTGGCTACGAACGAATCCAGGAAATCGAAGACCCAGAACTAGCCACCAAGAGAACCCGAGTCATATATCAAGCCAAAGGCTACTCAAATAGCTGGATCGAAAAACGGATGAGAGGGATCGAAATTAGGGAAACCCTCACCACCGAATGGAAGAATAGAAGTGTTGGCTCAGAACGAGAATACGCTATCCTCACCGCCGAGATATCCAAGGCAACCTTTGGAATGACCCCTTCAGAATACAAAAAGTTCAAAAATCTTAAAAAGGAAAACCTGCGTGATCATATGAATGACTTAGAGCTCATTTTCTCCATGCTCGGAGAAGCCTCCACTACCGAGATCACTAAAAATAAAGATGCCCAAGGATTCAAACCAAACAAGCAAGCCGCTCAAGAAGGCGGAACTGTTGCCGGAAATGCCAGAAAAGAACTCGAATCAAAAAGTGGCCACAAAGTCTCAACCAAACGAAACTATCTCACCCCCTCCCAAAGCAAAGCTCTGTTGAGGGAATAACAAGCGAAACCCTCCCACCCCTCGGGGTGGGTTTTTCTTGACACCTAAGCCCATATGGTATAAGATATGCATATCTCATAACCTCAGGAGGTATTCATGAGTTTCTTGACACTCGCTCCTTTCCTATTTCTATTCAATGGCATCACCCTCATTATCAGCAGCATCGTTCTAGTAAAAAGCAAGCAAGATATCGACAGCGTTCCCAGCTTTGTCATTCTTGCGCTCTCTTTAATTTTTGGCCTCTTCGGCCCAATTTTTCTGAATCAAACCAACCCCAACTTTTTACTGTACTTGGATGTTTTAGCAGGATTGTGTCTCGCCACCAGTGTCCATCTTCTTATCCATAACATCAAGGATCATCAAAGACCAGTCAATTATCTGCTCACCTTAATTATCTTCATCGTTGGAATTATTTCTCTCCTCATCGGCCTCGGCCAGATCAGCTTCTGATTTTCCTCCACGGCATCCACTCGGATGCCTTTTTTCATCAATATCCAATCAAACCACCCACCCTTTTTCTGTACTTCATCACTATTCCATACGCTTTCGCCCTAAATTCTGGATCAGTCTCAGCCTTGTATCTTAGTTTAGTAACAAATCTCTCATATCCAGTCTCTCCCTTGTGTTCTCTTAAATCCATATATTCTTTGTTCTCCATACTCACATACATTCCTCCCTCAGCCTTTTTAGGATGTTTTATCCCAGCCTCTCGCAGTAGCTCCCGGTATTCCCCCATCATCTCCCGCCAGGAGTGGACCAAATTTCTACTTAATTCCTTTTCCTCTGGATCACCCCTTGCTCTTCCGACGACACCTTTCTGTTCCGCTTGAATCATCCACCCCGACAACCACAGAAATGACACTGATTTTACAAAGGTTCCAAACTCGTTCGGTTTAAACCTTAAAAGTGATCTCACTTCTACTCCAGGCTGGCTCCGTACTGGATATGGCAACATCCTCTCATCCCTGCTTCTATGAAATGGGAAATAGTATTCCCCCAAACCCGTCTCTGAAAACTTTACGTGCTGTTCCCCCGTTTTTATCCTCCCACCTCTCTCATACACACTTTTGTGATATTCCAGTTTTTCCTTTGATAGCTTTAATAGTCCTGCCGCCGCCAACAACGCCGTCACCTCCATTATCTCAGTATGTTCCGGACTAAGTTCCACCCCGCCAATAGTGGCATGTATTCCTCCATTCTCCATTCCACCTCCCACCAACATTGCTGCCATCATCTCCCGAAATATTGTTCTTGGCGAAGTTGCCGGTTGTGTCACCATCTCGTAAACTTCGTCTGTTATCGTCAACCCTTCTTTAGTCAGGCCGGCTGCCATCCACTCCGACAATACTGGTTGTCTATATCGAAACATATGTCCTGCCTCACCACTAAACATTTGATCCAACACCTTAAATCTCGTCCTTTGAGAAGCCGTTAAGTCATTCCCTCTCGCCATCGTTCTCGACATCCTTTCCCATTCATGTCTCCATACCACTATTACCGCCGCCATTTCCCATTCGACCCCCAAAGTCACTGGGTCTGTCACTTTGGTCGCTAACTCCATCTCCTTATTCTTCTCTCTCAACCTTTCCAAGAACGAAACGGCTAAATCAGTTTTCAATTCAACCACTCCAGAATCACTTAGATCCAGCTCTATACCTGCTATTCCAGCATCTTCAATATATTTCCTGTACACATCATCTAGCAGTCCTCCCACTACCAAGGTATACATCCCAATAATCTCTGACTGTGCAATCCGAGTGAACACTCTATCGGTCTTTGCCTCCTCAATTATCTCCGGCACCTTTTGCATAAAAGCATCTTCTGTCTCCCATCCTTTATGGACGCCGCCAGTCCATCTCTTACCCGCCAACCGATCTCTGTATTCATCACTAATCCTTCTTACCCATAATAAATCAAACGAAAGTTCCTCCTTCCTTCTTTCTGCTCTCAATATCCTTCCTTCTTCGGGCCCATCGGCCATTTTTTCATTATCTATCGCTCTCCTCAATTTCTCTTTTGTTTGCTCCAGTCGCTCGTCCCAATTTCGCTTCGGCCCGCCCACCACTAACCCTTTTACTTGTTCCCTTGTTAAACCAGCTTCTTCTTCACCAAACATATCTCGATAATAGCACCTCACTCACAAAAGAAAGTCTATCTCTCTGAAAAAGCCGACAACATTGCCTGTATCTCTTCCTCCACCTTTTTCCAGTCTCCCTTGGCCTTCCTTATTTCATCAAAGATTAGTCCTGCATCTACCAACACTTGATCATCCTTGATTACCAATTTTGTTTTCGACATGTTTGTATTTTATATTACTTGTAACCCACTGGTGCCTCAGTCAATACTACCCCCAAAGACATTCTCCTGTGCTCACGATCCAACATCTCAACATATACATGGAGTTTTTCTCCCGTCTTAAATTCTTTCCCTGCCGGCATCTTGGAAACGTGAATCAAACCATCAATTCCTGGTTCAAAGTTAACAAAAGTTCCAAACGGCGCAATTCTGACTACACTGCCTTCGTGCTGTGTCCCTTCAGCGTATTTTTTCTCTATTTCTGACCAGGGATCACTTAATAGCCGCTTAATCGAGAGATTAAGTTTGCCAGTGTCTTCTTCAATCCCGATCACTTGAACCTTAACTCGGTCTCCCACTTTGTAGTGGACATTTGGATCCTCTACCTTCTGCCAAGAGATCTCCGAGATATGAATTAGTCCTTCAAGCTTGCCCGACTCCTCCTCTCCTTCAAAGTTGATTGAGATCGTCACAAAGACACCAAATGGCATAATTCCCGACACCACTCCTTCCAAGATATCGCCTATCTTTACTTTCTTAAGCGCTTCATCCTTCTTCGCCATTCCGTCGGCTTCACTGATCACTTTCTCTGAGAAAATAAGCCGATTTTGCTCTCGGTCTACTTCGATCACTGCTACCTTGAAACCTTTATCAATCAAACGATCCATCCGACCCAAATACTCTTGACTGAATTGACTACTGGGGACAAAACCTCTCACTCCATCAATGACCACAATCAAGCCGCCCTTGTTTATCTCCAATCCCTTCACTTCAATCGGTCTCTTGGTCTCCAGTAGTTCACTAAATTTATCCCATCTCTTGTCTTCCGCCGCTTGGCGTAGTGATAATAAAATCTGCCCTTGATCATTTTCTGGATTCTTAACAAATACTTCAATCTCATCCCCTATTTGAAGTGTCGCTACTAAATCAGAAGCCGCCTCTATCTCTTTATCCACCACCACTCCTTCAGTCTTGGCTCCAATATCAACCAAAACCATCCGTCTACTCACATCAGTTACCAGTCCCTTAATGACATCACCTCGCTTCGGCGCTGACAGTGTGTAGCCAGTATTCGCCAACAACTCCTCCATAGAGGAGGCAGGCGCTGTAGCCTTTTTAGTAGTGGATTTCTTAGCAGCTGACTTAATCCCGTTTTTTAACGGGACAGGACTTACGTCCTTTTTCGTCGCTACTTTCTTTTTTGTAGCCAATTTGTAAATCTCCTTTCATTTAATAAGATGTCAACATTGTAACACAGCCTCAATCAAGCATGCAAGATGCGCTATAATAGCCCAAATCCTAAAACTGGAGGTGCTCTTTGAACTTAACCGATATCTTATATTTTGTTTCTCTTCTATTAGCCGTCGCCGGCGCGTATCTTCTCTTTAGTAGCACAAGCATTATCACCGGCAGCATCGCTACCTTTGCTGCCTTTGCCTTCTATCTCATAGGCAATTCTACTTCTGCAAGTAGGAGTCCTAAATGAGTCGGGTCATCATCACCTTCATCCTCTTTGGCATCCTCCTTATTCTTACTGGCCACCCCGTCTTCGGTGGCATCTTCCTCGTTGCTGCCTACTGTTGGCACAATTTCAGCCAAAACAACTAGTTCTAAGCCGCCTTAAACAAGCGGCTTAAACCCTTTTGTATATCCGCATCTTTTGCCTTCTCCCTATTTCCTCCCACAAGGTGAATCTCTTACTTAACAGTGGATAGTCAAAGCTGACTACCATAGCTCCTTTTCTTAACTCCGAAAGATTCCTCTCAAGCCTTTCCATCATCGCCGGTAGTAAGTACATATATATCAAGTCGTAGCCCTTGAACGATGTCTCAAACAAATCTCTTCTCTCAAATCTTACCTTCCCTTTCTTAAACGGCGTCACAAATGCCCTTGCTTTACTACTCCACAACAACCATCTCATTCTCTCCACTCCCAACACTCTTACCGGAAAGTTCTTTGCTAACAACACACTCACTCTCCCGTCGCCGCTCCCAAGTTCCAAGACTTTCTGTCCTTTTTTCAACTTAAGCTTCTTCATCAACTCCTTTAGTAAAGGAGTCTTAGTTGGTACGTACGGCACTCCATAAAAGATGTTTCCCCAAAACACCAAGACAATATCCATTAAATACTTCAACACCAGGAGGAGAAAAATCAGATTGATTCCTAAAATTAACCAGTTCATTCTTGTATTTTACTGCCCTCAAGCAATCACCCCACCACCCAAACACTCGCCATCCTTGTAGAATACCGCCGCCTGACCCGCTGCCACTCCTCGCTGTGGCAAAGACATCGCCACCAGTAGCCCCCGATCCTCTTGTATCACCTGCGCCGGAATCAGCATTCCTCCATGCCTTATCCTCACCAACAGCTCCTCTTCGCTTTGTTCCCTTTTTCCCCCAATCCACTTAATCTCCTTAACTAAAAAGCTCTCTCTATATGTTTCTGCCCCAAACCCCACTATTAATCGATTCCTCTCTGTTTCTTTGTCTACCACATACATCACCGGTGCCTCACCCCCAAATTTTTTTTGATATTCCGGTTCCACCACCCATCCCCCTCGTTGACCGATGGTATAAAACCACACTCCCTTATGCCTTCCGATCACATTGCCCTCGATATCGACCACCTCTCCTTCCTTTTCTTCCAGTCGCCGACGTAAGAACTTTTGCACATCGATATCCCCTACAAAACATATTCCCTGAGAATCGGGCTTATCCGCCACCGGCAAACTCACCTTCAAAGCCAGCTCTCTTACCTCACTTTTCTTCATGTCTCCCAAGGGGAACAACACTCGACCAAGCTCCGCCTGACCCAATCGATATAAGAAATACGTCTGATCTTTCCATTCATCCCTCGGAATCATCAATTCGTAAGTTCGTTGAATCGTTGAATTGTCTACTCGCAGTCGCGCATAGTGTCCCGTCGCTACGTAGTCAAAACCATTTTTAGTCGCCCACTCAAGAAATAAGCCAAACTTGATTTCTGAGTTACACCAAACGTCTGGATTCGGCGTCAAACCCTTGGCATAGTCGGCATAGAATCTATCAATTACTTTTTCCTTGTATTCTTTCTGAAAATCCAACACCTCAAATGGGATATCTAAATGCAATGCCACCGTTAAAGCATCTTTTCTGTCTTCAGCAGCCTTACAATGTGGCCCTTCATCCCAACAGACAATGTTAACTCCTACCACTTCATATCCCTGCTCCTTCAATAGATATGCGCAGACGGCCGAGTCAACTCCGCCTGATAAACCCACTGCCACTTTTAATTTCTTTTTCCCCATTCCCTGATTTTAGCACTACTAGCCTCGAGAGTCACCCCATAGAATTGACAAATTTGCTATAGATGAACTAAAATCATCCCAGCACCTTTAAGCTCACAGGAGAATCAATGACCGAAATCTTTGAAATCGATCAAATCGTCTATTTCTATCCTATCCAGCTCAACACCACCTCACCTCTCAAGGCTCGCATCGCCGGTATGACCGACAATGGCGTGTATCTGATCCGCCTCTTGCAACCCTATGAGGCACTCGACATTATGGCCGGCGAAGTCATCACCGCCGTCCCATATCAGCTTGAAAGCGAGCAATTTATTAAGTAGATCTGCTCTGTTCTTCCGCCACGCACCCGCGTGGCTTTTCTTGACAAAAGGCTTCCGACAACCTATAATTACCACAAATTGAACCAGGAGGCAAGAATGTCAGTTTTTATTTCGGGAACTCCCGTTAAATACTGGAACCAGAATCTCACCCCCTATCCCATTCGAGCCAAGATCGTCGACCTAACCATCAGCGGCCAATACGAACTGAGGCTCGAAGAGGACGGCATTATGACCGATCCGCAGACCGGAGAGACTCGCCCCAAAAAGGCCGGCGACACGATGTACGCCTTCCGGCGTCAACTCGAACTCATCTGAAACGTTCTACATAAATTGGCCGCTTTGTTAAGCGGCCAATTAGTTTATTCAAACAATTTTACCAGTGCCTTTGCCACATTCTCCCCCGTCCGTCTCTCAAAGTATTTAAACTGGGCTGTTCTGTTCACCTCCAAAATAACCCAATCTTCCCTGTCCTCATCCCAGGCCACGTCCAGTCCAGCAAAATCACACTCAAATAGCCTTGTCGCCATCAAACACAACACTTTTAGCCTCCCCATCTTTGTCGAATTGAACCCAACTAGTCTTCCCCCTTCCCCTCCATATTTATCTCTCTGTCTGTGTCTCATCTCGCCTAAGTACTCACCGCCCACAACCAAACATCGGTACCACTGTCTAACCCGTAGCTTTGGTTGTACCAGTACTGAGCCTTCGCTATATTCAGAGAATATCCTCTCAAATTGTTGCCAGTCGTTCACCAGTCTCACCTTTCTTCCATGACTACCAAATCTACCCTTAACAATCATCGGGAAATTAAACTTTGGCTCCGTTCTAAATTCTCGCCACCCTTTTTTACTCCCAAAGGAAATAAAGTCTACTGCTTGCAAATTAGCCGCTACCAACATTACCCCCTGCTCTATCTTGCCAAGAAGCGGATACTTAGCAAAGCTTTCTCCATTCAAAGTCTTGATCCCCAACTTATTAGCCATCTCCAACACCACCATCTTAGTACTCACCATCGAACTGCCCTCCTTACTCGCTGCTCTAGGAATGATAAAATCATAGTCTTCTATCTTTCTCCCTTTCCCCAGGTCTAAAACCACCTTTCCATCCACTACCCCCAGTTCAATTTGACCATACTTCACCAAATCTATTTCAAGCCCCATCTCTCTTGCCTCCTGCGCAATTCTTCTTGGTTCATACTCTTTCACAAAACGGGTTAACAATAAAACTTTTTTCATCTAGCCCATTGTACGATAAAATCATGAGGCACAAGACCAGAATTACTACCATAGTTCAAAAAGGCAGAACCACAATAGAACCAAAATCCTCTTTCGAATCTCTCGCTGGATCCCTCAAATCACACATCTCTCTTACCAACAATCAATTAGCTAACGCCAGAAAAGACTTCACTAAACAATGGGCCGACAAATCCTAGAGTAGTTGATCGTACGTTTGCCACGTCCTAACATATCTTTTACCCTTAATTTCCCAAAATACACCCTGTGTGATAAAATATAGGTCAAGTTCTAAACAGGAGGTTCTTTAAAATGTTAAGTTTGAAAAGAAAAACGAAAATTGCTCAACCCAAACTCTTGGGTCTTGAGATCTTTGACAAACTACTTTTGATTTATGAAAGCCTCGGTTCCCCCGTCGGCCTAGCCAAGTGTTCTCTTGACCATCCTGATATCTCAAGTGCTGGCTTCAGCACTACCAAAACCCAAGATAACTTCACTACTCTCTCCCTCGTTCTCAATGTAGCCAATCTTTCTCATCTACCCTCACTCTCTTTATTTCTCGGTAGCAACTGGACCGGAGAAGTTGTTCTCGCCGCTACCTACTACTCTGAGCAAGAAGTCCTCGTAGTCCTGCAAACCGGAGATAGTAGTCTCATCGCCAAACAGGAGATCGTCTATCCCCATTCCTCCCCTAGCCTTATCAAGACTGTTTTGGAAGTCGTCACTGTCGGCAGGAAAATAAAACTGTCAAGTGATCTCGCCACTACCAATGCCATCGACCCGATCAATGAGCTTTTCAATCAACTCAACCAACGTAATAGCTCCCAGCTATCTATTGCCGAAAAACGCACCAAGATTGCCCTCGTCCAACTCCGCCGCATTGGCGCCTTTGCCTTCTTCACCACCTATACCAACACCCTTGGCGGGAACCTTGACCTGATTTTAGAGGCAGTGTCATTTTCTAGCTATGGCGACGATTACTCGCGCCTCGATCATATTCCTCTGAAAGACATCACCCCTGAGAAATTGAATGACGGGCTCGATGGTTTCAGCAAAGAGGTCGCCCAGTGGTATCACTTACACAATAGCCTGATAGATCGCATTGACAGGCATCTTCAATTGACCATCAGACACAAGTCTGACCCAAGCAGCTCTGATTCACTTGAAATCGGCTACTACTACAAGACCCGACAACTCTTTGTCCGTCATGACCGACAAGCAAAAAGGTTCCGTCCCGCTACTTCGCTTCCCTTTAAAACTGAGCAAATTCAATTCGAAACTGAAATTGCCAAAAACATGCCTCACTTGATCAAGGTAATTCTTTCTCTCCTCACACCCAAGGAAGCCATTCGACTAGAAGAGCTTCTCAAACATTTTTCTAAGTCCATCACTACTTCCGAGCAACTCTTCAAAAAATAGCTCACTATGCCACCGATCCTTCGGTGGCTTTTCTTTGCAAATATTCCAGTATCTCCTTCACGATATTCTTCTTTATCCTCTTCTCCATTACCTTAAACTCAGGTGCCTCATTGACCTCCACCACATACACTTTTCCCGTCTTTGTCTCTCTTATCAAATCCAGCCCCGCCACCTCTACTTCAACCGCCCTAACTGCCTTCTCCGCTTCTGCTCTCACGTCTTGCGGTATCTCAATCGCCTCCGACTTCCCCACCGACTTGTTTAAGATCAACTTCTCTTCCTTCATCTTTCGCTTAAATCCTCCCACCACCTTGTATCCAACACAAAACAGGCGGTAGTCTCCATCGTTCTCGATGAATTCCTGAATTAAAAACCCCCTATAAATCGGCTTCTCTTTCCCCATCTCCATCAACTTAACCGCCCTTTCTTCTAATGTCTTTTCCAGTTCAAGGAGATCCTCTATTTTCCTAATCCCAAATGTCCCCATTCCGTGACGACCCCCTTTACTCAACTTCACAATTACCGGAAAATCCCAATTTCGTAGCTCTTCCCTTAGCTCCTTGAAGCTCTCTACCATTACCGTTTTCGGATAGTTGACATTGGCATTTATAAGCTGCCACCCCATCACCGACTTAAAGCGGCGCAGCGACCCCTGTGTCTTCAAGTATTCATCAACGACCGGAATATTATTTTTCTTCGCATACAAATCTAGCAACTTACTCCACTCTAGTTCAGATCCCACCGCTCGAAAGTAAAATAGGTCAAAGTTCCTGAGGTCTTCTCCCATATATAAAATCCTATCCTCAACCAAGGACAACTTTCTGTACTTTATCGGCACCAACTCTATCCCCATCCCTTCCGCCTCCTTCACAAATCTCTCATGAGTCACAAATTTGTCCAGTCTATAAAAATATGCAATTCTCACTCTCTCATCATACAACATTTATCCCTGTGGTAAAATATAGGTCTCAACATTCCTGCTTTAGGAGGTACCTTAAAATGTTTAGAACTAAAAAGATTACTGATAACACCAAATATCTTGGCCTGGATGTCTTCGACCAACTAACCGATATCAAAAAACTTCTTGGTACGCCTACCGGTCTTGTTCACTTTCTTGTCAAGAACAAAGGCATTGTCAAAGCCAGCTTCAACACCTTCAAAAACAAGGATAAATACGAAATCTTCAATCTAGCCCTGCAAGTTGATTCACTTACTCACCTTCCTTCACTCGCCAATTTACTAGGCGTTGACTGGTCTGGTGAGATCGTTCTCTCGGCTACTTATGTTAATTACAACGAAGTTCCTCTCGTTCTTCAAACAGGCAAGCCTGGCGATCTCTTCGTTAATCAACAACCCATCTATCCCCACTCCGATCCTATACTAATCGGAGCCGTCACGGAAATCCTTACGGAAGCCAAGCGCATCAGAATCACACCTAAAGAACTTGCTAAACAAGAACAGTCCAAAGTCATTCCGACTAACGAGTTACTGAAACTTCTAAGTAAAAGAAACAATCAACGTCAATCGAAAATCGACAAAATGATTGACAAAGCCCTCCATGAACTCAATCGCTCCGGCGCCATTGTCCTCTTTTTCGCGCTTCAAGAAAGTCTAGGTGGAAATGTCAGTCTCACTCTCACCGGTTGTGCCTGGCGTGGTGGTGGACTCCCCTTCGATCATCTCCCTCCTTTCCAATTAACACCAAACGCGGCACCTAAAAAATACATCGATTGGTTAGAAAACGTCAAAAAGCATCTTTCAACAACCGATGATTGGAGCTGGGACGAGATTGCGCTACTCTACGATCATTCTGAATTAGGCTGTCTTCGTTTTGGCTGTCGATTGAACTTTTCCTACTCCGTCCGATACTTTAGAGAACTTAAGAGTGAGGCCAACACTTTGATAGACGAGGGCAGCTACAAATATTTCGCCTCCCGTCTCTTTGATATGACTGACTTGATTATGCATATCTCCGCCAAACTTCCAAGCGACGTCACTAAATCCTGGGAAAGAGTCTTTTCAAAAGCATCTACAAATACAATCGAACCCCCTAAGTTTCTGAACCGCTAACCATAAGCCACCCACGGGTGGCTTTTCTTCTACACTCCTGGTACCATTTTCACTTTCTCTACACTCTTACTTCCCGCCCTCCAAGCATCCGCCCTCGTTTTCATGAGTTTTGGATTCACCAAAAAGCCTTTTAGATCTCTTCTGCCAATGATCATTCTAAAGCGCAGTCCATGTCGTTTGGCCACATTTACCTTTGCCTTTATCTTCTTTCCTCGCATCTTGAAGTCTACCTCGATGATTCTTCGTACATCCTTCCCCAACGCCGACTTGTAGGCCTGTTCCCACAGAACATGCTCTGGTTTAAGTAATCCCAGTTCTTCCGCCACGTCTTTATCAATACTCGTACTCCTCGCCCCCGTATCTATCTTCGTGTCTACCAGTATTCTTCTGCCTTTATGCGGCTTGATTGCCACCGTCTCATACACCCCGATCACTTGCTTCTCGCCTCCCACTGGTCCCACCTTCTTGGCAAACTTGGCCGCAAACAACGCCCTCGCTACCCTCACTCCCTTTTCAATCGAATCAATCTCCAATCCCTCCACTCGCTCTAATCGCTTCTTTAGCCCCGCCATATTAGCGATCTGAATTTGGAGCCCTGGCTGGTCATTAATCTCAATCACCACCGGCCCCTCCTCCTTGTCTATCAAAATATCCACCCCAAAGTAGGCCAACCCCGGCCGCTTGAATTGTATTTTCACCGCTATCTCCAATGCTTTCTGCCAAAAAGGAATTACTATCCCGTTTACCTTCATCGTCGTCCCCGGGAAGTACTTAATCGACTGACCATGCCAGACGCCAGAAGTCGTAATTCCAGTCGCCATGTCAATCCCAAGCCCAATCGCCCCCTGGTGCAAATTACTTTTCCCCCTACTCTCCGCTGTCGGTACTCTAAGCATCGCCATCACTGGCACTTTGTTAAACACAATCACTCGTACATCTGGCGTCCCTCCTACTGCAAACTTCAAAAACTTAGGGTGAATCTTCACCCGTTCCTCAATTAATGCTTTGTCCACCAAATTATTTCGGCTGAATCTACCTTCAATGATATCTCGTGCCTGATATCTCAAGTCCTCCACGGTTATCTTTCTTCCATCCATCAGTAACCACTCCCCTTCTTTTTTGGCTGGTTTCTTCACCACCATTATTCCTTCCCCTCCCAAGCCTTCGACTGGTTTAATCACAAACCCCACCTGTAGTGACGCCCAGGCGAATTCCTCAATCTCCACTACTGTCCTAAGTAGCCCCTGCACTCTTGGTGTCGGAATCTTGTACTTCAACAAGAACTCCTTAGTCAACATCTTTGAATCGGCGATTTTCCGCGAACCCCTCTTGTTCAACCGTAAGTAATAGTGGCTCCTGGCATTAATCCCCAAAATATCTGATACCTTGGCCATTAACTTTTCAGTAATTTCCTAAACCGATACCTCTCAAGCAATCTAAGCCCTGTATATCGCCCAATCAGGATGTTAATCCCCGCCACCAAAAGAATCGACAACTCCGGATTCAGTAGTACCCATTCCTGAAGTACCTGAGTACTCAACACCAAGAAACTCACCAAAGCCAAGACAAATGTCTCAAACGTCATTTGTAAGGCCGCTCTAAAGCTCTGGGTTACCTGAACATCAATGAATGTCTCTGCCAACAACACCAACAGGACAATCGGGAAGATCCCCACCGTCATTAATGTCCTCAGTCCCAACCAAGGGGAAGCCAGAACCAACCCTAGCACACCCAAAGACACAAACCACAAAAGCAATGCCATTCTCGGTAGTGACGGGATGTGTAGTTTTCTCATCACCACCCTCCCTACCGTCGCCATCAGCATAATCACTACGAACAATAGAATCCCTACCGTCACCCCTGTCGCCAAAAAAGCTACTGATATCACCGCCGGAGTAAATATTCCAAAACCCTGCAATCCCACAATATGTCGCCCTCCGGCAATCAATGCTGCCACCAGTGGAAACAAAATCAAAAGCACCACCGTATTTGGCGGTACTCCTCTGCTAGCTGCCTCTCTTATTGCCAGTTTCAGAAAATTTATCACCACTGGGCCTTCGACTGGATTTTCATCCAGCAATTTCTCTAGCCGACTCTTTGAGTTCTCCGGTTGAGTCAAATCAGATTTTGGTTGTTCCGTCACCAATTGAAATAGGCTACTTTCAGTCGCTATTTTTGCTTCTTCAGTTGCCTCTTGAATTGGCGTAACCTTCACAGAACCCGACCTCGTCGCCGTTTTACTCTGTGCCGACGCCGAACCTCCCAAAAAGAGCAATAAACCAAGACTAATCAATAGTTTCTTCATATGTGTATTTTACCAACCAAGAGAAATAAACGATAGTAACCGCGCTATCGATTGATCAATCACCTTTTCGTTATCCTGGTTGACTTATAGTCACTACTCTAGGTATAATTAGTCAACTCGCTCTTTTTCATTCTCAGTCACAAAGGAGATTGTAGTGACCAAGAATCATCCTGCCGGAATCTTGACCCATATCAGCTTAATTATTATCTTGATTGCCATCACCATAATAGGTGGCCTCGACTGGTTAGCTCTACTTGGTAATCTCGGTCAGTTCTTTACCGGCCATATTACTTTAGTAGCTGACGGATCACTTGAGTCATTCAATAATATCATCCTAAACGGTATTGGCCTCATTCTTATCATCTATATGGTTGCCACTGCTTCGGGCATTCTCATCTCTTCTCGCCTCGAAGCCAAGTCTTACGATCACCAAGCACTCGACGCAATTCTATCCGACGGCTCTCACCGCCTTTTCAAAGGTGTTTTACTCGAGGAACTCCTCGCCCGTTACCTTTTTCTCGGGCTGATCGCCCCTATCTTCCATAGCTCCGCCATAACCATCTTCCTCATCCTAATTGGCAACTCCCTTTTTGCCGCCGTCCATTTGTTCAATTACAAAGACAAGAAGGAAAGAAACTTAAGTTTAGTCGCTTCTCAGTTTCTCTCCGGCTTACTCCTTTCCTATATCTTCCTCCGCTACGGACTAGTCATCACTTTCATCATCCACTTTTTCTTCGATGTTCTCCTTATGAGCACGCTCAAGAAACAGCCGCTTGACCGCCGACATTTCAATCTTCTCGCCTACAATCTTGCCGGCCTGCTCTTGACCATTGCCATTCTAGTGATCACGGGGACCAAGATCGCCTCTCTACCTGCGGTGTTTACCGCCATTCTGGAAACAGGCACTACCACTCTCACCTTTCCAACCATTCTTCTTCTCATCTTGGGAAGCAACTTCCTGCTTGGAGCAGCTTCAAAACTCCTCCTCTTCGACTATGGCTTGGGGAAACCTGCAAGTATCAGTAAATCTTTCGCCTTCTATACCCTCATCATCTTTAGCTTCGGTATCTTTGGCGCCCTGCAGCTTCTAGGCAGTCTTTCCCTCATCCTTTCGATTCTCCTCACCGTTCCGGCGCTACTATTCGTCGGTATCAGCGCCACATACCTAATGAAGATTGATAGCGACATTCTTGGCAACGGCTACATGGCCATTCTCTTGACTATAGTTCTCTCCGGAATTAGCTATCTCGCTTCACTGTATGTCCCCTCACTCCCCCTTCAGGCAGCACTTGTTGGCATCATCTATACTAGCCTCAGTTACTCAATTAGTGGCTCCGAGCTAGCCAGTGACTGGCTTATTGGTCTACCAACCTTCTTCCTCGCCCTCGTCGCCTACAATACCTTCGGCTTCTGGTCCATGGCATTACTCTTGATGTGCTACCTTACTATCAATATTATCCCCAAACACATCAAAGATGCGGCACCAAAGCCTTTACTCACTACCTCTTAATTTCTTACAGGGGCCGGTCCAACCGGTCCCTTTTCATTTTTTTGTATCCCCGCCAAACCGTCTATCTCTCTTCTTCAATTCATCGATTGCCCGGTCAAACTCCTCAATCGTAAAATCCGGGAAAAGTGTATTTGTAAAATACAACTCCGCATAGACCGCCTGCCAAGGTAAGTACCCGCTCAACCTCTGCTCCCCCCCTGTTCGAATTATCATGTCTGGATCAGGAATACCATCCGTATCTAACATTGATGAAAAAAGCTCCTCCGTCACCTCAGCCGACGTCGCCCCACTCTCCATTATCTTTCTCACTGCTCTCAATATCTCGTCTCTTCCTCCATAGTTAAGTGCGAAGGTCACCGTTATCACATTATTCTTCTTTGAGTTCGTTATCGTTTCCATTGCCTTCTCTGCAATATCTTTCGGAAATCTTTGTATATCTCCAAGCAAACGCATCCGGGCTCCCTTAGCTATCAACTCTCCAGCCAAGGTTCTCAGGCCTTTTCTAAAAATATTAAACAGTGCTTTTATCTCCTGCTCATCCCTTTTCCAGTTCTCTGTCGAAAACGCCCAAAACGTCACATACGGGATCTTTAAGTCAACACATCGTTCCACAATCGGTTTAATCACCTTCATCGCCGCATAGTCATGACCCTCTTCCGGCTTAAGACCTCGTTTCTTCGCCCAACGGCGATTCCCATCCATAATGATCGCCACATGTTTAATAGCAGATTCCATAAACAGCATTTTATAACAAGACTGTAGCACTACGCTACTTCAGGCGCCCTAACCAATTCTTACCCCTCAAACATTTTGTCATGCATCTCCCAGAACTTGCCCTGCTCCCCAGCACATTCAGACGCTTCCGCCGCTTTTTGCGCATTAGGATGGAATGAAAGTGGATAGTGGCGATACTCAAGACTCACTTTGTCTCCATATTTGGCCATCACTGCCACTACTGTTGGATTTGCTCTCTCACAAAACGGGCACTCAAAATCAGAGAACTCCACAATTTTAATTACTGCATCCGCATTACCTCGAATATACCCCACTCCCGTCTTAATTTGCTTTCTCCCTTCAGCCGCACTCGTTGCCTTGTCTCCTGTCCCATCTTTGAGTTCTGCGTCAATCACTTTCTCAAACTCGCTTTGGGGCTGCGCTCCCACCAACATCACTCCATTAATGAAGAATGTCGGCGTCCCCGACACCCCCATATCCGATCCGTAGTCGGTGTCATCGACAATCTTTTCTTTGTATTTGTCACTATCTAAACAACTCGAAAAACTACCTTCATCCAACCCAATCGCCGCCGCCATCACTTTTAGTCCCGCGATCGTCAAATCTCTTGTTTTAGCCCCTTGAACTTGAGGTGGAACATTGCCTGTCTCAGTCTCTGTCTTAACTTGAGCTACTGTCTCAGCTCCCTTTACCCCTTTAAGATATTCCACTTGGGCTGACAACCTCCCCACAAAAAACGCTCCCGCCACGATCCCCAAAATCAAGATCGGTAACAACCATTCCTTGCTTTGTTGCTTCTCTTCTGCCATATCCGAATATGTTACAAAGGAGCTTTCCGCAAATCAACCCCCAAAAAGATCAAAGACTCAAATTCTACTCACCAATAACCAACCTCATCTCCCTGGCTAGTTTCATTGTCTTCCGCAAACATTTCTAGAATTTTCTCTAGCCTGGTCACCAATTCCCTCCAGATCTTCTCCTTGTGTACCCCACCTGTTACTGACGAATACTGCCGCAAGATCTCGTCGGCAGAGAGTTTTCCCAAACTCTGACCAAATGTTTCACTTGATATATACCAACTTCCGTCTTTGAGTAAAGCCAATCCACCCCGTTCATCTTTGTTTGGCACCACCATGATCCCGGTGAACCTATTTTTCTCCAAACACGTCACGATCTCCTGCTGCAAACCATCAACCAACCCCTCCCAATCCGTCCGGCTTGCCTTCTCTGTCTCCATAGTGTCAGTCTAACACAACAGATCCACCGTCAAGATATGTAAAAGTCCGGCGCTAACCGGACTAACAATCGTTCATTTCTAAGGAATCGGATCCCCCAGAGTTCGATGCTGTTTTATAATTACCGTGTAGGTACGATTTGGCTCTAACACCCCCGGCAATTCACCACCACCCACGTAATCAATTACTTGTTTCACTCCTTCGCGATAAAAAGTACTGAAGTTATCATCAACCGAGAAAGATATCTCATTCTTCCTGATCGTCATACTTAAATCATTCGCCCGGCAAACCAAGGCACCCTCTAACCCACTCAACATGTCACAATATTCCAGGCCCATTTTGATAGTCAAAGAAGATTCTGGCAACTCTAGGCAACTAAAAAATGACAAATGGATTTCACAGCCACCTAAATCTTGAGATCGTTCTGGCACAAAACTGAACAACATCACATCAGGATGATTTATCCTTCTAAGACTGCCTTCCCAAACACCATCACTTTCTAAGGAATCGTAGTAAGTCGCTTGAACTAGTTCTCCTGCAGGCAATCCCTCCAACCATTCATCTGGCGCCTCAACATATTCATAGTGCACAAACACATTCACCGGTTCAATAGTTGCTGTTGGGGTTATCTCTGGAGTAGCCGTAGTCCCAACTACAGTACCAACCTCACCAGAAGAGCAAGCTACCAAAGACAACATCGACAAACATAAAAACAACCAACACAACTTAGTTTTCAATCACTATCCTTTCTCTGAAAAATGTTTACCAAAGAGCAACAATCTTATAAGTATATTACCTTCATCCTCCCTTCCTGTCAACTCTTTCTCCTGATACATCAATTTCATTTGTATACATCATTTATCCGCTCAGATAGATCCTTTGGTCCCGTCTTTAAGGCTCCGGCAAATTTTCTCCACCCCTCCGTCCTCATAGGTTGTGTTTTCTCTTTTATAACTTTTAGAGCACCTTGGCGAATCAAATGAGAGACTTTCGTTTGATGTGTCTCTGCGATTAACCTCAAATCTCTGTACATTTCATCGGGAAGATATCTTTGCGTTCTAACCATAAAATGATTGTATGTCATATGTTGTCAATCCTCCCTTCTCCATGCAAAAAATCCAGCTTACATCAACTCGCCTACGCCCAACCCATCTTTTTTCTCATCCCAAAAATCTGATCAATTTCACCGACACTCAATCCCAGGCTCCTGAGTATCTCGCCTACTCTTTCACTTACCCTTGTCTTTTCGCTCATTACTTCTTCACCCATTTCAGCGTCCAACTCTTTGAGTCTTTTCCAGCCAGACATTAACTCATCCAAATTTCGCGCCTGTCCTTCATCTATATCTAGTGATTCAACGAGCAAGCTCTCTTCACTCGGCTCTGTCTTCCTAACCACCTCAATTTGCTTCTTGATCCGCATCCATTCCTTGGCATCAATAGGAATTCCTCGATAACCGAAATGGCGTAGCAATCTCGTTGTCGTCCAATGAGCATTTTTCTGTAACTCCTGTAGCTGCACCAACTGATCCTCCGTTAAAGAGAGCACCCCACCAGGCAATATTTGCCTTGATAAACGATCCAAGTGATCAATTAGTTCTTCCTCTTGCCTTCTATCATACAAAAACAGATACTTTGCAATTGGTTCCCTCCGCTTCCTAGACCCCACATTTGTCTCCATGATTATCTTATTTACTCCCTCCTCCAGTTCTTCCGTATTGTAACCTCTCAATCTTGCACTTCCAAATACCCTACCTACTTTGGCTATTCTCTCACTGCTATTTGCTTCAGACCTTGCCAAACCTGCCATCAACAGACAATACATTGCTTTCTCTCCTTCACTTTTTTCCTCTCTTCTCATTGATTCTAGAGATTCATACATGAATTCAAGCTATCATCATCCATCTTCCTCGTCAACACAAAATCCTAAATAAGAGTGTCGAAAACATCTCTACCAACCACTTGTACTCCCCGTCAGATACTTCTCTGCGTCCAAAGCTGCCTGACACCCTTTTCCAGCTGCCGTCACCGCCTGACGATACCTGAAATCTACCACGTCTCCCGCCGCAAACACTCCCTCCACACTCGTTTGCGTCGGATATCCCTGAAGCATCTCTTTTCTTGAGTCCACTCCATCCCTCGTCTCCCGTGTCACCATATATCCATGATCGTCCGTCTCGACGACTCCTTTTAGAAAATCACTCGCCGGCAGGTGCCCAATTGCCAAGAATAGCCCATCAGCAGCTAACCCCTGCTCTTGTCCCGTCTTACTGTCTTTGATGACAATTCCCTCCAGTTTCTGTTCTCCCTTCACCCCCACCACTTCCGTATTCCAAAGTACCGGTATCTTTTTCTCATCGATCACTCTTGCCTGCATAATCTTGCTTGCCTTCATCTCCTCTCTACCCTTGCGGTATATCAGCGTCACACTCTTGGCAAATTTGGCCAAAGACAAGGCGTCTTCCATTACCACATCTCCGCCTCCGACCACAAAAGCCGTCTTGTCCTTAAAAAATGCCGCATCACAAGTAGCACATGTACTGACTCCTCGACCAATCAATTTATCTTCACCTACACCCAACATTCTCGACTTGGCCCCAACAGTCAAAATGACTGCTTTTGCCCTGTATTCCACTCCTCCGGCCCATATCCGCTTCTCTTCACTGCTAAAATCTACTTTCTCTACATTCTCATACACCAGTTTCGCCCCAAATCTCTCCGCTTGTGTGGTCATCTCCTGCATCAGTTCCGGTCCTAATATTCCTTGACTGAACCCAGGATAGTTTTCGACTTCTGTCGTCAACATCAGCTGTCCACCCGGTGTCGCTCCGGCAACAACCAGTGTCGAAAGTTGAGCCCGTGAGGTATAGATCGCCGCAGTATATCCCGCCGGTCCTCCACCAATGATGATTACGTCAAAAGTTTTTTCCTCCATAATCAATTTATATCACCTTCTTGATCATCTCTTCATACATCCCCTTGCCGCCAAAGCCTACTTTCCTCTCCACTTCTTTGCCATCCTTAAACATAATTACCGTCGGGATGCTCATCACCCCATATTTAGCCGCCGTCGAACCGTTAGCATCAACATCCAGTTTCCCGACTACAATTTTGTCTGAATAACTATCCGCTAGTTCATCAATAATCGGTCCAGCCAGCCTGCATGGCCCGCACCACTCTGCCCAATAGTCCACCATTACAGGTTTATCTGATTTCAATACCTTCTCTTCGAAATCGTTATCTGTCAAATGTATTGCTGGCATATTTTTTTAGCAAAATTAGTAAATGAGAAACGTCATTTTCTGCCTTACGAGCATATCATATTTGCCCCCCTCGACGTGTCAGCACAATTTTCGATCCTTCAATCACCTTTGACCCTCTCTCTGCCCAAACATAAATATAGGTTAAATCATCTAAAGAAAAAGCTCTTGGTCCAGTATTTTTGTTCATCTCACTCACAATCCCCGACGTGTCGTAAACCAAAACCAAATATTCACCCGTCACCGAAATCAATATATGAGCACCATTTTCCATCAAACGACACATGGCCACCCCTTCTATCTCCTCCGTCCAAAACTTTCTCACCTCACCTTCCACAAACGCCTCTCCATAGATTTCTGATTCATCGCTGTACCAAGTTCCCACTTCGCGAAGTTCTCCCACCATATTTTAAGTCTACATTTATGATAAAATATCCTCAACAATAGCACATTCCAAGCAAGGAGATTCCATGTCAGATTCAGATCCTTTTGAGCAGTTAGGCAAAGACCTTGCTAAATTAAAGCAAGAAGCAGAAGATCGGGCCAAAAAAGCCAATGACTTACGCAGTCAAGCCAATGCTGCCAGGGTGGAGTGCAATCAAAAGCTCTTTACTCTCGCCAATAAGTACAATATTGAAGACTCTCTGATCCGCCTCGCAGCAACCATCCAAGCCGCCAAACTACAAAATCGCCTTCCTCGACTCATTCGTACCATCGATACTGGCGACTCATATCCCATTTGTGACGTTGTCTGGCAGTACGATCAATCATACCCCGAAAATAGCCAACTTGATTTTGGTCCGTTCAGCTCCTTTCTACACGAAATAAAGACCATTCACTGGATTCTAATCATCCACGATCTCGACCGTAGTTCAACCGGGGGACGTGAGTTCTTCGCCCTTATGATTACCCTTTCACCTAACAACACCTACCGACTCTATTCCGGCAATCTTCTGTACTGCCGTGACGAGGTACTCCATATTAACGACAGATGGAACAAATATACAAAGACCGCTGGTCAACGGGTGTCTGCATTTGATCCTCCTGAACTTCTATTAACTTCGGCACAAAACATTAGACACAACTTAAGCACAGTCGCGCAAGAAGTGATGCATCTCACTGAACTTGTCTGAAATCCTTTCCCGGCGGCCATCTCAGCCGCCTTTTTTTATACTCATAATCCCAATGCAATCAAAACAAACAAAATCACATATCCCCACACCACTGTCGTTATCTCCTGCTGAGAAAACTCCCTCTTTATCTGCCAAAACCAGAGCCTAACATCTCTCCCCTTGCCCAAATAATCTGCCATTAGATCAAAAGTCAGATGAAGTCCAAGTCCCAGCATAAATCCTCTCCCAAACGATCCCGATGACGAGGACATCGCCAAGAATCCTAGTACCACCCACACTAGGAGGAACAACAAGCTTCTCACTACCAAATGTTGGTGTTCCTCCCGTTCCTGGAGTGCCAAAGCTAGCCCATCTCCAATCTTGCCCACCGAGAACAGCTCCTTTATTTTTCTCGACAAAAGCTCATCTGGTTGTTGCCAAAAAGCATAAACCAGTCTGTCTGTAAAAACAAATAGAAAACCGATTATCCCTCCTAACCACCACCAAAGAATCAACAAAGACAACTCCCAATAACCCGTCAACAATCTAGAGCCCGTCAATAGCAATAATATCCCAATCAGCCAATATTGATGCATTAAGAATTTACTTACCCCATTCCCTTTCCTTAGCAATACCATCCCCTCAGCATAACAAATTCTCATTATCTCCGCTCCAAGAGTGCAACCAATAGCCGAAATACTGCTAATCTCGCTTGAACACAGTTGTAGACATCATTGGGATCTAAACCCGCATCAATAAGTGCCTGCGTCAACCCTGGCCATACCCCGTCAAGATAGAAATAATGCGGCGGATCATAGACCCAGTTAAGCGAACTAACAAAACCAAATCTATTCGCCATTTTCTGAAAGTCCTGTGTTAAAGAAATCTCTGCCCACCTATCCTTGTACAAATCCACTGCCAAGCCAGTGATATGTTCACTCCTCCCCACTCCTCCCGCACCAGTCGGATTACTCTCATACCATCTCGCTTGTTCCTCATGGGATCGAAAACCACTTGCCATGAAAAACTCGACCCCTTCCTCAGCCGCCGCTAACTGCAAAGAAAGTAATGCCGCCGCCGCATCGATCGCTAGCGTCTCATCCGCAAATTGCTTGAATCCTACTCGTTTTATCCCAATACTATCCGTCAAAACCATTTCCCACCTTGGCTCGTACTTTCTTGTGTATCGTATTCCGCTAAAAATCCAATCGGTTGGAATAGATCGCATCAGTAAAGCCGTACAATCTCCTTCAATTGGCATTACTCCCAAACTTGCTACTACTCCCATCACTTTTTCATCTACTTCAATATCCCAAAGTGTTACACCTTCCTCCTTCATCGAGTATATTGAGTCGATAAAACCACCATCATAGAAACTCGTCTCCACCTCGGGTGACCTTTGAGTTTCTGTTGGCATCACAGTTGGCGTTTGTGTCAGTGTCACCGTTACCGTTGGAGACGGCGTGACCGTTTCCGTAGGTCGTGCTGTTGATGTGGGTAAAAGCGTCACTGTCTCAATCTCTCCCTCCTCTCGCTTTGAACAAGCACTGAAAAACCCCGCTGCACCGATCCCCATCAAATACAAAAACTCTCTTCTATTCATATTTGTTTACTCACCCCAATAAGGACGAACATCAAAACCGTTTATTTCTCCACCCCCGTACTTTTCTCGATACGCCATAAATCTTTTCAGACAATCTAGTACCGACTGACTGTCTTCCAATGCAGGCTGCCTATCCGTCAATGTTATCGAGATCCAAAGACGCACCGATGCCGGCTTCTCCATCGAGTTACCTAAAACAGTCCCTTCAGGTAAATCAGGAATCTCAAGATGTGCTTGAGGAATTAAGTAAAGCCTCTCATTGCTGACATTCTTTATCTTTACATCCACTCTCTTACCATTTGCAATTACCGCCGTGTAATCCAGGGTATCCTTATCCTCTCGATTTACATAATACTGATTATCCCCCGAATGGGGTTGACCATTTACCAACACCCATCCTCCCTTTCTGTATGCCCTATACGCCACCTTCCCCGTAACCGTCGCAAAGCCACAATACCCCCCAAGTCTCACCACATGACGCGACGAATCAAATCCCGGCAAACCAAAGTCGGGGTTCTCACTCAGGTGTCCCTCTTCTTGACTGTAATCACCGTTTTGAACTACCTCTGCCAACTTCACCGCCTCCAAAAAAGAAAACGTCTCTCCCTGGCCAAAGCCAGTCAGAGCACTTTTTCTAAATACGTCAAGCCCAAGTAACATGTTATACACCTTACTGTCATAGACCGTCCTCTCAAGTCCACTCCCATAATGCTCCTCAAGTCCTTGATACTTTTCTAAGTCTTTACCCAGAGGCGTGGCCAGCCACTCCAGCTCATTAGAATTGGGATAAAACCTCGCAACATGGGCCAACCATCTCGAGGGATCTCCCGTCATATTTGGAATGTATCCCTTAAAAACATAATAGGCCTCGCTACTAACCGTCTCAGGCACAAAATCTGCCTCAATGTTCGTTATATCAAACCGGATATTTGATAGAGGAACTGTCTCTATCGAAAACTCTTTTGCCTCAAACCAAGCCCTTCCGTTCCACCCATAGCGAATTACTTCGACCAAAGTGTTACGACTAACAAACGACAATCCATCCATTTTTTCTCTTAGGGCCTCAACATTTCTCTCTACCTCTTCTTCTGATAACGGAGTTCCCGTCTCTGTTGGCCTTAGTGTCGCGGTTAGAGTCTCTGGTGGCACAATCGTCTCCGTTTCTACTGGGACCTGAGTCGCCGTTGACGCCATTGTCGGCACAAGCTCAGGAGTCGGTATTACGTTAGGCGTCTCTCCCATCCTCGGGATCTCATCCTCTTTCCTTCCACACGCTACCAGGGTAACCCCACCCATCACCAACCCGATCCGATACAAAGCTTCTCTTCTGTTCATGCAATTCATGTAATCAAATTACATAACAAACTACAATCACCCTATGGAAAGATCTCGTCGCGACTTCTTAAAGCTCCTTAGTCTAAGCATCCCCGCTCTTCTGGCCGCCTGTCAGACAAAAGAAAATCAACCAACACCAACGCCACTCCCTTATCTTACTCTGTCACCAGAGATTAGACTCCCCACTGCCAGCCACACCCCTCAACCTACAGAGATCACCCCTGAAGCCACTGAACCTCCGGTTATTACAGAGGCTACTTCTTCTCCCGAGCAAATACAGATTCATGATTTTTATCTCCAAGCTTTTTCTCAAGAACTTCTTTCTCATCCTCAAGAACACCGACTCCGTCTTCATCTCATTCCCCTCACTCATCCAGACCTTTTCTTTGACTTTGGTGGCAATGACATCCAGCCCGCTGCCAGCACCATCAAGGCCCCTATTCTCATCTATTCTCTACTCAAGCATCCAAATCTTTCCCTTCTTAAAGGTACCGACGCCTATCGCATGATTGTCTATAGCAATAATGGAGCCACGGCTCGAATTCTTGACTCCGTTTCCACTTCTCCAGAAACATCCCTCGATGAGTTCAATCTCTTTCTCCACAACGTTCTTCGTTTCCCTAACAATCTTGGTCTCACCCTCTGGGGCTATCCCCCTGTCAATAAAGCCCGTGCCACCACAGTCATCGGTCTGAAGCCACCTCCATATAACGATCAGACAACAGACGGTTTCGCCAATCCCATTAATCTTACCGCTCTGAGCCATTTCTATTTCTCCCTCGAAAACCAAGAAGCTCTATATGATCTTATTCTCTCTTCCTATCACCACTTTTCTCCCGACACCTCCCTCGATACCTACTCGAAGACCTTTCTCGAGAATCTAGGCCAAGCCAAAGTCCTTCTCAGCATCCCCGATTCAGAGTATCAACCCCCTCTAGAGAGAGCCCTCATCCGTGCGTCGTCTACTTATCCCAGTCTCAACTATTCATTCTATGGCAAAAATGGCGCCATCAATCCTGATGATTGGCAATTCGGTTATCGCCACGTCAATGATGCCGGCGTCCTTACCACAAATAACCAATCCTTCCTCATTGCTTACTCCACCAATACATATGACATTGAAACCTTCATTGACCTCGCCCTAGAGTATTGCCTTACTCTCTCCCAAGCTTCCTAAATTACATCCCACATGCTAAAATATAGGTCGAGTTCCGAAATCGAGTCCTAAAATAGGAGGCTCTTTAATATTGATTAAATCACTTACAAGATATCAAGCCACCGCCGTACCCGTCACTTTCCATATCTTCATTCAACTTAAAGCACTCACGAAGCGCCTTTGCTCCGAAGCTCCCGTTCTACCTCAAGAGTTCGCTCTCAACCACCCCAATGTAGATAAGGCATTCATCTTTAGCTCCAAGGAGTCCGACAACTTCGAAAACTACTCTATCACTGTCAACATTAACTCCCTGGACAAACTCCCCGCTCTCGCCTCTCAGCTCGGTCATGCTTGGGTTGGCGAACTTGTCCTTTCAGCTACTCACTATGTCAACAATGAAACAAAAGTTGTCTTTCAAACTCGACATCGCAATCACGCCCTATCTTTCCAAGAGTTCGTCTATCATCACTCATCTCCTACTCTAATCGCTGCTGTCGAGGAAATCACCGTTACTGCAAGCCTAGGCAAACCGCTTTCACTCGACAAGCTCGTTGTCGCCGACCCACTCACCTATACTCACACATTGATAAAAAAACATTATTCCGACGACTTTGACAAAGTCCGTCGCCAAACTAAGATTGCCCTGTTCCAATTCCAGCGCATCGGTGCTTTCACTCTCTTTGACCACTACCAAAAACGCTTAAATGCCAAATTGGCCTTCATTCTTGACAACAAAATCTTGGCTACTTCACCTAGAGAGATTCTTGTCCTACCCGTAACTATCAACGACACCACCATCGACCAAATCACAAGCTGTGCTACCGATTGGCTAAGAGAAAACAGCTTCTTGAAGCGTCTTCTTGCAATAGAGCCAGTAAATCTTCGTCTCAATCTTTGGTGCCATCTCCCCGGAATTCGCGATATCTATATTGGTTACACCTACCTTGTTCCCCATCTTTTTGTCCGTCTCGGTTGCTTTGGTGGTGTCGAGAAGATCTTTCGTACTCGCCATTCCCGCCCCTTTGTCTCAAACTTTGAAACTTACGACTTCGAACCTGACATTACCACAAATCTACCTCGTCTCATCCACACAATTACTTCTCTCCTTGATGAAAAAGAAAAAGCTATTTTAGATGCTGTTCTTAGTACGGTAATAAAATAGAAGTTTAAGTAGCAACCTTACCCAAGCCACCATCCGGTGGCTTTTTCTTATTGAACCATCTCCAGACCAACCCTTTTGTAGAACTTGTCGAAACTAAAAATCTTGTCTAGTTTGAGACTTTTACAAACCATCACGTTAGCACAGTCAACAAAAGATGTCCCTTTTTTAGTTTGTCGCCTAAAAAGATTCCAGATCTCTTCAGTCATTGGCTCATCTACAAAAATTACTCTAAGATCTGTCTTCTCTGTGTCTATCAAGAATTCCAAAGCTTGACTTTGACCTAACCGACTACTAATTATAGTCACAATCTCTTGTAAAACTAAATTCGTCACCACCAACTCATCTTTGTTCCCCACCAATTCTCTCAATTTAAAGCTGGCTTTGTCGTGCAAGGCGTCCCTGGCAAAATATATTGCAAACAAAGCATCTGAATCTACTAGGACTTTCATTCACCTACTTTACTGTAATAATCATTGATCACATCTACAGCATTTGTTTTCCTGCCCCATTTTCCCTTACCAATCAAGGATTCTAAGGTGTTTTTTTTCTGGTTTTTATCCGCCCTTATCACCTTATCTGCACCTTTTCTAATCAAGTCGGAAACACTTAGCTTTTTCTGTTTAGCCAAATACCTAAGATCTATCATCATCTCCTGCGGAATATACACCTGTGTTCTTATCATCATACATACACCATACATCTATACATCGCTCTTGTCAAATTATTCCCACTTCTGTATTTCCATCTGGGGTAGCTTAAGTTTCCTTGGCGTTACAAACAACAAAACCAATGCCACCACCGCCACTATTCCCCCCATTAGCGCAAAAGTCATTCTCTCGCCCGCCAAAGAGGCAATCCCTCCTGCTCCTATCGGTCCCACAATATACGCCAAACTTATCGTCGAGCTCGACAACCCAATCAAATGCTTCCTCTCTCGCCCCATCCGTGCCACGACGTCACTGTATACTGCATCCGTCAATGGCCCGGCCACGGCAGTCATACAGCTCGCCAAAAATACCACCATCAGTTGCCACCAGACTGCGTCATTAATTGCCAAGAAACTCAGTCCCACTCCCGCCAACAATAACAGCACTTCAGAAATCCTTTTTTTGTGTTGAAAGATTCCTAGACGCGCCATTACAAGACCAATAAACAAAGAGGGGAGCATATATGCCGACAGAAACATCCCTCCCCACCAGTTTTGCTCCGCCAATTTATCGGTCCAGATCGTCCCCGTCGTCCAAAAAGTTGCATCAATTAATCCCATCATCAAACTAATTAAGATTACCGGCCACACATGCTTAAGCAGCACTAACCAATGTCCTACCTCTCTCCCCACATTTATCTCCTCTACTTCTACCTTCACTTTTTTGTTCGGCAATCTCATCACTGTCAATGCCGCCATCGCAAGTAGCGTCATCCCTCCCGTCACCATCAGTAGCGATCTCTCTCCCCGATTAGCGATTAGCAATCCGGAAAATATCGGACCCAAGAAATATGCCAAGCTTTTAAACGTTCCCATCACTGCCCAAGCCCCTGATCGGGACCTTAAGGGCACTACTTCTGCCACAAACTGCTGATTGGCAAAACCAAGTAGTTCGTAATACACTCCCCATATCACCATCGCCATCAAAAATATCCAAAGTATCGGCCACCAAGTCGAACCAAATAGAATTGCCGAAAAGCCAAAGCTACTCAATAACGCTCCCATTACCAACTTCCTCACCGTTGTCTCCTTTAGTAATTGAGGAAAAATCAAATCCGCTCCTAATCCCACCATCGACGAAAACGCCATTACCAATCCCATGAACAGTGACCCTCCCATTTTCTCCTGAACAAAACTCGGCACCCAATCACTTAAAATCGCATCCGCCAAAAAGACAAAAAAACCTACTCCCAACATCGCTCCCACCTTCCACCACCAACGATCAGCTACAAAATTAACAGATAAACGCCTCATTTTTCCATCGTATCATTCCCACCCTCTAGTCTCCCCTCAATACCTTCAATAAACCATCAAGCTCCCCATCAGTCACCAGTCCCAACCACATCTCTATTCCTTCCCTGGCCTCCACTTTCACTTTTATCCACTGTAACCCCCTAATTTGCTCATCAATCGTCAACCGATACACCTCAATACCTCCGTAGCTCTCTCTCAATACGTATCTCCACACCTCATCATTCGGTAAATTAATACTCATTGCCACCGTTCCCAGTAGTCTTTCTTCTCCGATAAATAATGCCTTCTCACCTTCTTTCAAGATCTCAATCTCTTCTGGAAAAAATACCATTACTCGTTTCCCTTTATCAGGTAATACTCTCTGCTTCTCCCATTCTTCCAATATCCTCCGCAGATCTTCCGAAAACCATACCGACAAGTCCTCATCTGAATCGATCGCCTGAATGGCTGATACCTGTTTTAATTTCTCAATCATGTTCATAGACATATTTAATCTTTCTCCCGTTTACTCCATTCTTCTTTTAATTGTTTTAGCTTCCACATAAACAATCGCCCTTTATTGTTTGCCTTTGTCGCCCCTCTAACAAAAATCCTTGTCTCCTCCAATAGTGCTCTGTCCGTATTCTTCGCCAATCGCATGTATATTGGCGTATGTGCCGTGTCCAATAGCTCCACTGCCAGTCGATATGCGTAGTCCTGCCATTCCCGACTGATCCGTCTTTGCTTGTCCGTCTCTATTTGATGATCTTTCAATACACTCTTCAAATCTTGCATTTTACTTAAGAGCTCCTCTTTCTTCAAGCTCAATCATCGCTTTTTTCAACACTTTCTCTACTATCTTGACCTCCTTTTCCTCAAATTCACTCAGTACATATTGCTCACCCACTACCCGATACTCAAAACCCGCCCGATTATCTACTCCAACCCTCACCCGCCAGAAATTCTTACTCCCTAGTTTTTCTTCTACTGAGGTTACCCCGTTATGCATCTTCGGTCCTATTCCCTTTTGAATCTTATATTCTCCCAAAACTATATCCAAATCATCATGAATCACCCACAGGTCATCCTTTTTTACCTTGTAAAAACCAGCCAATCTAGCCACTGCCTCTCCTGAACGATTCATAAAGGTCAAGGGCTTCACCAACAAGACATCCTCTACCCTCCCTATCTTTGCCTCAAACTTCTTTTCTTCCTTCATCTCTATTGCCAGCTCAGCCGCCAAAGTATCTATCGCCGTAAACCCAACATTATGTCGCGTCTTAGCGTATTCCTTTCCTGGATTACCCAGCCCAACAATTAGTTTCATCAGTTACAATTCTACTCATATCTATGCCAAACACAAAACCCCTTTTCTCTGTCATCATTCCCAGCCTCAACGAAGAGAAGTTCCTTCCCCGGCTCTTAGAAGATCTTGGCCACCAAACCAGTAATAACTTTGAAGTCATCCACGTCGATGGTAAGTCTGAAGATGCCACTCTCCACCTCGCCAAAGGCTACGAAAAAAGTCTTCCCAGTTTTATCCAAATTATCTCACCCATTCGAAATGTTAGCCATCAAAGAAATCTTGGTGCCAAGGCCTCTCAGGGCCAATTCCTTCTCTTCATCGATGCCGACACTCAACTCCCTCAATATTTTCTCGAAGGCCTCTCTTTTCAACTCCACAAGGATCCCGCAGATATCTTTACCACCTGGGCCATCCCTGATTCCAAAAAAACCGCTGATCAAGCCCTCATTACCCTCATTAATTTCGGTCTGGAAATCAGCAAGTTTGTCGAATCTCCCATCGCCGTCGGCGTCTTCATGGGCTGCTCTGCCGCGTCTTTCCAGACAATTGGAGGCTTCCCCGAAGATGTCAAATACGGTGAGGACGAAGATTTTGTCAAAACAGGCTTCAAAAAGAAACTTGATTTCAAAATCTACCAAGAACCGCGTTTTATCTACTCACTCCGCCGTTTCCGCAAAGAAGGGACTCTTACCACTCTCCAACAAATGGCTAGTAAACGTCTCCATGCCCTCACAGGCAACAGTAAGAGCTCAATTTTCAAACCCAAAGGCTATGCCATGGGCGGTCATATTTTTGCCAGTGATGACCCTAATCAGACCCTTCTCGATCGCATCGATCTCTTTATTCATGACCTCAAAGACAAAGCCCTCCCCAAAAAACGCCAACAAAAGATAAAAGCTTTTCTTAAGAAACTCTCCACCGATCTCTAGTCTTCACTCAAAGCTATTTGTCCGCAAAAACTCAGCCAGGACAAACAATCCGTATATAAATATCAACACTCCTCCCTCTACCGCCGTCAAACGCCTTTTGCTTTTCGAAAAGATCCAGAATGCGCCAAAGACTATTAAGTAAGTCAAACTAGCTATAAGGTATGAGTCAATCGTCTGCACCTCTATTGGCGAGATTAAAACAGTTAATCCAATAATTAACGTAGAGTTGGCTACCGTACTTCCCAGTAAGTTGCCAAAAATCAAAGCCACCTCTCGTCGTCTCACCGCCGCTATCTCCACCACTAGCTCCGGCAGGCTTGTTCCTACCGCCACCAAAATCAGCCCAATCAGTAGCGTCGGCACTCCCAATTCCAATGATATTTGGCTGGCCATTTTTACCACCAGGTCAGCTGATAACAAGAGTATCGCCATTCCGAATAACACCTTGGCCACCGGCCGTCTTCCACTTGTTCCGATCAATTTGAGACTCCTAAGCAGCCTACCCCGTCTTTCCTCCATTTCTCGTTTAACTGACTCAACATGCCTCCTCCTAAGCACTCCCACCACATAGTAACCATAAATCACAATCAATGCCAAACCATCCACCCGGGAAAGAGTTCCATCCAGAATCAAAAAAACCGGCAACATCCCCGCTAAAAACGCATACCAAAAGTCTTTCTTCAAGTACCCACCCACAATCGGTATCGATCCGCCAATTACAGTCGCTATTCCCATTACCAAAGAAATATTGGCAATGTTACTCCCCAGTACGTTTCCAAGAGAAAGGCTTGGCTCTCCACTCAAAGCTGCTGTAACTCCCACAAACAATTCAGGAAAAGAAGTCGAAAGTGCTAATACTACGACAGACAGGGCGTATTTGCCAACTCTGACTTTCCTCGATAGTTCACTCAGCCCCTCCACCACCAACTCGGTTGTTTTCGCTAACACTCCTGTCGCCAACAGTAAAATGGCTACTCTGATCCACAACATACCCCTATTTTAAACTGTTAGCGTCTCTTTCCGTATACAGATTTAACTCCCTCAACTAGCGTCATCAACACCGCTGACCCCGCCAAAATCACCAGCCACTGCCGCAAATCCAACGGCGTCGTCCCAAATATCCTCTGTAGTATCGGCACATATATCACGGCTAACTGCATCGCCATACCCATTACTACACCACCGATCAACCACCAATTTCTAAAAAGGTTGACTTTCCAAATTGGTAAGGAAATCGACCTACTTGAGAAAACGTAAAACAAAGAACTCACTCCAAGCATGGTAAATGCTACTGTTCTCGCCTCCATCAATCCATATTTGACATTTCCCCAAAAGTATCCAAAGGCAAGCAACGTCATCACCGCCGCCGCCACTGAAATTAATGCGATCAACAATAACACTTCACCATCAATCAATCTCCCACCGCGCTTCTTGGGCAATTGTTTAAGTAGTCCCGCTTCTTTGGGCTCCATCGTTAAAGCCAAATTAGGGAATCCGTCCGAGACTAAATTGATCCATAGAATTTGCGTTGCCAAGATCGGCAATGGCCATCGCAGCACAAGACTCACGATAACTACCATTATCTCAGCAAATGCGTCAGACAAAAGATAGATAATTATCTTCTTTAAGTTATCAAAAATTCCCCTCCCCTCCTCGATCGCGTGCACAATCGTCGCAAAGTTGTTGTCCAATAAGACCAGATCAGCCGTTTCCTTTGCCACATCACTCGCTCCCTCCACCACTATCCCTATATCTGCCTTTGCCAATGCCGGAGCATCGTTTACCCCATCACCCGTCATTGCCACCACCAACCCTTTTCTTTGAAGCGACTCAACTATTCGCAGTTTTTGATCCGGTTTGGTCCGAGCAAACAAAACAATTCCTTCAATCCGATCATCCAGCTCTTCATCAGCCAATCCTTCCAAGTCATCTCCACTCATCATCTTTTCTCCCTCACCACTCTTCAATAACCCAATCTGTCGAAGTACCGCCGCCGCCGTCTCGACATAGTCTCCCGTAATCACCTTCACCTTTATATTCGCCTCTTGTAACTGCTTAATCAGTCCAGCAACTCCTTCCCTCACCGGATCCTCGTATACCAAAATACCTAACCAAACCAGATGACTAAGGTCACTTTCTTCTACTTTCGATCTTCGACCCTTCATTTCTCTCTCACCGAAACCAATCAATCGATGTCCCCTACTTGCCAACTCTCTAAATTTCTCCTCCCATAAGAGCTTCTTGCTAGCTGTCATTTTGCACCTCTCCAATATCGTTTCCGGAGCACCCGACATGAACAACAGTCTTTTCTCTCCGTCTTTATGTAGAGTCGCAATGAAGCGATACTTTGAGCTAAACGGGATACTGTCCACCCGCTCAAACCTCCGCCTCCACATCTCTACTTTCTCACTTCCGTTCTCACGCTCCGCCCACTTCCTCATTCCCACTTCAAGCGGGTCCCTTCCGTCATTACATAGAATGGCCGCTTTGAACAGATTCTCTTTTAGGGTGCTGCTCTCTTTTCCATTTAAGTCCAAAAGCGATCCCGTCACTCGCATCACTCCTTCTGTCAAGGTTCCTGTTTTATCTGCACAGATTACATTGACACTTCCCAACGTCTCCGCCGATGTCAGCTCTCTCACTACCGCTCTTTGTTTCAGAATTCGTTGCATTCCAATCGCCAAAATCACTGTTAGCGACACCAGTAATCCCTCGGGTATCGCTCCCACCGCCAAGGCTACTGTTGTCGGAAAGATCTCCACAAAACTGTCTCCCACTACCAATCCCACCACCAGCACTGCTACCGAGGTCACAATGACCAAGGCTGCTAGGTATGAAGCCAATTGTTTGACATTCTTCTGAAGTGGCGTCAATTCAGTCCTCGATTCCTTAAGCGACAGTGCAATTTTCCCCATTTCTGTCTCCTGCCCCACCCGAAGCACTAACATTTTCCCCACTCCCACTTCCACTTTTGTCCCCATCGACACCTTGAACTTGTTCTCAACGTTATCAAAACTTTTCCTAAGCTCTATCACCAGTGACCCCGTATCCATATTATCTGTCAACGGATAATCCATCTTCTCCACCGAAACACTTTCCCCCGTCAAAATCGACTCATCACAAAAAAGACTGTCTTCTTCTAGAACAACACCATCCGCCGCCACCTTATGTAGATCCGACATGAAGACTATATCACCCACCACCACTTCATCAACCAGAATTTCCTTCTCTCTCCCTTCTCGTATCACCAAGACCTTTGGTGTCAGGATCTTCTTTAGGGCAAAGAGACTCTTCTCTGCCCGATATTCTTGAAAGAAACCGAGCAAAGTATTCACTATCACTGCAACCAAGATCACGCCCATATCTACGTATTCACCCAAGAAGTATGTAATTACGGCTGCCACCAACAAGATATACACCAAAGGAGATTTGAATTGACTCAATAATATTCTCAACCACACCAGTCTCTTCCCACCGGGGATTAGATTTGACCCAAATCTCCGTCTGTTCTCCTCTACTTCTGTTTGATTCAATCCTTGCATGATTTTCTCCATCAGCTTATCCTAACAAAATTCAACCACTAATAAGGCTTCCCTACGATTCCTTTCTTTTGGCGACGCAATGTTACTTCTTTGAGATTTTGTGTCCTTTAGTGAAGTCGGTCACTACATGACTTTTCTCTTGTTTTGCCTTTAACCACTCAATTCCAATCGGAACGACTGAGATAAGCACTATTACCACCATTACATAATGAAAATTCTTCTCCACAAACGGAACCCCACCAAAGAAGTATCCCGACCAAAGAAACAGACTTACCCAAAGGAATCCGCCCAACAGATTGTAAGCAATAAATCGCTTGTACTCCATCTTCCCTATTCCCGCCACAAAGGGAGCAAAAGTTCTCACAATCGGCACAAATCGCGCCAGTACAATCGCCTTTCCCCCATGCTTATCATAAAACTTCTGTGCCTTATGCAGATATTCTTTCTTCAAGAACTTATACCTCCCCTCAAACGCTACTGGTCCGACATAATGTCCGATCCAGTAATTGACGGTATCACCCAAGAAAGCTGCAATTAACAGCAGGATGTAAATTAACACCTGATCAAATGCCCCTCTAGCTGCAAAGACTCCCGTCGCAAAGATCAATGAGTCTCCCGGTAGAAAAGGTGTGACTACAAAACCCGTCTCCATAAAAATAACCATGAACAAGATGCCGTAGGTTAATACACCATAGGTAGAAATCACCCACTCTAAGTTCTTATCTATATGCAAAAAGAAATCTACAATAGTTTTTACAATCATCCTTTAATCCTACTACATTGTCCTCACTTCCTCTACCGACGTCACTTCATTCAAACTTTTATCATCCCTAAACCTGACTAATCGAGGGAACCTCAATGCCACTCCGCCACTATGAATCGGCGATCGGGTTATCTCATCCGCCGCTATCTCCACCACCAATCCGGGATCAACCCAAACATCTGGGTATAGATTCTTGTCTACTACGTACTCTTTCGGCCTAGTGGTACGTATTAACCTGTCCAACCTCTTCTTCATTTCCCTAAACTGCTCATCTGACAATCCCGTCCCTATCTTGGCAATTGTGACTACTTCATCTCCCCTTCTCACTCCCACCAGGAAAGCACCCAAACCAAAGATAGATCGCTTACCTCTGCCAGCATAATAGCCCATCACTACACAATCCAAAGTATCCGAAAGTTTTGCTTTCGCTTCTTCTACTTCCTTCATCTTCACCCACCTCCAGCCCGTTCTCCCCGGTACGTATTTGCTTCCTAACATTTTCACCACCACTCCTTCTAGTCCTTGTTTCAATAATTCACGATGCGTCTTCTCAATTTTTTCCGCCTCATCAGTCGTCCAGTAATCATCGACCACTAACAGTCTTTTGTCCTTTATCGTTTCTTTTAAAATCCTCCGCCTTTCTTCATAGGTCTTGTCAATCAAACTCTTGCCGTTCTTGTACATCACATCAAAAACAAAGAACTTTAATGGCACCTTTTCCGCTTGTTCACCTATCCCATGTTTTCTTTTTCTGGTAATTGTCATCTGAAAAGACAACATTTTCTTGGTTGTAGGATCAAATCCAACTGCTTCACTGTCCAACACCAGTTCGTCTGCTGATACATCCTCTCCCATTTTTGCCAACTCGGGAAACATGTGACTTACTTCTTCTAAGTTTCTCGTAAAAACTCTGACAAAACCTTTCCCTCCCCTCCTAAAATGAATCTGAGCCCTAAGCCCGTCAAACTTCGGCTCCACTGCCACCTCGCCCATTTTCTTCACCATCTCTTTTGGCGACTTAAGTCTTTGGCACAACATCGGGCTAATCGGTATCCCTAGTGTCGCCTCAATCTCTACCATCGCCCGTTCAATCCCTTTTTTCTTGATATCCTCTACCAACTGTCCAATATCTGGCTTAATTTGGTAAGCCAGCTCCAGTTGATCCTTCAGACTCTTGTCTCCCCTTTCCATCACTGATATGGCATCTAAAATCGTCTTGTCCGAAAAGCCCAATCTTAGTTTTCCCATTACAATCCTCACCACATACCGGGCTGACAATGACTCCATCTTCTGAATTAATCTCGCCAAACCTTCTATCTTTCTTTCTTGAGAACCCGCCCCCTCATCCCCCGCTATCTCCATTAATCGCCGATATACTCCACTTACATCACCCTCACCCCTTTCCGATGGCTGCATTTCACTTAGTTTCTCCGCCACCACTCCTAAGTCACCCAACTGTTTGTATAGTTTCCCCACCCTCTCTTCCGTAACTACAAAGCCACTTGCCAACGACTTCTGCACTTGTTTTTCTGCTAGATTAAACTGCACCCTGGCAAACGACGGCCCCAGTTGACCTAAAGAGAGATAGATAAGTGGTTTCACCTCTGACTCATCCACGTTCTTCAGTAGATTGGCCAATATCTCCGTCATCGTGTTTCTCGACGCCGTGTTTTCCAACTCTCTAAATATCTCCGCTAACTCTATGAATTTCACCTTATTAAACTCTTAAGGATATATTTAGCTCCTTTGGTTCTTCCTTTCTTTCTAACTAATCCTTTCTTAATTAATCCTTTCAGATCTCTTAAGATTGTATCATCGCTCACCTCGGCAAACACCGCTCTCATCTGTATCAAAGTAATCCAGTCTTTTGCTTCCATATAACTTATCAAGTTTATCTGCCGCTCATTCAAAGCAATTTGCCGATTCAGTCTCTCCTGCACCTGAAGATCTACTGTCAACCGTCTCACTTTTTGTTTTGTTTTTTCTGTTTCGTCCCGTAGCAGCTCACTCCACATCTCCATCCAAGCCGTCAGATCCATCTCTTTTTCCGCCTGCACTAGCGCTTGATACCAATCTAACAAGTTCTCTGATCTGACTTCTTCAAGTCCCACTAGTCTCCTCTCCGACAGCCCCTCGATCGCCAACATAAAAAAGACAAAGGCCCGAGTGATTACATTACTCTTCGTCCTAAAGGGATAAACCCTACTCAGCTCAAAATCAGTTATCGCCACTTTCAACACCGGGTGTAATTCTCTTGCCTCTCTCGTGTTCAACCAAGCAAATAGATCATTAATCTGAAAACTTACTTCAACCGCATTCGGTGGTCGAAAAACAAAATTACCCATCCCCACCTCACCAAGTTGCTCCTTTCTCCACTCCCCAATCTCTTCCACAGAAACCAATTTCTCTAAGATCAATGTCTCTATCTGTAATAGCAACTCCTTACTATAGATATAGCTCCCTCCTCTCCGTCTCTGCATCACTATCCATTGATCAATAATCTTCAACCCATTTCTTAAATTCATCACTTCCTGCACTTCACTCTCTCGTCCTCTTATCCCTACTCTCGCTCCTATTTCCGAAGCAACATCTCCTCTTAATGGGTCCTCTTGGATGATTTTCTCAATTTGATGCTGATCTAACCCGTTCCCTTCTACCCTAAGGCTAAACAGTATCTGTTTCACTATTACTTCTTCTCGCAATTTCATTTCCCAAGAACTTACCAGGGGAGTTATTCCAATCAACTCTTTCGCCGCTTCAATTCTAGCTACATCAACAAGTGTTTTGTTACTTATTCTAAACCGAGGAAAATACATCTTCCAATTCTCGCAGATTATGCGGCAAAAAGCAATTTATTCTAATTTACCTGGTCATTTTATGCTAAAATAGACAGGTACTTTAATTGGAGGTGTCACAGTGAAGAAAAAAATTCTTTTTTCTCTCTCCGCTTTATTCTTTCTTTGTATTTTGATTCTCTTTCTCGTTCTCTTTTTTTCTCCAAGCTGTACGCCAGGCGATCCTTACGCCAATCCACCGATACCCAGCCTTACAGAGCCGAGTTGTAGTTTTAATACCCCATTCCGCTCCTTACCACATTTAGATGGTTCATTCTCATTGTCCTCGCCAAGAATTTACCTTAGTTTTTGGTGGTTCTACAAACCATTTTCTCTAGACTCTTATCTTGGTTTTAGAAGCTGCTCTGACTTTTTGACAAATTCATCTGTTTACTCTTGTTCTAAATTGTCATTCAGTGTCAACTCCAATGATAGCCATACCGGTTTCTACTACGACACCATTCAAGGTTTCGACATAATTAGTAACTAAATTGAGTCTATCAAAGCCCGATCTCGGGCTTTTTCCGTGTAAGATACATCTATGTCCAAAAAAATCACTCCCCCCGATTCTATTCTCGACCTTCCCCAAGCCGTCGTGAAACAGATGCTCACCCTAGCCACTTCAGGTTTCGGCCTCGTTGCCGCCCTCGCCTGGAATGAAGTTGTTCGTGAAACCGTTGATATCTACATCAGACCTTACTTCCCCGAAAGTTATGGTCTTATTTCACTGACTATCTATGCTGTTGCCATCACTGCCCTAGCCGTTCTTGTCACTCTCCAACTAACCCAGCTACAAACTACCTTCCTGACAAAAAAGAAAAACCAGCACAGAACCAAAATCAACAGCAAACCTAAGAAGAAGTAACTATTGAGTCTATAGGCCATCTGTGATAAGATAATCCGTACACATAAAGGAGTGTTTAATGCATCAAGAAGCTCTTCACGAAGCTCTCAACCTTCTTAGCGAGGCCATTAAGGCCATGCGCGTTAAGGGCCTTTGGGAAACCGAAGGACTCAACATTACCATTAAACTACAAACTCAATGGCTAGATATCCAGCGATGTCCGTGGCCTGGTTGCAAAGAAGGACGAGCCGACCATAATTTATGGGAAGTTTCGAGCCACACCATGGTAGTAGTTCCAGAGATTCTTTTACATTACGCAGAAGCCGGACACTGGATCTCCTACACCGATATGTCCGCTAAAGACCAAAAGACCTTAATCAGTATCTTCATCATTGGATATAAGTTCTAGTCGCATTAAGAGCCCTCATTGAGGGCTCATCTTTTTAGCAATCTTCCCCACGTCTTCGGTACCTGCTCCGCCACATCGTCAGCATTAAACATTAGTCCTCTTTCTTTTTCAAGCTCTTCTCCCACCCGTTTTACCAAGAAATTGGCTGCTGCCGCCGATAGTAAGCTTCCATTCTTCGCCAATAGTGCTGTTGTCAATCCCGCCACAATATCCCCCGTCCCACCCTTAGTCAGACCGACGCTCCCTCCATCTACCCAAATAGTCTTACTCCCATCGCTAACAATACTCGTTGGCCCCTTCAGGGCAATCACACAGTCGTATTCACTAGCCTTTCTCTCTACCTGTTTAGTCGTTTTTTCCATATCTGCCATCTCTACCCACTCACCAAATAACATTCCAAATTCCTTCGTGTTTGGTGTCAACACCGCTCCTCTAGGGATACTTGTCGCCTTAATCACCTGTAGACTCCCCCCATCGATCACCCACTTCTTGTCCGGAAACTTCTTTAACAACTTCTCAGTCAATTCTTTTGTCTCCCTACCCGCTTGATCACAAACCGCACCGTTATGATCTCCTTTCTCACTTCGATACCGCATCAGACCAGGTCCAATCAAAATTGCATCACTTTTCCTGATATATGTTTCCAAATCTTCATAGGGAATCCAGATAAATGAACCCAAACTAGACTTTATTCTCTCTACTACCCTCTTATCATTCGCTGGCGATGCAAAAAAGACCATATCCATCAGTCGAGACGCCGCTTTCAATGCCAGAATCGGCGCTCCATGAAACAACTCCGATCCTCCAATTATTGTTATCTGGCCATTACTAAACTTAACTGCCGTTTTTTCTGGTCGCCACAGTTCTTTTAGTTGACTCGCCCCAAATTTCTGTACTTTCATAGACAAATTCTATATCAAAATTACTTAGAGTTCAAGATACACTAAGACAATCTCTCTATCACCACCTTCTCCATCCCTTCTGCATCGTTTTCCTCTGTTGTCGTTACTACAACTTGCCTCCCTATCATTACTCTGTGTACTTCACTACTATGTATTTCATCCAATTCCGAAAAGATATCGTCCAGCAGAAGTAACGGTTTCACCCCTAGCTCTTCTTCGAGATACAGTAGTTCCCCCATTTTTAATCCTAGTACCGCCATCCTCTTTTCTCCACGCGAGCCATAAACACTCAAATCTCTCTCTTCATCTCTTACTAAAAAATCATCCTTATGCGGCCCCACCAAAGTGTGCCCTGCTGTCACTTCTTCTTTTTTGTACTGCTCCAGTCTATTTTCGCTAATCGTACTTCTATCGTATTCTATCTTTAAACCGTTAAACAAGTCACTTCTTCGCCATACATCATTAATATAATTGATCAGTCTCTCTCGTTCATCTGTCACCACGTTCCCATGTTTAATCAACAACCCGTCCCAGAATGTCAATTGGTATCGATTCGCTACTCCTTCCCTAATTGCTTCAAGAATTTTGTTTCTTCGCCTAAGTGCCTGAGTATATGAACTAAGACTCCTAATGTATTCTCTACTTTGCTGAATCAATACTTCGTCAAGAAAGTCGCGTCGCAGTGTCGGCGATCCATCCATTAGATCCAAATCCTCCGGACGAAATGCCACACAAGAAATCAGCCCGACAAAATCGCTTTTTCTCTTTGCCACATCGTCAATCAGGAATCGTCTCTTTGCCACCCTTTTCCCTTGGATTTCCCCCCGGGTCAAAATAATCGTTAGCTTCTTTATCTCACCCTCGATCTCTACTTCTGCCTCCACCTTACCCGTTTCCTTACCAAAAAGGATCATCTCTTCGATCCGCTTCGCCTTAAAACTATTTCCCGTCGCCAACAAATTTATCGCCTCTAACACATTTGTCTTTCCAATCGCATTGGGGCCAGCCAACAAAATCGTTCCCTCATCGAAATCAAATACTCGTCCTTCATAATTACGAAAATCTTGTAACACCAACCGTTTGAGCAACATCTCCTACATTCTAAGATATTTGACAACACTTTTCCACAAAAAAAGTACCTTAGTTGAACCAAGGTACTTTGTCTATACTTTAAATCGGCTCTTTGTTTATCTTCACTACATATCCCAAAGCTTTGAAAAACAAATGGAGCAATATCCCCAAACCCATTGATGCCACTACCATCCACCAATTGATCGGAACAAATAGTGCCGCCACCAATAAATATCCTATTACCCAATCAACTTGATCAAAAGGAATCCACGATCTACCAGGAAGAATATCGATCCTTCGCTTGAAAAAGCTTTTGATCATATCCCCACTCAAGGCTCCTAAACCAAGAGCCAAACCTAGCCACCAGGGATAATTTGGCAGAATCAAAAGACCCAGCAGAGTCGAGGTTACTGTTCCCAAAATCAATCCTTTAATCGTCTTGTGATCTCCCAGAATTCGTTTATCTCCCAAAGTCATGTATCCATCAACTGGATAGTTACCCCAAGCCACCTTTGATCCAAATATGGGTGTAATATTTGCCACTCCTGCCACAATTAACAATCCAAGCATCAACTCCAACTGGGCCATCCCTCCCTCGCTTTCAATGTACTTTACCGATTCTACAAAATAACCAAGTTACTTCTGACACCCTTCACAGAAATATGTTCCTCTTCCTCCCATCTTCATTTTTTTAATTGTCCCACCACAATTCTTACACTTCTTTCCTTCCCTGTCATAAACCAAAAAATGTTCCTGGTATTTGCCCCCTAAGCCTTTGGTATCTTTGAAATCATTGTAAGTCGCTCCACCATATTTGATTCCCTTCTCAATCACATCAACAACCGCTCGATGAAGCCGCTCGGTCTCCTCCTCCTTTAGACTACTTGCTCCTTTCTTAGGATCAATTCTCGACAAGTTTAAAGCATCATTAGCATAGATATTACCTACCCCTCCAATCTTTTCCTGATCCATCAACACCAACTTGATCGGCCTTCTTGTTTTACCTAAAATCATTTTGAAATATGCCAAAGTAAATCTCTCACTATTTACATCCGGCGCTTCCTCTGACATCCTCTTTTCAAATTCTTCCCTACCTATCAACTTCATCCAACCAAATACCCGCAAATCATTGAAATACAATACCCCTCCATCATCAAAGGTCACCACCACTCTTGTATGTTTCGTTGGGTGTTTCTTAAGCCAGTCTTCACTGGGATGTCCCCCCACCACCGCATGATTTTGCGATCCAACACCTCTCTTCTCATCAAAGACTAACTGTCCCGTCATCTTTAGGTGAATCATGACCACAAAATCCGAATCTCTTAGATGCCACACAATTACTTTGGCATGTCTATCTATTTTCTCCACCGTCGAGCCAATCAACCGTTCCGGATCTCCCTGAAAACTTACTTTTCGTAGTACATCTACTTTCTCAATCTTTTTTCCTCGTAATACTTTATCTAACTGTCTGGCAATTGTCTCGACTTCGGGTAACTCTGGCATATTCTTTTAGCTTATTGCTGCCTTAATTACCCTCTTCATCTCTTTCTCAAACCTCTCCCTGCTAAACTTCTCTGCCCAGTCCTGCAGTTTCTTTTTATCCCATTTTGTCTTCTTTAGCCTCTCCAAGGCCTTCTTAAGGCTCACTACTCTCGTATCCTCTATCAATATCCCAGTTACTCCATTCTTTACCGACTCTCTAAATCCCCCATTATCAAGCGCTATCACCGGTGTCCCTGCCGCCATCGCCTCCACTGGCGTCATCCCAAAATCGACATCCTTTTCTAAGGCGACAAAACCCTTCGCACTCGCATACAGTTGATACAGTTCCTCATCGCTCACCCTCCCCAACAACATAACCTTACCACTGTTACGATACTTCTCTAAGCTCTTGGCCATTTGCGACCAACCACTTACCTCTCCAGCTATTTTTAGCTCAAATCCTAAACTTACCGCCGCCTCTGCTGCCTCTTCAATTCCTTTTCCACCCACCAATCGTGATGCGATGAAAAAATAGTTTTCTTTTTCTTTGACCCCCTTGGCCGCTTCCTTGAACTTACTTGTCTCTATCGGAGGATACACAACCATCGAGTCTTTTCTGTAGAATTTCGCCACCCTCTGTCTCACATTCTCTGAATTAACTACCCAGGTATTCACTCTCTGAGCGCTTTGATAATCAAAGATTCGTAGAAAGTGATTCACTATCATTGCATAAACTCTGACAATCCAATACTTCTGCCAATTAATGCTTGTCTGATATCCATACAAAAACTTAGGTGGCGTATGGCAATACGCCACCACTCTCGTCTTATCAGACACCTTAAATCCCCTGGCAAAGTAACTCGAACACGACGTTATCACCAAATCATAGACCGATAGGTCCATACTTCCCCATATCAACGGTACCAAAAAACGCAGCGGACTATACAACTTACCCCATTTGATTAGCCACGCCCATCGACTCTCAATTATCTCTCGGTCCCTAAACTCTCTATCACAACTGCTCCCCACCACCCTAAAGGCCGTATAGATTGGCGCCTTAGGATACATATCTGCCAGTACTCTCAGTACTCGCTCCGCTCCACCAAACTCCTTCATATAGTCATGAACCAAAGCAATTTTTAGACTTTTAGGCATTAGAATAATTAGGTTAATTTCTATTTAAACACTTCTTCCACGTCCTCTTCCCACTTGTCTTTTGGCAACCTCTTTATCAAACTCTTAAACTGTAACTCCTCAAATAACGTCAGAACTTTCTCTCGATCATAATCACTTAAGCGACAGTTCTTCCAATCTAACTTTATCGGCGCCCAACAATCTATCGTCGCCAATTTCTTACTTAAAAAGGCCTTTTCCTCTCCCTCCTCGAGTAGCTTTGTCACCCTTTCTCCCATCACCTTCACTATCTCTTCTCTCTGATTTTTCAACACCTTATACATCTTCTCCACCGACTCCCATGCCTGGAGCAATTTGGTCGCCGTCTTAGGTCCCACCCCCTTTATGCCCGGGATATTATCGCTACTATCTCCCATCAATGCCTTTAACTCAATGATTTGTCTGGGAGTAAGACCGTATTTCGCTTTGACCGCTTCTTCATCATATTCCTGACTCCCTCTGTCTTTTCCATATTTCCCCGGCGCTGGCGGCATCCATACTACTACTTTCTTGTCATCAACTAGCTGCAGTGCATCTCGATCTCCCGTCGCAATTACAATCTGGAATCCATCTTTAGTTTCAGCCTGCGTTGCCAATGTCCCAATCAAGTCATCGGCCTCAAATCCCTCTTTGCCAAACTGAGGTATATTCAAGGCATCTACCACTTCATGAGTTCTCTCAATCTGAGATAGCAGCGCCTCATCCGGTTTTTCTCGGTTCGCCTTGTACTGCTCATACTCAAAGTGTCTGAAAGTCGGTGCACCTACATCCCAAGTCACTATGACATGTGTTGGCTGTAGCTTCTCCAGAATCGTGAATAGAATGGCGGTGAATCCATAAACTGCATTCACTATCTCCCCACTTTTTGTCGACAGACTCAGCGGATATGCATGATATGCCCGATGTAGAATCGACATACCATCTACCAATACGAGTTTCCTTTTCACCATCATTCTATTCTTCATCAGTACTTACCTTTTTCTTCTTCATTATCTTTTCAAACTCATCTGCCTCGACTGTCTCATGATCAAGTAGTGCCTCAGCTAGTTTGTCTACCACTATCCTATTTGCCTTCAATACAATCATTGCTTTTTTACTTGCCGTCTCAACCAGCTCTTTTACTTCTAGATCGATCTTGCTTTTTAGCCCCTCTGAAATCTGCACTGGCTCCATATATGATCGTCCCCAATCATTCATCTCCCACATCGGCCCCATCGCCATTGGTCCAAGGCCAGACATCCCCAGATCCATTACCATACTCCTAGCAATCCTCGTCGCCTTCTCAATATCACTAGAGGCTCCTGCCGTTAGTTCTTTAAAGATCAATTGCTCTGCCGCCCGTCCCCCCATCATCATCGCCAATTGGTCGAGCAATTCCGACTTAGTCTGTTGGTATTTGTCTCGATCCGGCAATGCCAACGTCTGACCCAAGCTCTGTAACCGACTGACAATACTTACCCGATGTACCGGATCTGCCCCTGGCAACATATGCCCTACCACTGCGTGTCCCGCCTCATGATATGCCGTCATCTTTCGCTCTAAAGGCGACTGTAGTCTCTTCTTTTCCGGTCCCAGCTTTACTTTCGTCGCCGCCTCCTCCAAATCCTTCATCTCTATTTTCTTCCGTGCATATCTTGCCGTCAAAATAGCTGCCTCATTAAGCATGTTCTCCAAATCTGCTCCCGAAAAACCTACCGTTCTCCTCGCCACCTTGTCCCAATTAATTCCGTCCAAAAAAGGTTTGTTTTTGGCATGAATTGCCAAGATATCCTTCCTTCCCTCGATATCCGGCATGTCTAATGAGATTCGTCGATCAAATCTTCCCGGACGAATCAAGGCTGGATCCAATAACTCCGGCCTATTTGTCGCCGCCAACACAATCACATTATCATTGGGCAAGAATCCATCCATCTCGACCAAGATCTGATTCAACGTCTGTTCTCTTTCGTCATGACCCCCCATTCCTCCTCCCATTCCTCTCATCCGCCCAATCGCGTCTAATTCGTCTATAAAGATGATCGATGGTGCTGCTTTTTTTGCCGTCAAAAATAGGTCCCTGGTTCTACTTGCTCCCACCCCTACCAACATCTCCATAAACTCACTCCCCGCCATGCTGAAAAACGGCACTCCAGCCTCTCCGGCCACAGCCTTCGCCAAGAGAGTATTGTGATTAACGAAACCGTTTCCGACAAATGAATGCGTTCCAGGTACCGTAAAATCATAGACCCTTGCTTGAGATTTTGTTACCTTTTTCACTTTATCCAGAAAAATACCTGAGTTCACGATCAGTTCCAGATATGCGTAATCTTCGTTCAGCGATATGGCCGGATCAACCTTCAGACACGAATGAAGAAATAATCTGACCGATTGCATATTTGGTGATCTTTCTCCTGTAACATACCTACAGATTTGCTTGTGGAAGCTATCACCAACGTACTTTGAAGGTTTTTTACCGGATTCGACCAGGTATCGCCAAATTCTCTTTATCCTCGCTCCTTGGTAGTAAACCAAGTCTACATTGGTTCTTAGCTTTACACTTCCTATGTATCTTGTCAGTCTATCTTGCTTCCTTTTTAATCTAAATCCAATTTGTTGCGAAAACCTTATCAAATTCGTGCCTGAAATCAGAATCATATACGCCGTCGAGAACTGGTTCATTCCCTTCACTCGAAACTTATGCATTACCCCCAAATTCAAAAGGAGAGCACTAACCTGTCTTGCCATTTTTTCGCTGGTTGTTGTATATTCAACCTTCCCAGTTTTGTATACCGACCCATCCGTATCGAACAATCCCTGTAAAAAAGCAACTATGTTTTCTTTCGGAGACATCATTACGTAATCTGGAACTTTTTTATGTCTTGCATATACCTCTTCCATCCCGTAATTAACCATTTTCGACTTTATCACTGAAGAAGTGACCAAATAATCATATTTTCTACTCTTGGTTTTTTTCACCTTGTATCCGAACTCCTCTTGAAAGTAATTTTGGAAACTCAAAAGCAACTGTCTATCCGCCGTCGAGAAATAGATTCTATCTTTAATGGTAAGTCCCCCATCTCCTGCCAAAAGTCCCAAAAGATAACTCGTCTTTGAATCAAGCAATTTGTAGCTCCCAAACATTTGATCGCCGGTCTTAATCACAACAGAATCACCCTTTTTTATTTCCTCTATTTTTTTGAATTTCAGTCGTCCATCCTTATCCATCACTACCAACGGATGTTCAAAAGTTCCTTCGATCCTATGCCCCATATCGGTTTGGATCTTGATAGTATCTGAAATTCCCAAGTCATACCAGTGTGATGCACTAGCAACCGTTTGAACTGGATTCTCAGGATCAAAAGAGGCAAGAGAAGCTCCATGAACATAACCGCTATCCTCGACCGCGAAGTATTTTGGTATATCCTTGATTTCCATTAAGCCCTTGTTTGTTAATACTAAAGAGTCCCCAGTAATACACTTTCCCACACCCGCCGGACCAATAAGGAGCACTCCCTTGGGTGTCCTCGCTCCCACCGCTTTGTACTTCTTCGGATTCTTCAGAAAATCTACCACTTCTTCCAGTTCTTTCTTCGCCTCATCTACCCCCGCCACATCTTTGAAAGTCACATTTTGTTTACCCTTGGCAAATAGCTTGGCTCTGCTTTTGCCAAAACCAAAGATACTTTCCTGTGCTCCCCGTGCTGATCGAGTCATAAACCAAAGAATAAAAGCAAATGCCACAATTGGTAAGACATTGACTAATACTCCCGATATCAACTTACCCACCGCCTGAGATCCCACCTTCACCGGCACTCTATCTGCCGCAATTCCTTCTCGCTGCAAGATCTCCACAAAACTACTCCCTTCCTCTTTCCTCGATATCTTTATATCTTCTTCACCATAGGTCAGCAAAATTTCGTCTCCCTGTAGTTCTACTTGTTTGACTTTACCATCCTTAATGTCCGACATTGCCTGTGATATATCTATATTAGGCAGTAGTGATGCTGGATCCAGGAAACTGAGCAAAAACGGAACAAACATCAATAAGATCAGTAACCAGATTGCTACCTTTTTCAGATTGAAATTCATTTTGACTTCAATTTTCTTTATCGGTTTCTGTTCTACTTTCTCTTCGCTAGCCATGTCTGATATTCTATCCTATCTTTCGACCACAAAAAAGGGCACGCTTTCGCGTGCCCAAGATATTCAGTCTACTTCTTCAAGATCTGGCTCTAAATTTGAAACATAGAGCCATATACATTCATCATCGTACGATACATATACCCACCACATATCCAGTACCATTTCCCAAATCAGCAAAAATCTCTCGCCACACAATTCATCAAGAGGATCTCTATCTTTGAAATCCAGTACCGAGAATGAGCTGGCAGCTATATCAACTTCTTCAAATTTGGCTTCAATAAGCTCCTCTAGTTCAATTATTTTAAGTGGTAGACCTCTAATGTCCTGTGCGACTTGTTCAAGCGCTACTGCAATTGAACCAACTGGAAAATAACACTTTGTTATCTCTTCTAGAAGTTCTTGATATCTGGACAACTTAAGACTCCTTTTTCTATGTGCATTTCAGACTCACCAGCATTATAAGTTTCGTTACGAGAAAAAACAATAGCAATATCCTTACATCTTTTGTTAACATTCACCTTGTTATGCCACGAATCATCGTCGCTTCCACTAATCCCATTAAAATCGCCACCACCAAATTAGGCTTTAAAAAAATGTTTCCCAATCTTAATTTCAAAATCGAGGGGATCTCAGCTCCTTCTGGAGTTCCTGATCAACCAATGGGCGAAAGACAAACCCGTATTGGCGCCATCAATCGAGCCAAGAATGCTTTCAATCTGATTCCTCATGCTCATTTCTGGGTCGGCATCGAGGGTGGTATGAAAGAAGTGAAAAATAAAATGGAAACCTTCGCTTGGATAGCCGTCAAATCCAAAAAAGGAAAGATCAGCAAAAGCCGTACTGGCTCCTTTTACGTCCCTGCCAAAGTAGCTGATCTTGTCAAACAAGGCAAAGAGCTTGGCGAGGCCGATGACATTGTCTTTGGACTCAGAAACTCCAAACAAAGCAACGGAGCCATCGGTATTCTCACCAACAACGTCCTCACCCGCGCCAGCTTTTATGAGATTGCCATTATCACCGCCCTAATCCCCTTCAAAAATCCCCATTTATACTAGAAGGGCACGCTTTCGCGTGCCCAAATAATTAAATCCTCTCCCTATAAACCAGCTTCATTTCCTCAAACGCTAGTTTTACCTCATCAGACGCCTTCCTTAGCTGCTCATCCCGTCCTCGTGACCATTTCTCGATACTCTCCTCCTCTTCCTTCGTGGCCTCAATCATCATTTCATCCGTTTCATCAGGATAATCTCGATACATCTTTAGCACAATCTTCGCGCTGTTTATCGCCCGTTCCAACTCTGCTATCTCAGCTACTAATCGTACCTCTTCGATAGTTAACGAAAATCGTTTCGGTTCTTTCTCTCGCTTTGGTGCTCGATAACACATGTATATTGTGCCATCGGGACGAATAATATATGTAAGATACCGACCCTCTTCTTTCTCCTCCGCCAATACTGCTTTTCTTGCCTCATCCTCGGTGTCATATTCCACCGACAAATGGTGATAGTTAGTCTCTACATCGTCGTATACCAACAATTTCCAAACCATTTTTCTTTCCTTCTCTTTCAACGAGCTACCTGATGCGATTACTCTTACCGTTCCCTATCTTACCACCACTCCTACCTCAATCTCATCAGGAACAGGAATCAAAACTGGCTTGTCCTCAGTATCCGCCATTACCATCATGCCGACTGATTCCTCTGGTCCCATTTTCTTCGCTGCCAAGTTGACTACAAAAACATATTTCTTGCCCACAAGCTCCTCCGGCACATACCAGGCTCTAATTCCAGAAAACATAATTCTTGTACCAATTTCTTCACCCAAATCTACTTCATATCTGATTAACTTCTCGCTCCAGTCTGGTAGTGATGCATCAATGACCTTGCCCACTCGTAAATCTAGTTTAGAGAAATCCTCATAAGTAACTATATCTTTCATACTTCTTAATCGAACTTAATTTGCATCGCTTCTTTCATCTGGTCCACTATCCCCTGTGCAATTCCGCTCACTTTCTTACTACCCGCCAATGCCTTATCCATCAACTCTCCCCTCATTCCTTCTGCCTCTTTTCTTTTTTCTCTAATCGGCGTCAAGAATTCATTCATTGCAAGATACAGTTTTTCCTTTACTTCTACATCTCCCACCTTTCCCTCTCTATATCTATCCTTCAAGTCCTCCACTTCCGCCTTGTTCTTGTTGAACAGGTCATGGTAAACAAAAGCCACATTTCCCTCTACCGTTCCCGGGTCAGTCGCGTGAACCCTCTTTGGATCGGTATATACCTTAAATACCTTTTCCCTAAGAACCTCTTCTGAGTCAGAGAGATAAATCGCGTTCCCCAATGACTTACCCATCTTTTCATTCCCATCAATCCCCGGAATATTTTTCTCCACTCCAAACAAGGCTTCTGGCTCAGCTAATACCTTCTCTCCATACGTCGCGTTGAACTTTCTGGCTAAATCCCTCGTCGACTCAATCATCGGTGCCTGATCCTTCCCCACTGGCACCAAATCCGCATTGACGGCCAAGATATCCCCGGCTTGATGAATCGGGTACATGAAAAATCCAAGGGGTGTACTCTTCTCAAACCCTTTCTGCATCATTTCTGTCTTAATTGTCGGGTTATGAGAGATTTGCTGCACCGTAGCAAAGTTGGCCAAATACACAAATATCTCGTGAATCTGCGGGACTTCACTTTGAATGAATACCGTCGACTTCTCAACATCTATCCCCACCGCATAGTAATCACACAAAAGCTCACTAATACTCTCCTTCACCTTCCCCGGGTTATCAAAGTTATCCGTCAAAGCCTGCACATTGGCGATGATAATAAACTGCTCGTATTCATCCTGAAGCTTGACCCGGTTTTCCAAAGAACCAAAGTAATGGCCAATGTGTAGCTTCCCAGTCGGCCTATCTCCAGTCAGTATTCTCTTCATCATGAGGCCATTCTACTCCAAAATTCTAAGAAAGTAGCAGGGGAGAGAATTGAACTCTCGACTTAGCGATTATGAGCCGCTCACTCTACCACTGAGTTACCCTGCCAACAACTACATTTTACCATGCCAGCCTCGTATCTAAACCAGTTCCACCCTTAACTCCGCTTCTAATACTTTTGCCACCTTCCTAAGAAACGATAGCGAGGGTAAAGCACCCATACCTTCTAATCTAGAAATCGCCGACTGACGAGTCCCAAGACGCTTTGCTAATTGTGCCTGAGTCAGTTTTTTATCAAGTCTTTTTTGAATCACAGCTCTTGCCACCTGATATTCAAGCTCAAACTCTTTTAGTGCCTTTCTGAATTCAGGATTCTCTAATAGTTTTTTTTTGTGTGTTTCCCAGTTCATGAAACCAATATTATCACAAAAAGGTGATAATACAAGTTAAACATAAGTCTCGTCTAACCTCACCAAAGCCATCTTGATCTCCCTTTTATCTATTCTTTGTTTCTTCTTCTTAAACCCATGAAGAATGATTATCGATCTTCCCTTGAAGATATATAGAAATCTCAAACTATCATTTCCCAAAAGTCTTAGTTCCCACAAAGGTGTACCAACTATCCTCTTAGCATGAGGTAAACCTGTACGATATCCATATTCTTCTAGTAAGGCAAAGGCTGCAGCCATTTTCCCCTGCGCGGCTACATTCAGTCTTTCGATGAATTCGTAGACTGGACTATTACCCCGCCTATTTTTGTAATATGCTATCTGCCACTTTACTTCATTAACCATGTTTATTTTCACTCAAGTTCTGGACCGAAGTCTCATCAAATCCTTTTTCTCTTTCCAAACCAAGTCCCAAAGCTCAAGTCTTTTTCTAATTACAATCCTACTTCCATTACCCCAAATTTACCCGAATTTGTCAAGTCGAGGGTTAGAAACCCGAAGATTCTGAGCGCAGCGAAGAACCATATCTATTTGCTGTATCTATCCTTTCATGGTAGAATAGTCCTTAACGTGCGGGCGGTAGGTCGGTATTCTAAGAAGGCTCATAATCTTCTCTAACCAGGTTCGACTCCTGGGCTCGCAACCCGAAGTTCTCGTAGAGAACGTAGGTCCTGAGCTCAAAAAAGCGAGGGACGATCACAATTCTATTTCATCTAAACAATTTCCACCACTTCTCCCAATTAAACACCTCCCTTTCCTCTGTCACTTCTTTATTCTCCTTTTGAGATTCTACGTCCTGTACCATTACAACCGTCTCTCCAGGTCGTTGTAGATTTAGTTTCTCTCGTGCCTGCATCTCGATGAACTCCCCACTCTCCACTTCCCCCAGCTTATTTCTTAATTCTTCATTCTTCTTTCTCTCCCCCGCTAATTCGTTCCTTGCCTCCTCTATTCTTCCCCCTGCCTTATATAACTGCCACAGTCCATTACTAAGTACCCAAATCATATAAACAAATAGAAATAGTAGAAGGGTTCTCCCCAAGTTTGCTCTCATACGTCTTGACTTAAAATGGTTCCTGATATAGTCTACAACCAAATGCTTGACACATCGTCGCCAACCGTGTTAAACTATAAACCTATAAAAACAAGAAAGAAGTTAATTATTAATTTTCCTAAGATCAACCCATGACTCAAACCAGCCCCCTCTACCAATCCCTTACTCAATTTGAAAAGAGTCTCAAGGATTCCGGCCGAGCTACTGCCACCATTCTAGCCTATACCAAAGACATTGAGCAGCTCTTAGATTTCGTCTCCGCTTCCGGCAAAACCACTCCTCAGCAAATCACCGCTGATGACATTAATGCTTTCAAGATAAAGCTTTCTAATGAAAACTACACCGCCAAATCTATCTCTCGTAAGATAAACTCTATTAAGTCTTTCTTCCGATTTCTTCAAAGCAATAAAGAAATAGAGAGTAACCCCGCCCTTCAGATTACCCACCCCAAGTATGAACTCAAACCGCCTCGTATTCTTACCAAAGTTGAATACCGCGCTCTTCGCGACTCTTGCCGCGACGATGCTCGTATTAGTGCAATCGTTGAGCTCCTTCTTCAAACCGGTATCCGCATTGGTGAATTAGCCAATCTTTCCCTTGAAGATCTAGACCTGGATAATAGTAAGATCTTCATCAAAGCTTACGAGTCTCATCCTTCCCGCCACGTTCCCGTTAATAAGGCTGCTAAAGACGCCCTCGTTCGTTACCTCGGTGATCGACCTAAAACTGAACAAAAGTTTGTTTTTATCACCAAAACCGGAAACCAGTTCTTAGTTAGAAACATTAGAAGTAGCATTGACCGCTATTTCCGCATCGCTGGAATTGAAAACGCCAAGGTCAACGACCTTCGCCATACTTTCATTGCCCACCAGCTCATGTCTGGAACCCCCCTCGTCTATGTTAGTAAACTCGTTGGTCATAAGCGCCTCTCTACCACCGAGAAGTATCTTGATGTCATCAAAGAAAAGACTGACAAAGAGAAACCTAAACTAGAAGAGCTCTAAGTTTAATGAAAGAGCTACGTAGTGGGTTTTTTATTGGCTCTCTTTATTAGCCTTTTCAGTTCCTTTACTGTCGCTTTTGCTATAAATCTAAGTACTTCTCCCACTTTTTCTACATCTCCTATCATCAAAGATAGCCAGCCACTACTCGACTTCCTTCTGTCTTCTACAATCAATAAGGCATTCTTTACGTGTGACAATTCCATTTCCATTCCGCTCACCTCGTCTATGACTATTATCGTCACTGGATTCCCCCCAAGTCCTAACTCTCCTGAAATAGTCATCCCGTCCTCCTCCATCGCCGACAACTGCAATTCAGTCTCGAACTCGTTCAACTCCTCATCTTCCCAATCCGGATACAACTCCGTAATTAAGGGTGACTTACCTGCCACCTGAAGTATTCGATCTTTTTTCTCTTTTCCTACTTTCTTCGACATCTGATGCACAAGAATAGTCCTTCTATCAATCTAAGTCAATGCTGTGGGCGACTCAGGGCTCGAACCTGAAACCAATTGTGTATAAGACAATCGCTCTACCATTGAGCTAGTCGCCCGTGTCCCCCCCTATTTTACTACGAAAATTACTCCTTAGCCTCCACCAACTCCACATATATCCCTCGGTGATCCGACAGATCCCATTCCTCATCCAACAACTCGTCCACAAAACACCTCACCTTAATCTCTACCTCATCATGGGTTGTCATTACATAGTCCAATTTCTCGCCCTTCTTAAGGAACGACGCTCCCATACCTTTTGTCAGATCAGTTATCTTCTTCGTCAGTTTCTCATACAACACCGACCCTTCCTTCACGTTAAGGTCTCCTGCCACAATTACCCGCTCTTTCTCTCTTATTAAGCCTATCAAGTCGTCAATCTGTCTGATTTGATGACTGTCGAGTTTTTTCTTGTCCCTATATGCCCTAACTAGGTGAGCATTCACCACCGTTATCCCCAATTTGTCTAGCTCAACCGCCCACATACCTTTTCCTAAAAGTCGGTCCGCCATCTGCTTAGACAAAAACTTACCCTGCTTCTTAAATCTTAAAAACTTCCCTCCGACAGACTTGTCCTTGGTCATGACGATAAGCCCACCTTTGATCCACACCCAACCCCTCTGGAAAAACAATTTATACCCCAAGTTCTCAAAATGCTTGATATCTTTGGCAAAAATAACTTCCTGTAAAAAAACCACATCAGCATCCAAACGACTAATCACTTCAGCAATTCTCGGAAAACGCTTCTCTCTCCCAGTAAATGGTAAACCATGGCAGTTGAGACTAATTAGCTTCATAATTTGTTGTTACATTTCGCCCCTTGCCTCTATCTCTGCCTCTACTTCTTCCCTATCTCGTCCATACTTAAGCCTTGATAGTTCTTTAATCATTCTTCTTACTTCATCACTTCCTGACGCATTTTCTTTTTTAAGATCTCTCCAAGTACTCATCGAAAACGGCGGAACCGGCGTCCCGGCCACAATCGTCTTAGCATAAGCCGTTTGGGCCGGAATATTGGTCAAGTCAGCCTCATTAAACACCGGGCCAAATTCCGGTGCCATAATATTTGCATCTTGCACTCCCATGCGATACACCACCATCGTACCGACGTTGCCAAATATCGCGTTCCTGACTTCTTCATCAATTTGACTTACAAACTGGTTCGCCACAACTAGTCCTAATCCGTACTTACGAGCCTCAGATAATATCTGGGCAAAGTCCGGCGTGGCAAAGTTTTGAAACTCATCAACATAGAAGAAGAATGGGTGTCTTTCTGACTTGGACATATCTTGTCGTGAAAGTGCTGCTGACAGTATCTTTGGCACAATCACGTTACCCAAAAAGTTGCTGTCCTCTTCACCAACCAATCCTTTGGCTAGTTTAAGTAACACAATTTTCTTCTCATCCATCAATTTTCTAAAGTTAAGTACTGACTTGCTCTGACCAATAATATTCCTTATCAACTTATTTGTGATGAATTTCCCAAACTTAGACGCGATATAGTCAAGTGTTTCCGATTTGTGAAAGTCCGATGTCTGAGCAATCTGTTCCGTCCAATATCGCTTCACAATCGGATCTTTGATTTTGGGTAGCAGGTCCTGTACCATTTTGCTATTTTGCAGGATCCGAGACACTTCAATGAAGGTTGCCCCCGGAATCACTGCCGCCGTCAACATCGCATTTCGAATCGAGTGCTCAAAGCGAGGCCCGATGATTCCCGTTTTATGAGGATCATATAGTTTATACATCAGGTTAATGATCGACGAAGCCACCATATGCATCTCGTCTTCATGTCTTACCTCAAGTAGGTTGAAACCCATCGGCCTCTCCTGATCCGCCGGATCAAACAACACCACATCCTCCGCTCTCTCTGGTGGAATTAACCTGAGCAGTTCTTCAATACCGTCTCCGTGTGGCTCCATGAAACAAACTCCATGCCCCGCCCGGATATCCTGCAAAAGCATCGATTTAAGAGTCTCTGTCTTTCCGGTTCCCGTTCGACCTAGGATGTACATATGCTTCATCCTGTCCTCAGAACCAATGTAAATCGGTCTCTCCTGCCCCCGGTAGATACTCTTCCCCAAATACAATCCCGATGTTGGTAGTCCCCCCGTTGCCGGAGCAAACTTAGCCACCAACCAATGAATGTGAGGCGTGTCTACCGTCTTATTAGGCAAATGCCATACCGCCGCCAACTCATCGGCCGACAAAATCGAGTTATAACCAAACATCGACTGGTATCGATAAATGAAGTCAACCATGAAGCCCTTCTTCCATCGAATCGTTCTCCCCGATAAATTGTTCAAACTCGAGTTGAACTGGGCAAAAGCACTCTTAAGGTTACTCAAGTTTCCTTTAGCTTGGCCCTCCGTCGGCGCTACTGACAAAAGCCTAATCGCCGTCAAGAAGCCTGGCTTTCCCGTTTTGCTGTCAATCGCTGCCATATCCTCGGGAGACATCTTAAACTTTGCTTTTTCCGGATTTGCTTCATCTTTCTTGGTTGTAGATAGAAATACTGATCCTGCCTTACTCCATGCTGACTCTGCCGGTGTCACGATCATTTGTATTATCATCGCCTCACCCTCGCCCAATTTGGCCAATGACGCCGTAATCGAGCTCAAAGGGTCCACTGGCATATCCTTATATGGCTTCAATGGATAGAAATTCTTCTTTTTCAAAGCCAGTTCCGCAAAAGCGACCTTACCGTCCTTGCTAAAAACATTTGGCTCCTCCACTATTTTCACCTCGGCTCCTGAATATGCACCAGCCAAGAGCTTCTCCACCAACTCCGCATTGTTCCGATGGCAACTGACATAGAACCTGATATCTTCTTTCTTCGCCACAATCTCCAAACTAATATGCTGTTGCGCTCTAAATCTCTGCCAAAACCCCCCTTTCTTAATTGAATAAAGCGAGTTAAACACCTGCTCCATCGAATCAATCTTCACCTCATTATCTCGTGGAACTGCAATCTGCATTGTCACAAAGTTAAGCGAGACTTCTTCCCTGTTCCTAAACTTTATCCATTGCAGGAAAACAAATCCCAGTCCCACCATGATTAATATCAACACAGCCAAGATTCCCACCGCCAACAATACCAACTCCACCATCTGGTTCAAATTACTTAATGTGGTGCCAACCAATTCTGTTCCCTGCATCAGCCTTGTTCACTCTTGTAGAATACCCTCCCTGGGTATTTCTTGATTAAATAAACGCAGAATGTCGCTGCCCACAGAATTGCATCAGCAATTTTATGGTGCAATCCTTCACTTATTTCTCTCTCTGTTAATGGCAACTCAATCGGCGGTTCTGATATTGCCTCCTCTAACACTACCTGTCCCTTGTCATCCTTAACTGGCGTCGTCAGTGTCGGCGGCTGAACCTGCTGAACCACTTGGCTGACGTCAGAAGCCATCTCCGCATGCTTCTCCACCTTCTCTATATACCCATCTACTTCTGCCGTCGCTATCTCTTCTGGTGTCAACTGCCGCTCTTGTTCCTTCCCCAATATGGTCATGACTCAATAATATCACCCTCAAAGATACAAAGTTGGGGAAGCTTTCGCTTCCCCTATCGACATCCTATACTCCCAGTAAGCTTGAAAATACCATCAAGTCAAGAATCCACAAACCCATTGAGACACTCATCACCCCCAGACCGAACATAAATTTTAGACCAAGTGTCTTACTTCGCCACATTAAATTAATGGCCCACATAGTCAACACGGTTGCCAAAAAGGTCAACAGCATCATAAACAAACCCATGGCTCACCTTCATCCTTTGTCTAAGGTACGATTCACAGATTTAACCACATAAAACCGTCAAAAATCAAGCTGTTTACTAGATAAAAAATTCCTTCCTGAAACAACTGATCGACCTAGTTTTTCTTCAAGTTTTTTTCTTGCTCCACCAGCAATATCTCCACCTATTTCAGCATCTTTTTTAAGCTTTAGTAATCCCTGTGAGTTCTCGGTCTTGTGGATCTCCGTTGTTGCCCGTTCCCCAAGCATCGTGAAGATAAGCTCAAAGTCATCCATATGATCACGCAGATTCTCTCGCTTAAGACCCTTGAGATCCTTGTATTCACTAGGCGTAATCCCAAAAGTCGCTTTAGAAATCTCCGCCGTTAGAATTTCATAATCACTTTGCTGTTCTGCTCCCCGCTTTTTCCATTCATCTGTTAATTCTTCACGGATTATAATCCCCCTCATCCTTTTCTCAATCCAATCCTCAGAATACCCTTTTGCCTTGTATAACGCTCTAGTTCGTTTAGCTGCCAACTCAGGATCTTCTATTTCTTGAACTCTTTCATAACCAACTTTAGCTAACCAGCGTTTAAACGGTTCAGCTTTAGGAGAGGGAATTGACTGAATAATTCTGAACATCGTTTCGGTATTCGCACAATCAGTCTCACGAATCTTTCCATCAAGAGCATCTAATTTCAACCGTCCGATTTTTTCGGACACTTCAGAATAACCTTCTTTAGCAAGCTTTGTCTTAAGATCGTTCCAGTATTTCCTCGGCCGATCTGTTCCAGTTAGACTTTCTACTATATCCACAATCGAAAACCACCATTCATTGGCGTAGATTATCTTCCGTATTTTCTTTCCCTTAAAAATCGCAATCTTTGTGTTTGTCTCCATAATATATTTGTATCAACTTCGGGTATCAATAGCAAGAACACAACTTGGGGAAGCTTTCGCTTCCCCATTGTTCCCAGATCAAAATCCCAAGAAAATCATCAAAAACATCAGATCCATCAACCACAAGGCAATTACACTCACCATAATAAACATCCCAAAGACAAATTTGACCCCCACCGAGTTATTTCGTGCCATCAATCTGACTGCCCAGATCGAGAGCCCAATAGCAGATATTGTCAAAATCATGACTATCAATCCTGATATCATTGACGTTCCTTTCTGAACAAAGAGCAATACCCAATACTGTACACAATTTATTTCAAAACATCGATACCTTCACTTGCCTTTTCCTCAATCTTAGCTCATAATATGGACATCTCATGCAAAGGAGCCAATTTGAACACCCTGTACATTCTCAAAGGTAGTCTTTTCTCCATGGAAGCCGAAAGACTGCTCCGCGAAAGCGGTGTCGAGTTCAAGGCAATCCATATTGAGGAAGGATACTTAGTCGATACTACGGACTTCTACCCTCTTTTCATCCACAATCTCCCCACTCTCATCACAGAGAACCAGCAATTCGAGGGACTTCACGAAATCAAGATTTTCCTCGCTGGTCTTACATAACTTATGGCCGGGGGTGACCCCGGCCAAACCTCTTCCCCGAAATTTTTACTTATTTCCACTTCCCTCACTGTAATCAATATCACATGCTCCCGCCACGCAGGCCAACTCTTGAGCCGCTTTGGTATAGTCTTCTTCCTCATAGCGATAAAGCTTAGAGAAATCGATCGCTGGAAACTCGGCTGCTTTGATCTCATATTCTTCCCGAGTTATTTCTTGATACGGCATCTGGGCATAGGACGCATCAAAGGCGGGCAAAAAGGCCATCCCGCCAATTAAATCCTTATGTTTCCAAACCCAATCAATTAGTTCAATCACTTCATCGGGGTGATAGGTAATCGTCACACTCGGATTATGTTCCGTCCAATGAAGCTTGTTCTGTAGCCAATACTCACACTGCTCTACCACATTCCGCTGTTTCCGCGTAATCGCCCCTTCCGGTGACTTAACCGGAAAATGAATCACCCAAGTTGTCGCTGTTTCTATCATCTGTCCGTTTTCTGGATCCATCGGCACACCAGCGTCTTTCAACACTTTGTATATCGGTGTATGCGCCGATACCCGGATATTCCGAATGTAATAAGGGGCCCAGCGAGCATGGATTCCTGAAGAACAATCAAACAACTGCGATGAGTTCCCCGATGGCTTCACACACGTCACCGCCGCAGATTGATTAATCTTGAGCTTCTCCGCCGTAATTCTATTCGTCTCTATCGCCACCTGACGTAGTCGATTCTGCACACTTGCCTCTTGCGCCACCAAACTGTCTAGCTGCCCATTAATATCTACACCCAACAATCTCTCTTCTTCACAGTTCTTCTTCCAAATCGGCCTAAGCCCAGCAAAGTTGGTCGCTAGTGATTGAACTGTGCCAATGATTGAGGCCAACTCCACCTTTTCTTTAAGAGTTTCATAGGTATCCTCTTTTCTCGCTATCGCCACCGACAAATTGCAAAACTGATATGACCGTAAAATTATCTCGCCACACGGATTTGTCCCATAATCTTTTTCTTTTCTTCTCGCAGGCCGCATTGCAATCGCCCCCTCTCGATTAAAGATTCCTGGTTCTCCTCTTCCTGACTCCACCATCTGAAGCATCTGTTGAGCTACCTCCAGCTGGGTCAACCCCCGTGATGGCCAGACCGCCGAGTTGTTAGCGTTCCATCTCTGTGAATTATCCCGCTCGAAGTCTCCACTCTTACTATCTCTCATCTCTCTATCATCAAAATCAAAAAGCGAAATCATTGCCGTTCGTCTCATTCCACCCGATACCGCAGCGTTACCCACCTCACACATCAGGTCATGTGCATCAATTGGTCTAAAAAAGCTGCCTTGTTTACTCAAAATTCTCATCCTGGCAAACTCGAGCATCTTTCTCAGCGGCTCTGGTCCAGATGATCTCCCCCCTTTCACCTTTAAGATCGCCCCTGCCGGCCGAAGAAGCGAATAATCAAACAAGATGTCTCCTCCATCAAACCAAGTCTCAAGGCCCGTCTTAATCGCTTCCGCCCATCCTTCTGTTGTATCCTCTATTATCAGCGTCCTGGCCATATTTCCCCTTTGACGCTTAATTCTTGGTAGTGCTTCCACATATTTTCCTTCCACCGAAAAACCCACTCCACAACCATTCATTGAGATCACTAATGCCTCAACAAACGAATCAATGCTGTCAACCGGCAGATAAGAACAATTGTAAATCGAGATGTTGTTTCGTCTCGCTGCTGCTCCTGCCATTGCCAGAAGTCTCATTGAAGGCGCCACTTTCATCTCAAGTATACCCTGACGAATCCTTCTAAAGGTCTCACCAGGCAACTTCCCATCCGTCAGTTCCTTAAGGTAGTCTACCGACCGATCCACCGTCTCCATCCATGTTTCTCGTCGCCCTAAATCATAGTTAAATCGCGAGTATTTATCAAAAAACTGAAACTTTTGAATCTGATTAGCAAAGTACTGATCTGACTCTGCAAAAGCCTCAGTCACCTCTACTGGAATCGGTCGGATACCTCGAAGCTTTGAATGCTCTGCCCGGTACAGAATATAGTGCTTGGCTGCTTCAAACTCGCCAGCCACTTGGAGTACCACCTCAACAATGTCCTGAACCTCTTCCACGCTCGGTTGCTCATATTTTGCCCCTATTACACTAACTGCGTTTCTCGTTAGCTCTTCAACCGCAGTTCTAGGTATCCTTTTGATGTCTTCAAAACAAAGTCTGATTGCTCTCTCAATTTTCCCTATTTCAAAGTCAACTATACTTCCGTCTCGTTTCATGATTCGCTTCGGTATTCTGATCTCAACTCCTTGATCCAATATCCGATCTCTCCCTTCAGCTACTCCATTTTTTTTCGGCCGTCCCCGACGAACCACTGCTTTGCTAACTCCCTCCAGTAATAAATCAGACATTCGTTTTTTAATCTACTTATTAACTACTCTCCTCAGGACAATTGCCCGAAGTTTCCAACTCTTTAATCATTTCCACGAAGTCACCAATATTGCCAAAATCAAGATAGACACTTGCAAATCGCATGTACGCCACCGCGTCTATCTTCTTTAACCGACTTAATACTAGCTTGCCTATGTCAGTACTCTTAATGACCGTGTTTTTCCTGTTCAATAACTTCATCTCAATCTCATCAATCACCCGCTCTATCTCTTCCTGTGAGATACTTCTCTTCGTACAGGCTTTAATGATCCCCTTTTCGAGCTTACTTCTATCAAACTCTTCCTTTCGTCCATCCCGCTTGAGAACCTTAAGATCGATATTGCCAATCCTTTCATAGGTTGTAAATCGCTTACCGCATCTTCCACATTCTCTTCGTCTTCTCATTCCTGTCTCATCGGTAGTAACTCGACTTTCCAGGACTCCCGTTTGTTCGTTTGCACAATATGGACACTTCACATTAAGATATTTATTTGTTAAATGGCAGGACTTAACACTAATAGTAGTGACTCTCACCAAGTTAAGACACTAAATGTCCTTTGTCAACTATTTAAAACTGACTCAAAATGGAGCCCTGCCACCAATTCCGTAAAAACTGCGCCATTAAACCCGATCCAAAAGTTTAAAGACTCTCTCCCTCGCCATATCAATCTCTCTTTTGATCTCTTCAGTTTGTCCTCGTAAATCCTCATTTTCCGAGGCAGATCGTTCTAATATCTCATTATACTTAAGTATTGCCTGTTCTAACTTGTTCGTTAATCCTCCCATCTCTCTTCCTTTCCCTTCCAACTTTTCTATCTCCACCACTGCTTTCTGTAAATATCCAACCGCCTTTCTATATGTCTGTATCCCCAATGCCTGTTTGTTCCCCTCAATTAATACCTTCCCCGCCGCAATCCTTTTGTCCGCCAGCAGACTCCAATATTCTGCCTTTCTTGCCCCATCAAACAAAGTCCACTCTCGTATCTTATCTCGCATCATTTTTACAAAGTAAAAGGGATGGTCTGGCAATACTCCTGGATAGGGCAAATAGTAGTTCACCTCCTCAACCAAGATTATCCTATTATCTAAAGCATCTCTCTCCTCTGTCGTTACCTCATCCTTAACTTCTATCCCTTCCTCTCCTTCAGCTCGTGCTTTCACTACCGACACAACCACCATCAAGAAAGATGCTAACACTACCCCCACGATACCTAACCATTTGCCGACTCTTAACATATTGTTTCTGCATCCAGTATAAACATTCTGGATCACTTGTCTAGTCCTCTACTTCTCAAGTCCCAACCAAGCTAAAATTAGTCTTGAGTATATCTCCGTTACCTTCTTAAGTGACTCCAAGTCAACCCACTCTCCCTCAAGTTCTTCATCTCCTCCATCTGGACCAAAACCAGCAATACAGGGGATATCTTTTGCTGCCAACATCCACGCCTCATTCCATGGACCGCAACCCTCCAGTTTCGGCGGTTCTGGCAACACTTGTTTTGCCTCCTCAAATAGAGTCTGCACAATTGGCTCACTTCGATCTAGCTCAATTGACGGCACAAACAGTAAGTCTTCAATCTCCCATTTTAGATCTGATAGCGACGCCAGTTTTTCTTCCATCCACACTTTCACCTGCCTGTCCGTATTCCCCGGCATCAACCGAACATCGCCATAAGCGACACACGCATCCGGCACCATATCCACAGCGATCCCTCCCATTATCTTCGTCGGAAAAGTAAACACCGGTTTTCGACCCGGAAAAGCTCTCGCCTGCTTAAACGGCAACTCAAAGTCATCCAACGCCCGTACCACTCTTGCCATATCTACAATTGCGTTCTTTCCTACTTTTCCTTTCTCCCATACCCGTCTACCCGTATTCACCGACTCCCCCTTGGTTGTCAACATAAATCGATACCCTCCTCTGTGTCCCACTGCAATTTTGTCAGTTCCGGGTTTGCCTAAAATCGCCGCCTTTGCTCGAAGTCCCTTACTCAGCAAATAATTAAGCCCCCACTTACTCGGACGCTCAGCTTTTCCATCCGCTGTAAAAGCAAATCGAAGCTTCCCCCCCAATTTACTTCCCGAATCTTTAATTGCCTTCAGTGCAAATATATAAGCACTTAGCGAAGCCTTCATGTCTAATACTCCCAAGCCAAACATCCGTCCATTTCGCACCAAACCAGAAAAGGGCATTGCCATACTTCGATTCCCCAATCCCACCGTATCCATGTGTCCTACTAACAGAAGACTCTTTCTTGCCCGTTGGGGACCATCAACTGCCACCAAATTAGGCCGTCCACTTCTTGCTCGTAGATACCTCACCGCCACTCCCATATCCATTAACTGTTGTCTAATCAATCGCGCTACATTTGTCTCCACCTCCAGCTGTTTAGGTGCGTTCATTCCTGGATTTACGCTGTTTGCTTGTACCAAAGAGGCCAAAAACTTAACCTGCTCACTGAAATTTACTGATACTTTCTCCTCAATAGTCTGTCCTAGCTTCTTACTTACTTCCATTTCTAAAGCATCCTAACACCACTACTTCAAATCTGTAAAGAAATCTGGGAAAACTAGCCTCAAACTACTCACTTCGTCCACAATCATCCAATCATCGTACTCGCCACCGCCCAGACAAAGTGTGCCAAAATCGGTGCCACCACATTCCTCGTTTTCGCCATCAGAAATCCCCCGCCCATCTCGACCAAAGCTACCACCACCAAAAAGGCTACCATCTGAAGTGCCGAATAGTTGTATACAAACAATCCAATCGGTACATGAATCAGAGCAAACATAACCCCAGTCATCACCACCGCCGACCAGAGACTCTTAGTTGCTTGAAAAACTCTCTGAAATATATATCCCGAAAAAACTAACTCCTCCACAATCGCCGTCGCCACTGCTGCTCCCATGATATCCGCCCAACTGTTTCCTGCTAAGAATCTTATTCCTCCCACTCTACCCAAAGACACTAGCGCCAACACTCCAATCCACACCACTCCAAGTCCAAGCCCCCATACTATCGCCCTCGACCAACCTCCTTCAAAAAACCTTACCTTTCTCTTCTCATTAATCCAGATTCCGAGCACCGGCACCAGCCAAATGAGTGGCTTGATCCAAAACTCTTCGATTACTTCCGGCAATCTAAATAACAATCTAAAAAGTCCCCAAACAAGCAATAGATACACATAGTAGTAAAACAATCTCCTCAAACCATCTCCTTTCACCTTCTTCTTTTGTGTCATCACTTTAGTTCTACCAGATTTTTGCATCGTAAGGATTCTTCCATCGCCCTCCTTATCAGTTCCACTTTCTTTCCTGCCTCTTCCAATGAGATAAACTGTTCATGGTCAACAAAGTAGTGGAAGATCTTGTTTCTTCCTTCTTTCCAACCGTTCCATAAAAATGCCGCCAGGTTCTTCCCCTCGTGTTCCTTCTCGTGTTCACACATTGACTCCAAGTTGTCATAGATCCAAGTCCCATTTCGAAGTTTCTTAGGCAAAGACGGATTTAAGCTCCTCCCAATGCGAAAAAACCTTCCTTTCAATTCCCTCTCTCCAATCAATTTCAAATCGAAAAAGAACTTTTTCAAGAACCCTTCATATGCCTTGGCTATCGGAAAGACTACAAAGGAATAATCATGTAGCCCCGCTACCCGCATCTGCTCTCGATCCAGTAGATAGTATGCCTCATCCACCAGATCTCTCATTGGTTCATCTAGATATTCATACCAGTCCTGACCCACAAACATGTAAAAATCCTAACACAGTTGGGATAACTTTTTATCTAGAGTCAAGAGTTTTACTTTCAGCTTTTTACTCAAAAACAAATAGCTAGCGTCATAAAATGAAATCTTATTCGAAATTGCTTCCATCAAAACCATGTTGTAATCAATATCTACAAACCGGATTTCGAGTTTTAGGAAATTGTGATAAGCAACACCCACGTTAGCCTCATCCATTCTTCTTTTTAAAACTAAACTCCGCAAAACGTTACCTACTTCATATTTTAGCAAAGTTGGAGCTACGAATTCTATTTTTCTCTTTAAAAATTTAGAGAACATCTTTTCCATTTTTTCTGGCAACCTTTCATCTGGAGATAATATCGACACTATCACCGATGCATCCATCACAAATTTCGTCTCAATATTTTCTACCATTATTTACTAAATCCTTGTAACTTACCCCACTCATATCAATATCCTTTGCCAGTTTTCTTAACCCCTTATACGCCTCAACTCTCCCATTCTTTTTTTTAGTTTTATAAGTCTTTCGTATTGCACTTCGAATTAATTCCCCGATCGTCTTCTCTTGACTATTAGCTAAAGAGGAGAGCCTGGAATAATCCATCTCATCCAGTAGTACATTTGTTCTTCTAGTTAACATACTTAGTAAAGTAACATGTTACTTTTATTTTGTCAAGAAAGCCGGCGATTTCTCGCCGGCAAAAAAACTATTTCCCCACCAATGCTTCCCGCAAGCTACTGACCATCTCTCTAAGCTGCTTTTCTCTGACTTCATTCTCAGGAACTGAAGCTACCGTCTCCAACTTATCCACAAACTCAGCCATTAGAATCTCTGGATTACGAGCCAGAATTGCTGCTGCCATGCTGAAAGCAAGCGCTTGCCAATCACGAGGTTTCTTCTTTTCTATCATCTCGGAAGCAAGTTTCTGCAACATAGTAAGCCCATTACCACGAGCACCAGCAATAGCATTTATCCCTTCAGTAAAGTCATCCCAATCCTCAAAGCCCGCCTTCTCGACAATTTCCCAGTACTTCCTAATCTGATCGTCACGATGTTCTCCCATCCAGATCCGATGGTGGAGAACCGACAAACTCGCCCAACGCCAATCCCGATCATATTCATACGGGTTCTCATAAAGTTCTACAAAAATCCCAAAGATATCTTTTCCTTGAGCCTCTAATTTATTTTGTACCGCCCTTAAATCAATATACTGTTCAGACTTTCCCATAAATGTCGCCGTCGCATAACAACTATTCATCAATTCAATAGCCAACAAAACATCTTCTTCAGAAACTTTGTTTTCCCAAACCATTTCACTCACCTCATAGGTAGTTTAACGTACCCTGTAATTGTATCACAACAAAGCCGGCGATTTCTCGCCGGCAACAACACGTTACTTACCTCTAAATGATTCAATTAAATCTACAAATGACCAACCCACAACAGTCAAAAACAGCAAACTGCCAACAGCTGGTGGAACCTTTAAAAACACTCTTCCTTGATAAGGACCTATCATATGCAATACAGCCTGAAACCAAAACAACAAAACCGCCCCTTGCGCGACATACGGGATATTCCAAGAAGACCCAGTTATCATATTGATCTTCACCAACAAAGACAGAACGAACCAACATGTAACAAACAGCATCGCTACTGCATAATCAAAATTATCACCTATTATCTCTGTCTCAATTGGTGCCATCACCGCCGCACCAATTAAAAAGGTAAGTGAAGCAAGCAGAAAGAAGCCCGAAATCCAACCCACAATTTTTCTCATCATTCACCTCAAAGATTAAGATTTAACGTACCCTGTAATTGTACCATCAATTCCTTTACTTTTTCTTGGTAAAATATGCCCTATGGCATCCAACAGCCCCAAACAAGACCCATTTATTTTTCAGTGGCCTAAAGTCATCAAAAAGAAACTGAAAAGAATCAAAAAAATAAAGCTGAACAAGCTTCATCTCCACCCACATCTTTCAAAAAGGTCCGTCTTTTTCATTTCCGCAGGGTTTACACTCCTTTTACTTGCCGCCCTCGCTTATCTCTTCAAAGACATCCCCAATCCCACCAAACTCACTCGTACCCCTGCTCCTGTCTCTACCCAGATTCTTGACCGTAATGGGCAGCTCCTTTACGAGGTCTACACTGAGCAAAACCGCATCCCTATCTCCCTCAAAGACGTCCCTCCTTATGTATATCAAGCCACTGTCGCCATCGAAGACCAAAACTTTTATCGTCACTTCGGACTCGACGTTGGTGGTATACTCCGTGCTGCCTACAAAACTCTCACTGGTCAGCGTCTGGAAGGTGGTTCCACCATCACTCAACAACTCGTCAAAACGGCCATCCTCGAAGACCCCTCTCGTACTCTCACTAGAAAAGTTCGTGAAGCCGCCCTCGCCATTCTTACCGAAATTCTCTACAGCAAACAACAGATTTTAGAACTATATCTCAACCACGCTCCCTATGGCGGCACTGCTTACGGCATCGAGACCGCCAGCCGCCAATTCTTCGACAAAGGTGCCAAAGATCTTACCTTGGCTGAAGCTGCCCTCCTGGCTGGCCTCCCTCAAGCTCCCACTCGATATTCGCCTTTTGGTGCCCATCCGGAACTTGCCAATAATCGTCAAAAACAAGTCCTTCGCCGCATGGAAGAAGACGGCTATGTCTCTAAAGAACAACGCGAAGAAGCCGAGAGTAGCATTCTTATCTTTGCTCAGAAAGAGTCTTCGATCAAAGCTCCTCACTTTGTCCTCTGGATCAGAGACCTTCTCGTAGAACGCTACGGCGAAGAAGTCGTCAATCTCGGCGGCCTGAAAGTCACCACCTCACTTGACTTGGATATTCAACAAACCACCCAGGCCTCGCTTTCCGCCGAAGTTAACAAACTCGCCCGACTAAAAGTTGGCAACGGTGCCGCCCTCGTTACTCGTCCCCAAACGGGAGAGGTCCTCGCCATGATTGGCTCCCGCGACTACTTCGATCTTCAACACGACGGCAACGTCAATGTCACCCTTAGTCCCCGCCAACCCGGCTCCTCAATCAAACCTCTTAACTATGCCGTTGGTCTCCTTAAGGGCTGGACCGCCGCCTCTATGTATCTCGATATCCCCACTTGTTTCTCTGTCGAAAGTCAGCCACTCTATTGCCCCAAGAACTATGACAATACCTCTCATGGTCCAACCCAAATGCGTTTCGCCCTCGGTAACTCCTACAATATTCCTGCCGTTAAACAGCTCGCTCTCAATGGCATCGACGCTATGATCGCCACCGCCTCTGCCATGGGCATTACTGGCTGGAATGACCCAGACAAATACGGTCTCTCCCTTACCCTGGGCGGCGGTGAAGTCAAGATGATCGATCTCGCCATTGCCTTTGGCGTCTTTGCCAACAGCGGCGTCAAAGTCCCCCTCCACCCCATCCTTAAAGTCGAAGACTATCAAGGCCACGTTCTCGAGGAACTCAACCTCGATGAAATCAAAACCCTGGCTCAAACCTCTCCTCTCGACTGGAACTCCTTCTGGAGTAAAATTGAAGCAAAAGATCCCGACGTTACTACAGAAGAACCAAAAAAGGAAGAGGTCGTCATAAGAATAGACAATCCTTACGCCAAGCTCCTCCAAGGTCTGCTTAAAAAAGAACCTTCGTCAACCAATTCTTTCACCCAAAAACCCGCCAACGACGAAATCAAAACCGTTCTTCCTGAAGAAGTCGCCTACATCATCTCCCATATCTTACTCGACAATAATGCCCGCGTTGGCGCTTTCGGACCGTCTTCTGAACTCGTAATCAAAGGCCATACCGTCTCCGTTAAAACCGGTACCACCAATGATCTTCGCGACAACTGGACCATCGGCTACACCCCTCAATATCTTACCGCCGTCTGGGTCGGCAACAATGACAACTCACCCATGTCTTATGTTGCCTCCGGGGTCACTGGTGCCTCCCCCATCTGGAATGACATCATGAGTTACCTTCTCAAAAATGACGTAAGTGACCCACCTACTCGCCCCCAAGGCATCATCGACGCCTTAATCTGTACCGATACTGGACTTCGTCCAAGTGATGACAAACCCTGCGACACCAGAAACGAAATCTTCATCAAAGACCATCTTCCCCCCTTCACTTATCCCACTCGTAAACAAATCTGGCTTCGTCGCGATACCCATCTGCCTCTCATGCCCGGAGAACAAGTCATCGATCTCGATCTTGAAGAACATTATGTCCTCTCCGACCCCTTTACCCAAAACTTCTGTCTCGATTGCGCCTACCCCCAAGAAACTCAACCCGATCCCGCCAACCCAGCCAATCAGATTCCCACCGGCAAAATTAACTATCCAACCTTTCATATCGACTACAATAAATTTAAAGCCCAAAAAGTTACTCCAGAGTCTTGGCTCAACTCTCTCTACAGCATCTCACCTTCCCCAACCCCATAATTCCATTCTTCAACAACTTATATTCTGTGCTATAATACGAGAGTTGTACATTCACTTTCTGTTTGGAGGAAATAAATGGTTCTCGATCTCGATCCGAAGAATTCAAGCTGGCTTGTTCGTCTCGCTCTTTCCATCTATCTCTACTGGCGTCAGGATAACGAATGGCGTTACTCTTTTGGACGAAAAGAAAACTTCTGCCACTTCGTTCGCATTGTCCTCTTCTGGGCACCAATGAAATGGTTCTTCACCCATGAATATGGACCCCGAGACATTCAACCATATAAAGTCGTCGCCTTCTTTGCTCTAATGGCGGCATTGGTCCTAGGTCTTATCACCAATCTTCCCCTCACTCTGGAGATTCTCAAGTTTCTGGGTATTGCTATCCTCGGCATTGGCGCCGCCCTTCTTTGGGCGTTGGGCTATCGTGGTGGTAACCCCATCATTGTCCCCATCACCAAAGTCCTAAACATCACTCTCCTGATTCTCTCGCTTTGTGCCCTCTTGTTTCTATTCGGGTTTATGACATTCATCCATCCAGTAGAAACCCTCCTCGCCTTCGGAACAGTCTTAGTTATTGCCCTAATTGGCCTCGGTGCTGTCAAACTCTTTGACATTATCTACTTCCGCCGCTCTTCAAATTATTACTACACTCCCAAGAAAACCTCTTCTCTTCGCTTCGCCTGGGAAGCCATTAAGACCTTTAAGCACAACACCATCTGCCCCTTCATTAAAATTAAGGGGCTCGATTACGACTAACTCGCTTTGTGCCAGGGACCATCCCTGGCACTTTTTTTACTCAAATCTTGCCGTCTCACTAAACGCATAACCCGCCGGCTTCCAACCCTCTCCGTCTACCAAACCATAAGTTACTCCTGGATAATCTGACAAACGATACCAAAAGGCCGGACCATAGTTCCAGTAACTGTTATTTCTCTGGTCATACAAATACTTGTAAACTCGCCTAAGATTCTCCGCCTGATTCTCCCTTCCCTTCCCCGGCGCCGCCACTTCCAGATCTGCCGACTGCCACCCCACTTCCGTAATCCATAATCCTTTCCCCGCTCCATGCGAGTTCAGGGCATATCTTGTCCCATTTAACCAAGCCGCAACGTCATAACTTGATGTCAATCCCCCCGGATTAAGATACAAGTGCTGGCTCCAATGGTCATAAGGCAGTCCCTGACTCCATCCTGCTGTGCTTAACCCCACATTATGAACATTATGTAAATATGTCGTCCCCCTGTCTGCGTTGTGAGTAAATATTCCTCCCGAAACAAGTGGCACACCAGAGCTACCCAACTTATCATAAGCCCCCCGCAACATATTGGCATAAATCGAATAGTCCAGATAACTACTTCCCCACGGCCTGCCGTTACTTTGCTTCGTCGTCCACCCATTTGCCTCATTCCATATCTGCCACGCGTTTACTTCCGGGAAATTAGTCGCAATTAGACCAAACAACTCGACAAACTTCTTTACCCATTCATTTGTCCCATCTCCACTCTCCCACTCGACACTATTCCTATTCCAATCTTCCTGTGTCCCAGGTAGCGTCATATAATCAACCAAACCCAATACATTAAGTCCCCGATCCCGCGCTGTCCTAAAAACACTCTGATAGTAATTCTTCGCTGAGTTCCAATCATTGTTAACCAAATTAAAATTCAACTCCACCCGCACCCAACCCGCCCCGATCGACTTCGACAGATCTGCCCAACCCGCCTCAGGACCCACCCATCCAGGATTTACTCCTTGACCAGGTCTCCCCGCCGGTACGGTTGGTGCCGTTGGACTACTTTCCGGAGTTGCTGCTGGAGGCACCGGTGACGCTGGTGGCGCTGTCGGTCCCGGTCTCGGCCCAAATGGCGTCGCCCATCTTCCACCCGCTATCCCTCCATCCATCCATCCTGGCTGTGACCGTCTGCTCTCCCAGTGATTTCTCAACCACTCTTCTTCATCTAAGACTCTGGCCGTCATTTCCTCTTCTGCCCATTCTGCCGCCGTCGCTCGACTCTTGATATATGCTGGCAAGATTATTCCCGCTCCCACCAATCCTGCTATCTTAAGAAAATCCCGCCGACTTGGGGGCTTTTTCTCCACTTCACTACTTCCTCCCTCAATCTCCTCCTTCTGTTCTATCGTCATCTTTTAAGGGTAGAAACATAGAACAATATTGCAACTATTTCTCCCTAATCTAGCCATTCCGTGCCTGTGACCAATTTGTTAAATTGTTAAAATTAAATTTCGGGCATTTTTTCATCCCTCCACCCAAGCAAGTTACAATAGCGTTGCATGACTCGTAAAACGTTTTTTCTTTTTTCCATCATCACCTCCTTCATTTTCTCCCTCTCTCTTCTCACCTACTCTTCTTTCCGTTCATCCAAACCTCTACTTTCTCCCCTAAGTAGTCTTCTCGCCCCCGCCAACTCTCTCAACAATCCTCACTTGACTTCTCAAAAAGCCGTCTATGGTTTTCTCCCTTATTGGAATCTCAAGGAGGTCAATAATCTCCATTACCCCCTAATCACTCACCTCGCTTATTTTGGTGTCGATTATGACACTAATGGTCGTATCCTTACTCGCCTTGAAGATAGGACCGCCGAACCAGGCTTCCGCCGTCTCAATAGTGAATCCGTTAGTCACGTTCTTCGCCTCTCAAAGGCTTCGGGCAACAAAACCATCTTGGTTCTTCGTGCTATGACCAACGAAATCATCGAAAACATCGTCAACGCCCCCGCCAAGCGTCAAACTGCCATTCAACAAACCCTTGACCTCGCCGTTTCCAAAAACTTCGATGGTTTGAACATCGATTTTGAATACGTCGGCACCCCCTCGACTCAAACAAAAAATAATTTCTCCACCTTCGTCAAAGATCTAAGTATTAGCTGTAAACAAAAGATCAAAGGCTGTATTGTCTCCATCGATGTCTACGCAGACTCCGCCAGAGATAGCCTCTCAACTGGTAGATCTGATCGCATCTGGAATTACGCCAGTCTCAATCCATACCTTGATCACATCATCATCATGGCCTATGACTTCTTTCGACCATCTTCCACCCAGGCCGGCCCGGTTGCCCCTCTCCGCGGCTCCTGTACCAAAAACAGTGCCAATCAGAGCAATTGTCTAGACTATGACATCTCTCAAAGTGTTACCGACTTCAGCCGCATTCTTCCCGCCAACAAAATCATTCTCGGCGTCCCTTTCTATGGATACCAATGGCAAACCGCTGGTAGCAGTTTCCTTGCCAATACATACGAAGATACTGGTCGACTTGCTAGTTACAAACGTATCCAAGAGATATTAAACAATCGCTCTAAAGTCCTAGGCATTCAATCATTGTGGGACAACCACACCCTGACTCCTAGAATAGTTCTAGAAAACAAAGGGATCACTGAACAGATCTACTACGACGACAACCGCTCATTGAGTCTTAAGTATGATCTTGTCAATCAATCCGGTCTTGGCGGTATTGCCATCTGGGCCCTAGGTTACGAAGGAGATGCCAAAAGTCCCTGGCAACTTATTCAGGCCAAGTTCTTCAATAGTACTCTTACCAAGTAAGTCAACCACTGTTAAAATTGACCTAAGATGACGGCCAATGGACAGAGGCTTAAAAATTCCAGTTTAGTGGGTATTTCAACCCACAAAAAAACTTTTCAGAGCTTCATCCTGCATCTCCTAAAAAACACTTATTATACAAAATCGCGCTCCACCAACAATAAGAAGACAAACAGAGTAATATCATTTGTCATTTCAATCGGCCGTCCCCTTTACCTTCTTGTCTTTAGTTCTCTCTTTATCATCACCTTTTTTTCCTCTTTTCTTTCTCGTCTCACCGAATATAAAATAATTCTTCCTCGTCCTCACTTCAGATTTAAGATTCCTCTACACTTCGGCTTTTTGATCTCTCTTCTTTGCCTCTTCTATCTTGGTTTTACCTTTTACTCTATTTTCCTTAAAGACCTACCTTCACCCAAAGTCCTCAAGGACCGACAACCCAAACTTACCACCCAGATCTACGATCGTCATGGCAGTCTTCTGTATGAGCTCTATCAAGACGAAAATCGTACTCTCGTTAATCTAAATGACGTCCCTATTTTTGTTCGCCAAGCTACAATTGCCATCGAAGACAAAAGCTTTTACCAGCATCAAGGTCTCTCACTCTCCGGTATTGCCAGGGCCTTTAAACGCAATCTCACCACCAAACATCTGGAAGGAGGTTCCACTATTACCCAACAACTTATAAAAAACACCCTTCTCACCAAAGAAAGAACCCTCATTAGAAAGGTCAAAGAGATCATCCTCGCCATCCACACCGAGCTGATCTTTGACAAAGATACCATTCTCTCTATGTATCTTAATCAAGTCCCTTACGGCGGCACTGCCTATGGCATCCAAGCCGCCAGCCAGCAGTATTTCGGCAAAGACGTTCAGGATCTTACTCTTGCAGAAGCTGCTCTTCTTGCTGGTCTTCCCCAAGCTCCTACCCGATATTCTCCCTATGGCATTAATCCACAACTCGCAATACAACGCCAACGCCAAGTCCTCGATCGCATGCTAGAGGACGGCTACATTTCAACATCAGAATACTCGAATGCCCTTAACGAAACTCTCTCTTTCTCCCCTCCAGCAACCAATATCCTCGCTCCCCACTTCATCATGTATGTCAAGGATCTTCTTGTGAGACAGTTTGGTGAAACTCTTGTCAGTCAAGGGGGCCTTAAAGTCTATACCACGCTCGATCTCGATCTCCAAAAACAAGTTCAGACCATTGTTACAAACGAGGTCGACAAACTTACCAATCTTCAAGTCAGCAACGGTGCCGCCCTGGTCCTCACCCCCAAAACTGGCGAAATCTTAAGTATGGTTGGTTCTCGTGACTATTTTGATCTCAAAAATGATGGCCAAGTCAATCTCACTCTTAGTCTTCGCCAACCCGGCTCCTCCGTCAAACCAATAAATTACGCTCTCGCCTTTGAAAAAGGTGTTTCCCCTTCTACTTTCATTAGTGATACTCCGATTACTTTCCATCTCGCCGGTTCTGATTCCTGGTCGCCCCAAAACTACGATGGCCGCTTCCACGGCAACGTCTCACTACGAAACGCCCTGGCTAACTCCTACAATGTCCCTGCCGTCAAACTTCTCGCCAGCAATGGTATTTCTCAAATGGCCCAGCTGGGGACCAATCTCGGCTTGACCACCTGGAATGATCCGTCTCGTTTCGGTCTCTCTTTAACCCTTGGCGCCGTCGAAGTCAAAATGATCGATCTGGCCAAAGTCTATGCCTCTTTTGCCAATCTCGGCCTTACTACTACCCTTAGTCCTATTCTGTCTATCACCGACTATCAAGACAACTTACTTGCCTTTGATCCTTGTTTCACTCCTAGTGAAACAGGTGGAACAATTACCAAAGCCGCCGCCTCTACCTCTTGCCTACCTTATCGTGCCCTCTCTCCCCAAACTGCCTACATCATCAACGATATCCTCTCTGACCCCATCGCCCGCTCCAGCGCCTTTGGTCGTAACTCGATTCTCAATATTCCCCCTCATCAAGTCGCCGTTAAAACCGGTACGAGTAATAATCTTCGCGATAACTGGACCTTTGGCTATACCAGCGACTTCGTTGTCGCCACCTGGGTAGGAAACAACGACAACTCCCCCATGCATCAAGTCGCCTCGGGTATTACTGGCGCCTCTCCAATCTGGGCAAAAATCATGGGCACCCTTCTCCGAAATACCACCTCTCACACTTTCCCCCTTCCCGATTCGCTTGTCAAAATCAACATCTGTACTCTTACCAATACCCTCCCTTGTACTACCTGTCCATCTGTCCGCCCCGAAGTCTTTCCCAAAGGTCAAGAACCAAAAATCCATTGCACTGATGATCAAATTAAGAAAATCATCGAAGAAAAACTCAAACAAGAGATTGAAAAAGGCTCGACTCTCACTCAGCAAACGATTACCCCCAACCCACAGATTCTGGATGGTGCAACTACGAGTAGGTAGGATCTAGTCAATATAGACCGGGTAGCCCATCCTTGACAATTTCTCTTTTACTTCCCATTCATCCACGACTTGCCTACCTACCCCCAAAATATCTGCTTGATACAGTAACAACAGTCCCAAAAATAGCTGTTCATCCGTAAATGCATCTTCCAATTGCTTTATCTTCTTTTTTGCCTGACTACCTACTCTTACTCCTTCACCTTCAATCACCACATTCTTCAGTATTTCCCCAAACAACTCGTCATACTTAATCAACAAAAGTACTCGTCTTCTATCCTCGAGATTAAGATCTTCAACTCGATCAAGGACCCGCGCTGCCTCTTGTACATTAGCCAGCTCCTGTAATCCAAGACCCTTTCCAACATCATGAAGCTTCCCGGCAGCCAAGACAATCCTTGCAGTATCCTCATCAATTCCCATCTTTTCTACCATTGTCTCAATATGCCCAACTACAATATCCATATGCTCTGCCAACGTCTGAATGCCACTTGAGTTCATTGTCTGCCTTACTCGATCATCAAAAGGCTTATCTGTTTGTATGAGTTCTTCTAAATTTGCAATCGTTTTGAAATTCCTATATGCCTCTTTATATTCTTCAGGTGTGACCAACAACTCACTATCAACCGACAACACTGGTACATATATCCCTGCTGTCACCATTGATTCTTTATATTCCGATACCAAAGCCAAAAACTCTGCTTCCTCTTTGAATCCTGTCTTGTCAATCACAATGATCCGAAGACCTATCGAAGCTACACCTCCAAATACTAATTTATGCCCAAGATGGCGAGAGTCACCCCCTACATCAATCGCCCGTTCTCCCACCTCTTTACCGTATACCAGCATCGCCCCCGAAAAAGTCTTGTATCTGCCATTTGAATTAAATACACTGGCCACTCCCAGATCACCCCATCGTTCATCCAGTAGCTGTAAATCACAGTAGCCCGGGTAATTGTCTGATCGTGCATTAATTGTCCCCAGGCACTCTCCCGCCAGGTTTGCTGTTTTGATTACTGCCGGCACCACCCCATATCCAGTTGTATGAATTAAGACACCTTTTTCTAAATTGTAGTCAGCCCCTTCACGCCTCAGGGCTTCCGCTATCTCCATATTTCTCCGGGAAGCAGCCTCTTTCATTTTTCTATCTACCTTCCACACTCTTTCCAAGGCTTGCTCCATCTCTAGTTTTACTCTCTCCGCCAAGTCCTCTGTTAATTCCCTTCTCTCCCCCTCCCAAAAAATCTTATTTTCTTTCTTCAACACCTGATTCAACGCCATATCAGTTAGTCTTTCCCACTCGGGCTTGCTCCCACTTAGATATGAAGCATTTCGAACAATCATTTCAATCGTCACTTGCAAATCATCTGTCTGCAAAATTTCAAGTAGGTTCACCTCCGAAGATACCAGACTATCTCTTAATGCCGCAAAGAAGGGTTCTCTAAAACGTCCAAGTAGTAGCAACTTATTTCCAAGAACACCGGTCTGTAATAGACCATCTACTGTTATCTCTAACCGACTTCCTCCCCTCTTTTTGTTTACAAACTCACTCGTCTCAATTATTAATTTTACTGTTTGTTCAGTTGTCATACCTGTTCTCATCGAATTCCATCTAATCAATAAGTATCGCTTCGCCCACTTTTCTGCCACAAACCGCTCCTCATCACTCATTTTCTTTCCTTCGAATAGTTTGTTTATTGCCACCTCCGTTTCCCTTTTCTTATCTCCGATCAACCTTTGCAAGTCAATCATCATTCGATCTGGATTGCTTTCAATTTTTCTCCATAATAGCTCTAGTTCCTCTATCTCATTGTCCTTCAATTCTTCTCCTAGAAATAACCCCCTGTATTCAAAAATTGTCCCTCTAACTATTCCCGGAACCAACTTATCTGCCGCTACAAAAAAATCTAACCTTTCCAAGACCCGCCGGTCATCCATCAGGTTCTCTCCATTCGCCGCCATTTTTCTGAACTCATCAGAACCGACTCTGCGCCATATTTCAATCACCACCCGCAATCGCTCTACATTATAAAGATAATCACCCAGATTAAATCTCATCAAAGTCTGAAACTCGTCATAACTCTGAAATGCCCCCAAATGTTCATCTTTTTCTCTTATTTCCTTAAACAACTTTACCTTCTCTCTGTTCCCTCCTAAGTCCAGCTCAAATAAACAAGTTAACAAGACGTCACCATTCGCCGCCATAACTATACTCAGCTGATTCTCTGGATTAATCATTCGGGCAAACTCCTTCAGACCCATTTCCCCGTCTTCAAATAGACTAACTTCATTCACTAGATTATGTGAAACAACCATTTCTACCAACCGATTTGCCATCTCTACATCTCCCAACATTCCAATTCCCCTGGCAAGATTTCTAATCTCACCTAAATAGTAGCCATTTTCCACTACCTCTTTGCCTGTTTCCAAATTATGACCCAACCTCTGAAGTTCTCTCCCAAACAAACCAATCAAAACTTCCCTTCGCTCTGTATCTAATCCCAAGTCAAACAACCGACTTGCCATGGATACCGAATAGTACCCCGGTTCAAGTCGCAAAACGCTATTAAGCAAAATAGCTTTCTCTACCTTATTCATTGCCTCAATGTCTAGATTTTCCAGTATCTCAAGCTGACCATCTCCAGTGACCCACGACATTACCACCTCTGCCGCTAATACCTGCAAACTCTCCTCCCTAATCCATTCATGTTTCTTACCCAAGTCATCTAAATATTTATCCAGGTCTCCTGCCAAGTCATATCCCATTCCCAGTTCGGAACCATATTGCTCAACATACTTGTCTCTCCCCTCACTCACTATTTCTTCTATATCATCCGCCAATCTGGTACCCACCATTTCTCTTGTCATCTCAAAAGTGACCCTCTCCATTACTTCACCCAACCTCAGTACCTTACTGTATTTGTAATGCAACAGCTTCACAGTCCTTTCCTCAATTGTTAGCCCCTCTAACTCTTGATCAAGTTTCCTCTGTAACAAAACCACTACCACATCTTGATTTCGACCCAGGAATTCTAGTAAGTGTTGTTTTCCTTCCAGACCACTCACCAATTCATCTAACGAAGTACCATCTATATTTTGATACAGTATTTCCTTTATCACCTCCTCTTTGTTATCCATCATTGCCAGAAGCTTAAGTCCTCCAATTCCACCTCCGGCCAACAATGGTAATACATCTTCCTGTTCAAGGATTCCTCGTTCAATTCCTTGGTACACCTCATCTGGCTCTACCTTAACCATTATCAACAACCATTCCTTTCCCACTTTTCCCTGATCAATCAAGTCCATCACCCTTCCTGGATTAACTTTGATCAAAGCTGCTACCGCCGCTTGCTTCACTTGACTATTTTCTAACCAATCCTCCAAGTTCTCAGTTAATTTTTCTTTGATTTCCTCTATCTCAACTTCTCTACCCCCAAATTCCTTGTTTATCCATTTCGCTCTTGGTTGCCATTCCACATTTTCTCGAGTTTGTAGCTCCTCCACCACTAACCTCAACCGCATGTTCATAGCATTCAAAAACCGTTTCTGTTCCCACTCACTCATTTTTTCATAACTCGACGAGAATGCCTCTTGGGAATTATCGGCTCTCATTATCCCACGTGCCCTATCCCGCTGTTCATATTGATATTGATAGTTATCTTGTTTGTAATAGGGAACTCTTTCTTTTATCAGTCTCTCTATGTCACCACCACCACTTCTAAATATCGCCATCATTCTGACCGTTTCTTCTATTTTTGGATCATTCGGATCAACTTCAACCTTCTGTATTAGCAGCCTTGCTTCCTGACGTGTAATTCCTCCCATCCCAGATGTAGCAAATATCTCCTCATATCGACCCTGCTCAATCAACTCCTCCACACCGTCTCTCACTCCTTCCCTATGCTGCGCACTAAATCTCAACTCTTCCCAATCCATTATCAATTCTTCCAATTCCCTTCCCTCTATTTCGATATGTGTCACACCCACCATTTCATCTGCCATGTTTTATTTTTCATATTCATATTCTGCCGGTCCAAACAAAGAGCTTCCTCCTTTACTTGAATTAACTTTATTTTCTTCCCGCGGTACACCTATCCCGTTCTTCATCGAAAAAACAAGGCTCACAATCACACTCACTATCAAAATCAACACTACCCATACTTTACTTCTCGATTCTTTCTCTCTTATTTCCTTTTTCCCTATCCCCCTTTCTCCCTCTATTCCCTCCCCACCGAATTTTAACCTTCTTTCTTCTATCGTTTTTTCTCCATTTCTCTCCATAAACCCATTTTACCATCGCTCTTCCACCACCTCTACTTTTCTCTTTAACCACCTCTCCATTCCTGCCCACCTTAACAGTCCCTTCTTCGCTCCTAGCTTTGTCACCACACTGGCGCCAGATACTACCCCCATCTTTAGTGCCGTTTCTATTTCCTCACCTCTCATCAATCCTGCCACCAACCCCGCCACAAATCCATCCCCCGCCCCCGTATCATCAACTGACTCCACCTTCACCGCACTACATCTAAGCAATCTACCCTGCTCTATCCACATCACTCCTCTCCGCCCATCCGTCACTACCGCCTGTTTTATTCCTAAACCCATCAATCCCTTCGCTATCTCCTCCTCCTCTTCATATTCATGAGAAAGTAATATCGCCGCTTCCATCCTATTCACAATCAATACCTCAATCTTAGATAGTAGTCCCTTGATTCTCTCCCTCTCTATCAACTCACCTTTACCCGGATTCCAACTCAATTTGATTTTTTTCTTATTAGCAAAATTAATCACATCCTCTACTAAACTTAAGTTTCCCCCCATCCCTGAAAGATGAATCCAGTTAGCCACACCTACCTTTTCCCAATCAATTCTTCCCGACTCAATTTCCTTACTTACCCCTCGATATGTCAAGATCGATCTCCCTCCATCCGCTGCTACTAAAACTACCGATGTCCCCGTCCTTCTCCTCTCCTCGACTTGCACTTGACTGCTTTCCACTTTCTCTAGCGATAACTCATTCATGATTTGTCTCCCAAATAGATCATCACCCACTTTACACACAGATGCAGAAACGATCCTAAGCCTACTCAAACCAACCGAGACATTAGTCCCCGCTCCGCCTGTAGCGATCTCCATCTCATCCACTCCCATCTTCCCTCCATATACCTCACACATCGCCACTCCACCCTGGACCTGATGACTCTTAAGCACTCTAAAGTCCTTGCTTTTCATCAATATATCTATCACTGCCGAACCAAAACAAACAACTCTCTGCATTCCTCCATCTTAACCCATACAACTTCCTAAGAAAAACCAAACACTATCTCTCCCAACTTCTTCGCTATTTCAAGCGGCTCCTTTGCTTGCCAGATATTCCTCCCTATGGCGATCCCTCTCGCCCCCGCTGCCACTATCTCCTCAACGTCTTTTTTTAGGCTTTCCCAATCCGTCCTTGCCCCCCCTTGCGCCAGCACCCCCGTCTTCCCCGCCGACTTCACTACCCACTCGAAGCTCTCTTTATCTCCCGTATAGTAAGTCTTTACATAATCTGCATTCAGCTCCATCCCTAGCCTCGCCGCATATGCCACTGTCTCCCTATCTTTCTCTTTCCCCTCTACCTTCTTACCCCTCGGATACATCCAGGCGATCACCACTAATCCGGCCCTGTGAGCTTCATCTTCGATCAACGAAAACTCCTGCATCATCTTCGCCTCATGTTCACTTCCTACATAAATTGTGTAACCTACTCCCTTCGCCCCCAACTTTATCGCCTTTTGCACTGTACATAATTGCGGACTATATGGCTCTTCTCCACTTCGATATGCCGTTCTCCCATTCAGTTTCACTATCAATGGCACTTTATGCTCGGAAACATCATAATACTTAGCCGCCACTCCCTCCTGAAAAATTACTCCCGTAAAAGGTCCCTCCTCTGCCAACTTTACAATAAAGGCAGGATCAACATTTCTCTCATCAAACTCTACCGGTCCGTGCTCGAATCCTTGATCGTAAGCCAAAAGAAAAACCTTCCCCTCTCTTTCTATAACTAAATTTTCCATGACTCTACTCTATACCCAAATAACCTCAATTTATACACTCATCTGCAAACATTCTTCTTGACTAACTCATAGCATCAATGTTAAAATATATAAGACTTTACAAACAGGAGGAAATGGTCAATGCTCTTTGTTGTTCTAGGATTTTTCGCTGGCATACCTCTCGCCCTATATCTATTCCGCACCAGCAATCGTCAATTTAATACAGGTGGCGGTTGGCTTACCTCACTAATGATTGGTAGTATGTTCGCCGCCCTCGGCATAATTCCTGCCATGATTATTGGTGAATTTCTTCCTCTCGAATACCGACTTGATCAAAGCTACGAACTCTATAGCCTCCGTCAAGGAGATACTCTCGGCGGTCAATTCTTCCTCGGCTCGGGTTCCATTTCTGGACAGGAAATGTATTACTACAATATTGCTCACCCCGATGGCAGTTACTCGCCCGAGGAGCTGTCTACCAATAATTACATCCGCGTCCACGAGGAAGACCGTTCTGATGGCCGACTCGACGTCTATCGCACACACCTCATCAACAACAACTTTATTTGGCTTGGTCTACCTCCTGATACCAGATACCAGTACCACTTTTATATCCCCAATGGTTCCCTAGAGCGAAACTACATTCTCCACTGATTTCCCCAGAGGAAGGCATCCACCTTCCTCTTTTTCCTTCACAAAATCTTTTTCCCTTCTAACACTGGCTTACATTTCCCCGCCTTTATCAAATCGGGAATGCTCAACACCTCCCCCTCCGACAAAGTCACCCTTGTCGCCATCCTCCCCACCAATTCCGCCTTATGAGCATCCGAATTGCCTACCATAGGCAAACTCAATCGCCTCGCCAATCCAATTCTCTTTCCTGCCAACAGTCTCGCCGCCTCATTCATGGTATTACTCTTATCCAACATCTCTGTTGCATTACCCACTTCTACTGCATGGATCAAATCTCTGTATTTCTCGATTTCACCAAAGCTTAGTGAGGTCATCCCAAACCCCGGCTGCGGATGTGCCGCAATTACCAGAGCCTCCGGGTATCCATTTACAAAATCCAAAAACGCCGACAAGGACGGTCTAACCGGATAAGGAAAGTGTCTTAAATACGAAACCAGCGGATCATAAGGAACATTAATCGCTAACACATGAGCCAAATGGACGAACGGCTTCCTGCTTGTCCTCGCGTATGTCGTCACCTCCGCTCCTGTCAATAATTGTATCTGATAGCCCTCAGCCAAAATACATGCCCGTGGATACGCACCGACGTTATCATGATCCGTTATCGCCAAACAGGCCAACCCACGCCTGGCCGCCATCTCAAATATTTTTTCTAGATACGCACCACTATCAATGCTCAAATACGAGTGGATATGCAAATCCGCCAAGTAGTGCAATTCATGATTCACTACTTTCAATTTACCACTTTGTCTGACAAAATCGTCCCAATTCACAAAACTTCACCTACTTAATTACTCCCCTCACTGCCTCAATAATTGCCTCTTTTGTCATTCCATATTTCCTCACAATCTCCTCCGGTTGCCCACTCTCCCCAAACACCCCCTTCATTCCCACAAATCTGCATCTCACCGGACACTCTTCCGTCAACACCTCGGCTACGCTACTCCCCAATCCCCCTATTACCTGATGTTCTTCGGCTACAACAATCCGTTTGCACTTCTGCGCCACCCGAACAATTTCTTCTCTATCAACCGGCTTAATTGTGTGGATATTCACCACCTCACACTCTATCCTCGGAAAAAGCTCTTTCGCCGCCATCAACGCCTCATACACCATCGAGCCTGAGGCGATGATTCCTACATCCCTCCCTTTCCGCAGCAACTGTGCCTTACCCAACTCAAACGGCGTCATGTGTGTCGTGATGACTGCTCGAGCCGGCTTCGTCATCCGCATGTATACCGGCCCCACTTGTTCACTTATCGCCACCACCGCCTTCTTTATCTGCTCATAATCACACGGGACCACCACCATCAAGTTGGGTAATGCCCGCACCATCGCAATATCTTCAAACATTTGCTGATTGGCTCCATCAACTCCATTCCCCACTCCCGCATGTCCTCCAATAATCTTCACATTAGCTTTGCTCAAACAGACCGCTGCCCTTAGTTGATCAAAGTTTCTTCCCGGACTAAAGCAGGCAAGAGAGTTCACAAATGGGATCTTGCCCGACAACGCCATCCCGGCCGCCACTCCCATCATATTTTGTTCCGCGATCCCCATCTCAATACACCGGGCAGGGAACTCTTCACAAAAGTCAACAACCCGCAGACTTTCCTTGAGATCTGCCACTAACACTACTACCTCCGGATTGTTCTTCCCTAATTCTAAAAGCGTTTCACCATATCCATCTCTCATCGACTTCTTTTCTGTCTTCGTCAAATCTTCTACTAAATGCATCTGAGGATTAATCATCAGCTTAATTAAAACAGAAAACCCGGCTAGAAAGCCGGGTGACCAAACAACCTACTCAAACGAATAATCCATCTGCTGCATCTGGCGCTTGAACTTGCGTGCCTTGCGCCGGCGCTCATGGCGAGCAACCTTAAAACGAGTCTCGATCGTAAACCCCCGATGATGAGAGTAGATCTCAATCTTCCGATGGGTCGGAATATCCGCCCATTCCCCTTCACGGATTTCCCAGGCAATCGGGGAAAATACAGGAACAGTGATGTCCTGTCGGTGTTCCACCTTAGCGGCTGCCCATTCACGACGAAGTCCCACGTGCTTGATCTGACGACTAAGCCGAACACGCGTGGAAGGATATGCCATGATTTCTCCTTTTTGCGTTCGATCTACCCTGATATTATCAAATTCAGATCCTCCTGTCAAGTGTTATAAGACTAGTCATTTGATATTCTCCCTCCCAAGGTCCTTATATGCTTAATATCCGCCAGTGCCTCCACCGCTTCTCCCACACTCGGCGCCTTCCCATGCCACTCCGGCTCCCCTTCCATAAACTCAACTCCCTTGCCCGGAATTGTGTGCAATACTATCGCCGTCGTCTTCTCATATACAGCCTTAGCTTTGTTTAAGGCATCAAGTATCTCTTCAATATTGTGTCCATCTACCTCAATTACATTCAAGTTAAACGCCTCCAATTTCCGTCTCAAGGACTCAAGCGGCATCACTTCCTCCGTATGTCCATCAATCTGGATATTGTTTCTGTCGATCACAATCGTCAGATTGTTTAATCTCTCTTTCCCAAGAAACATGTATGCTTCCCAACACTGCCCCTCATCTTGCTCCCCGTCTCCCATAAAACAAATTGTCCGCCACTTTCTTCCATCCATCCTCGCCGTCAATGCCATTCCAACTGCTTGTGAGATCCCCTGTCCCAATGGTCCCGAAGTATTCTCTATTCCCGGTAGCCCCCTCGCCACCGGATGCCCCTGCATTCGACTGTTGATCTGCCTCAAGCTCTCTAGTTCTGTCTTGGGGAAAAAACCCGCCTCTGCTAAACAAGCATATTGTACTGGACAGTAATGCCCCGCTGACAACACCACCCTATCTCTCTCTTCATTCCAAGGATCCAACACATCGTATCTAATGACATCTCCAAAGTACAAAGCTGAAAAGAAATCAGCTGAGCCCAATGGCCCCGCCGCATGTCCCGTCCCCGCATTCACCAAAGTTTTAATTACCGTCCCCCTTATCTCATTCGCCTTCTCCTGGAGCTGATCAATCGTATATTTCACCCTTCTAGTTTAACAAGAAAAGCCAGGTCTCTTCGATCTGGCTTCTTTCCATCATTCTCCAACCAAAGTATCCGATATCTGCTTTAACTCCACCAAAGTCGTTTCCCGCTCAAAAAACCTTTTTTCCCGCTTGAAGCATCCATTTACTTTAGTCAATACTGTTCTAGATACCTTTACTGCTATCTTCCCTTCCAAATTCACAAACTCAAGCAAGGCGCTCTCACCGTATACAGTTGCGTCTAACTTGGCCCGCTTCTTAGTCAGTAGCGGCAAGACCACTTTCATCAAGAAATCCCGCTTCTCATCCTCCGTAAAAAAAATCATTACCAGGTTCTCCTCATCCAGTTTAATCGATAAATATCGTGCATCCTCAATCCCAATGACTGTAACTAGTAGTTTCTCATCCAACTTGCGTCCTCCTTCTCAAGGTACATGGGTATTTTACCCCAACAAAAACCGTATTCCAATCACCAAAAGTCCTACCAACACTATTTTCTTAAACATCTCAACTGACACTTTTCTCACAATCAGTTGTCCTAACCACACTCCTATTCCCGTCAACAAAATAAGTAACCATAAATATCCTTTGTAATCTTCGGGCAAAAACCCTTCGTTTAGATATACTGGTATCCTTACCAGATCCACTACTAAGGCAATCACCGCCATTGTCACTACGTATCTTTCTTTTACCAATCCATAAGCTGACAAGAACGCTCCCCGAAGGGCTCCACCCGTACCAATTAGTCCAGCCAAGAAACCAGACAGACTTCCCCCCAGAACCAAACTACCAACTTTTAATTTGATTCTTACCCCTTTCCTCAACAGATTCCACCCTCCATATACAATCAGGAACACTCCCAGTATCTTCTTCAATAACTCTACATCGATAACTTTCACCATTTCTGCTCCAATAAAGCTTCCCATCACGCTCGGCATACCAAAAATCAATAGTACCCTCCAATCAATACTTTTCCCGAACCAGCCCAACTTAAACAAGTTTCCCAAAATATGAACAATCGCTACCAACACCAAGGCCAATCGAAAGTCAAAAAAGAATAACGCCACCGGTAATAGTATCGTTGACGAACCAAAACCCGCCACCGTTCCAACCACTTCAGCCAGTAGCACAAACAACAGAAACCAGAAATCCATATCTCAATCTAGCATAATTGGGTCTCCTCAATTCATAAACGACTTCTCCAGATCCTGCCCACTTCCCGTCTGCAATCCTGATCCATGATCGCCGCGTAACATCTCTGTCTCGTAACTCCAAAGTGCCTCTAAGGCTCTTTCCGGAGTATTTACTATTCTATATACCCGCAACTCCTCCGGTCTCAGTTTCATTCCCGCCGCAAACGACTCCAAAATTGCGTGCCAGAAATCACCGTACAAGATCAAGGGTTTATGATGTCCGTAATACAACCTCGCCAAACCCCAGGCCATACCAAACTCAGAGATTGTCCCCGTTCCCCCATTAAAGATCATATATGCATTTCCCAGTTCCAATAGCTTCATCGTCCGATCTAAATAGTTATTCATAATCACTTCCTTGTCCGCTTTGTTAAGCGGATCTTTCCCTTCAAAATTCTCCATATGCTTGGGATAAAAGGTCGCCACATATGCCTTACCGTCTCCCTCATGCGCTCCCTCCGTTGCCGCCCGCATTATCCCCGGTCCCCCTCCATTAACCACCACTATGCCGTGTTCTGCCAAAACCCTCGCCGTCTCTTTGGCTGATTCGTACAGCTCATCTCCCATTTGAGCATCGGCAAAACCCAAAAATGATACCGCCTTAATTTTCTGGAACTTGCCCTTAATGTCCATACTATGCTTCTAAATATCTTAACTTTCTAAGCTTCTCTTCTAGGTTCTCTGCGTTAAGCAAATGCATCCCCACGGCAAACTCAATATCTAATAGATTCTCGTGTAACTCATCTTCCCGTATCTCCTCGGCCCATTCCGCCGCCACACATGCCTTCATTTCTGACACATCTAGTCCCCCATCAATACAAATCAAAATATCCTTTCGTAGTTTTCTCACTTCCTCAATTTTAGGTAACACTGCCTCACTAAATACTCCTCCGGTTTCTCCCACTTTCGCCGACATTAATAGCACAGCATTTAGATCCTCAATTACTCCCGGCGCAATCCGTGAAACCGGTGTCTCTAAGTCCAGAGCCAAACCCACTCCGAAGCCTTTAACCTGAGCCTCAGCAATAAACAAGATCTGATCCTCCATTTTTTCTATATGCCCAAACACCCGCTCCGCCCCAATTGCTCGGCATTGTTCCAACCACTCAATCGGTTCATCCACCATCAACTGCACATCCAACTTAACTCCTCCAAAAGAAAATCCCACCAAATCCTGAGGGAATATTGTCTTATTTGCGGCAAACACGCCATCGACTACATCTAGTTGTACTCTCTCCACCAACTCCTTGACTTGGTCAAACTTTTCTTCCCATTCTTTCAAGTCTTTGGCCAGAATAGCCGGAATAACGTTTACCATGACTTCAATAGTAACACGGATCTGAGCTTATATCTCCAATTCTTTCAAGGATACACAATGTTTCTTAACTTTTAGCAAAGCCTTATCCTCGGTAATTAATCTGGCACGTTTCTTTATAGCCAATAAAAGGTAATTCGCATCATAAGCCGTCAAGTCATATTTGAACATCAATTTGTTCAGCTTATACACCTCATTTGTTTCTAACTCGATGAATTGAAGCCCACTTTTCAACAGTTTCTTCATCGCCATATCAATTTCAACCATCGAGAACTTTTTTCCATTTTTTAAAGTATTTACCATCTCTATAACCAATAGTTTTGGCGAAAACGCCCTAACCTTCTGACCTCTTACCGCCACGTACAATCGCTTAACCTCTTCACTCCAGCTTTCAGTGACATCAAAAAGTTTTATTAACGCACTGCTGTCAATCACGACTTTATTTTCCATATCGAGAATCCCTCATCTGCCTAATAAATTTGGTTGTATCTATTTGCTTTCCCTTCTTTGCCAGTTTACGGAAAAAAGCCAGATCTTCTTCAGCAGAGGTCTCATCTTCTTTTCCTTGTAGATCAAACTTCTCCATTATCAATCTAGACAAACTCTTCCTTTCTCTTAACGATTGCCATCTTAATTGTTCGTGAAAGTCTTGAGGAAAGCTAACTGTAGTTCTAACCATTTGTGTCTGCATACTTGCATCATAGCATCATTGCATCACTTGTCAAGATCCCAACTGTACTTCTCCCACCTATCATTACAACTGTGTTAAGATCTCTCAACGCTCTTTCAAAACAGGAAGAAAATAAATGTCCGTTCTGCCCCAATCTCGACCACTTGATACCCAAGAATTATTTGCCATCGCAAGATGCACTTATACCCTCACCTTCGACAAAAACAGCGGTGAATTTGTCATGTCGTTTCCTCGTGACCAAGGACACGGCAGCTACACTCGTCGTTTACCCGGACCATTTACCCTTGAGTGGCACTCCGTCGGAAACGTCATGCTGCCCTATCTTGGTTTCCCTCCAATCACCGACGGTGGTGATAGTGAATTAGAAAAGAGAGAAATGGTTCATCTCATCAATAAATCACTATTACTCATCTTTCCGTCCATCCCCATGGATGAGCAAATGAAAGAAACGCTACTTTTTAAGACAATTCGTCAACAACGCCTCTCTTTAGAGACGGAAAGAATCACGCTCAAGAAAAGCTACCAAGAACGTCTCAACCAGATCGACCAAGAACTACAAACACTACAGTCCAATTGTCCTCATCTTAATGTTGTTAGCTGGGGAACCTGCGAAGACTGTGGTCTGATGGACCCGTAATCACAATCTGGCTCACGTTTCAACGTGAGCCTTTTCTTTAACAACACCCATCTCCATATCCCCCTCCACCACAACAGCCACCGCCGCATCCACCACTATCACCAATCATTCCCATTTTAGCCACCCGTCGTTGATATCTTGTTTCATTACTAAAGTCTGTTTTCACAAATACTTCAATTAATTCTTTAGCTTTCTCTAAATCAATATAATCGGCCGGCAATGCCAGACAATTTATATTATCGTCCCTTCTCGCTCTCTCTATCTGTTTTTCGTCAAATCCAAGAGCACAACGTGTTCCTGTATATCGATTGGCAGCGATACTGACCCCCACCCCGTTTCGACACAAAAGTATTCCTCTTGCCTCTAAGTCCCCCAACAATCCGTCCACAACATCCAAAGAATAATCAACAAAGTCATCCCCTTCTATCAATCTCTCTGCTCCCACATCTACCACTTCATGTCCTTTTCCCAATAACCACGTCTTTAACTCCTCTTTCATTTTGTACCCACCATGATCTGCACCAAGATAAATCTTCACCCTTCTATTGTAACAAAACATTCCTAGTACCCATAGTGTATAATATCTCTATCGCACTCATAACAGGAGAGATCAGTAATGAGTAACAAACAAATCTACACCCTCACGACTGTACTTCTTGGTCTCATCGTCGTTTTCACTGGCTTCCCGCTTATTGGTGTCATCATCTTTCTTTCCTGGCTTATCATCATCCCATTCATCCTCGGCAAACCAGACTAAATCGTTCAACCAACCGGAATTATATTCCGGTTTTACTTTATTTCTTCTATCACTTTCCTGACTACACTCGCCGCTTCCCTTAGACCCTCTTCTTCCTTAGCCGACAAGTCTACCTCAAGTATTTCCTCGACTCCTCCTCGTCCCAACTTACACGGCACCGATAGCGCCACCCCCTCCTGTCCCCGATATCCATCTAAGGGTACCGACAAAGGCAAAATCACTTTCTCGTCATTCGCAATCGCCTCTACAATCCGACTAATCACCATTCCAATCGCCCACCAAGTCGCCCCTTTTGCCTCAATGATTTTTCCCGCCGCATCTTTTGCTTTCTCATATGTCTCCTCCACCAATACCTTTTCTACTCCTGGATATGCTAATAGTTTCTGCCCTCCAATTGCTGCATTCTCATAAACCGGGAAGGAATGATCCCCGTGTTCTCCCAAAACGTATGCGTGAACATTATGTGGATCCACCTCCAATTCTCCTGCTAAATAATGTCTAAAACGCATTGTATCCAGCATCGTTCCCGAACCAAACACCCTACCTTGCTTCACCCCTTCTATCTCGTTTGCCTTGTAGACCAAAACATCAACCGGATTCGTCACAATCAAAATGACTGCCTCTCCCACCACTGCTAAAATCTTTGGCATTATCTCCTCAATTATTCTCGTGTTCTCTCGTGCCAAATCTAACCGACTCTGTCCCGGCTGTTGAGCTGCTCCAGCAGCCACCACCACTACGTCGCTGGCTGCTAAATCCTCCCATTTATTAGTTGCTACAATCCTCGCTTTCGACATCAGTGGTTGTGCCTCATCCAGATCCATCTTTTCTCCCTCCACTTTCTCTATCTCCCTTCCCCATAAAATCATCTCCGTCACCACTCCCTTCATCAACATCGCAAATACTGCCGCCATCCCTACTCTGCCACACCCCACCATCGCCACCTTAAACTTATTATCTTGCATGACTTTAATATATGCCCCCTAATCGATATTTACCAATTTACCTTCCCTGTAATCCAAAATGTACTAACCCCGCCAAGATTAATCCGGCAATAAACAAAATCAAACTTTTCTTCATACCAATACTCATACTTCTTCATTTTATTTCATACCCCAATCTAAAGGCGATCTCAAATAACCATGCGTTCAAATATTTGTAGGTATCTGTCAGCAACAATACCCCCATCCCCGCCAACAGTAGCCCCGCTACTATACTAATCCAGTGAATATTCTTCGTAATCATCTTTAAGTATTGCGGCACCGAAGCCAGACTCATCGAAACAATCAAAAACGGCACCGATATCCCCAGAGAATATACAAACAAGAGCATCGCTCCCTGCCCCACTATCCCCGTATTTGCTGCCAATACCAAAATACTCCCTAACACCGCCCCGACACACGGTGTCCAGGCCAATCCAAAAATAAACCCCAATAGTAACGGCCGAAGATATCCTGCATGTTCTGCCCAAGTCGGCAAAGTAAACTTTCGTTCATATGCTAGGAATCTGATTGGCAACAATCCCGCAAAATCCAAACCAAAGATAATCATAAGTATTCCTCCCACTCTTTGCAGAATCGTGGAGTAATGTCTGAGTGCCCCTCCTAACCCTGCCGCCGTTGCCCCCAAAATTACAAATATGAGTGAAAATCCCAAGATATACAACAAACTTGAAATAAGTATCGTCTTTCGGTATCTATCCATCCCAAATCGCTTCAACTGATCAAGACTCACTCCTGTTACATAACCAACATACGCTGGTAATAACGGCACCACACACGGAGCAAAGAAGCTCACCGCTCCAGATGTAAAGGCCACTATAAAGTTTAAATCAACCATATCTGTATTTTAACTACCTCCCAAAAGTAAAGGCATAGGCCTCCAGGCCTTCACCGAAGAATAACTCCATTTCTCCTGTAACAAATTCCCCCTTATACAAATTGTATAAATCCGCCTCCTTCACCTGCACCGTTTTGATCTCCTTTCCATCCACCAATACTCTCACTGTGTTATTTCCGCTTCCCGGATGTAATACCAAGTTTACTTCTCCTCCAGTAAACTTGTATTTTAATTTCGCATTCTTCCCCGCCAAAGCAAACTCGGCATTTACTTTCCATTCGCCAGACAAATAGGCTAAGTTCCCCATCAATCCTCCTTTGATTACATACTCTTTCATCACGTCAGGCCCAATTTGCTCCCCATTACCAAATCTGCCCCTCTCCCATCCCAGATATGTCTCCGGACTTACTCCTCCCCTCCTCCCTTCTCCCGTCTCTTCTGTTATCTCCATTCCAGACAGATCATAACCAAGCTTCACCAATTCATTCCTGATTATCTTTTCTGTCTCTTCATATGCCCCCTCACCAAAGTGGGTATAGACGATCTTCCCTCCTCCTCTTTCGCTTGGCACTACTAAATACTTCGCTGGCCAATAGTGATTAGCATATGCACGCCAGATCTTCATCTCACTATCTAGTACCACCGGCCAACCCACTCCATATTTTGCTACCGCCGACGTAACATTCTCTTTTTTCTTTTCAAACTCAAACTCAGGACTATGTACCCCCACTATCACCAGTCCCTTCTCCTTGTACTTTTCCCACCACTGTTTAAGGTAGGGAATTGTTCTCTGACAATTAATGCAAGAATATGTCCAGAAATCCACCAATATCACCTTTTTCTCCTCCATCAACTGCCTAAGGTCTAATGCCTCACTATTTATCCACTCTTCTCCTCCCTCAAATCCCGGTGCCCTCATCTCTCCCATGATTATCGATTTTGGAGATACTTGCAACCCTCCTTTTTTCTCAACTACATATTGGTACGTCACAGCTCCCACAAATACAACAATCAATCCATAAAATAACCACTTCATAATTTATTCTACCAATGATCCATCTTCATCAATCCAGCCCCAGTTCTGCCCTCATCTCCTCCGTTATCAACTCCACCGTCCAGGGTGGATCCCAAACCAACTTAAGTTCTATTTCTTCCACCCCCTCAATTGCGGATATCTCCGACTTCACCAACTGGTCAATTATCGGCGCCAATGGACATCCCGAGCTTGTTAGCGTCATTTCCACTATCACATCTCCCCCCTCTATTTTCACTCTATAAATCAACCCCAAGTCCACAATGTTAATCCCGAGCTCGGGATCAATCACTTTTCTCAATGCTTGCCACACTTGCTCTTCGTGCACGGTCATCCCCATATTGTACTGCACTCCGTTACCGGCTCACCTCCATATACACTGCCCAAGCTGCCAACAATATTCCCACTAGTATCCACTGAGTACTCGCCAGATACAAATCATATCCTAGTGCCCCAATAAACGCCAATACTGCACAAAAAAGACTCAAGCTAAACAATACCAAAGCCATCGCCGGTTTATCTTTCCTTCTAATCACTTTTGTTCACCTCCTTTCTCCATCATCTATGCTAATTGTACTATTCGTGTTTCAGTCCGAGATAATAGGCAACAAATTTCTTGAAGCGTGAGCGTTAAATGAAAAATGACTGAATACCTCTAAAAAAGTGAGCATGCAAGCTGAACCTGAAGAAGCATTGTCCTGCGAACATAACATGAAGTCGTTTTGAATAGTGAACCTGAAATGAAATCTTTGCCTACTATTCGGTAACTACTTTGGCCACACCTTTTCCCCTGTCGTTGTATCAATCACCTCAATGGCTCCCGTCGGACAACTCTGAGCCGCCAACATCTTCTCCTGATCATTATTCCCGTCCTGACTTATCACCTCCGCCTTATTCTCCTGATTAAGTAAAAAAGTCTTTACCGCCACTGCCACACACGAAGCCGCCCCAATGCACTTCTCCACATCAACTTTCACTTGATATTTAGTCGTTACTGGCTTTCCTTCTGACCCCGCTGTGTATGTCATTTTTCCAATATATCATAAGGCCCGCTAGAATTAATCTTTCCTGTATTCTCGCTTACTGTCATATATTATGCATCTCAATGTATCATTACACACTATACCTATCTCGTCTTAAATATATCCAACAACCGTCTTCTGATTCGCTCAACCTGGCCACCATCGACTACTTCTGACCTTTTAGTTATTTCCGCTTCTTCAGCCATCATTTCCACAAAACTATTCCATTGTTCTGAAGACACCGAGAAGTTGCATCTCTTGTTGATCTTTTCACTGACCCCCTCATAAGAAAAATCACCTTTCTTGGATTTCACAATAAACGTATGTTCCTTAAACATTCCCAAAGGTCTACCACTGATCAATTCAAAAATGTCTTTAAGGTAATACCAGGCATCAACATTTCTTTGCGGACTATCTTGTTCCTCAGAATAGCCCAGGTCAACAATCTTCACATCTCCTTCGTTGCTATACATAATGTTCCCTGGATGCAAGTCCTGATGAGCAAGACCCTTACTTTGCAAATAAGACAAACCCCTACCTACACCGTCAATCAAATTTATCAACTCATCCTGACATAACTGCCGATGACCACTACCGATTTCATTGAGCACATCATTAAGACTACCTCCACCAACCTCACGCATAATTATTACTCCCTTCGGCCCCTGATTTGCTAAAAAGTCATAAACTGTCACCACATTTGGATGCTCGATTCTAGCCAGTTTTCTCGCTTCTTTAGCTAGATTTGTATACCCATGTTTATCAATCTTGGCCACTATCGCAACCCCCAAGTCAGAACATCCACGATGTAATCCTACTGGACCTCCTTCCCTAATCGTATTGCTATCTAGAAGATATTTAGGCCTTTCTCTTTTAATCACCATTCCCTCTGGATCTTCTTGAAAAAAAGCCATTACTGTTGGTTCTAAATACTCACCAGTAGTGATTCTCCTCTGTTCATCCTGATAAATCTTCAGTAGTTTTTCATATCCATCTTCCCTCTCTGCCTCTTTTATCTCTATGCCTGAAACTTCATTAGAAATACTCACATTAATAGAACTTCTCAAAATAGATTTTCTCTTTTTCTATTCCTTTTGTCTGAAGTAGTGCTGCCACATCTAACACCATCTTTTGGCTTCCACACAAGTATGCCTCCCAGCCACTCCAATTCTCTCCATGTCCCACCAAACAATCCTGCACGTGTCCCCGACAGTTGGCCCACTTCTCACTTGGCTGCGACATCACCACATCATATGAAAAATTTGGGAATCTTGCCTTCAAGTCATCTAACTCCTCCATCATAAACAACTCATCATCTGATCTCATCCCCCAATGCAGTCTCAGTAAACCTTTAAATCCCTTTGTCTCAAGTAAATCATGAATCATACTTCTGAGTGGCACTACCCCAGATCCCGTACCAACAAACAACAGTTTTCTTTCCTCACTCAAGTCTCCCTGATCAGCTATTACAAATCTTCCCATCACTCCCATTACCTCTATCTCTTGCCCCACTTCCAAACCAAACAAATATCCTGAACCAAGCCCGCCTGGCTTGACGTCAAAAATCAGTTCCAACTTCTCAGTTTGGTTTACCCCGTGCGAAGCTGTACGGGGCCAAGACGCCAGTGAGTAACTCCGCCTTTCTCCGCCATCCGCTACTAAAATACTTATATACTGCCCCGCTATATATTCAAACCCCTCTGGTTTGACGAACTTAATCGACCAAAACTTACCCACCAGGTTCTTTTTCTCGATTACTCTTAATTTAAAGCTTTGTACTGCCATCGCCTTGATCATACATCGCTCAAGGCCATAAAAAAAGCGTCCCGATTATCGGGACGCTCCAAAAAAACTATTTGTCCTCAAGCCGAGAAGGTCTCTCGTCAAATGTCGTGAACTGGTTCTTTCTGAAAGACACTTTGTCGTCCCACAAGCCCATTTCAGTAAATGCCTCAAAAAGGAATTCTATCTGATCCACTTCACCCTCAGCTGTTACAAGTACCATAGTACCCTGACTGCACCAGCCAAACGAGTCGAGTAATGGCGCAGGAGGTTCCCATATCTTCAAGAAACCAAGTTCTTTCATCCTTGCCACAATCTCACCCTGTCGTTCTCCCGGAACAATCACCTGCACATATTTCATTACTTGCCTCCCTAAAGCTAACTTTTCAAACAACCTATATATTCTAACTTACCAAAGATTTTATTGCAACCAGCGGCAACATTGCACACTTAATCCTCCCCGGTCCCACCTCGCCTACCAAAGAGAACACCTTCTTTTCATTCCATCCCTCCACCTCCTGCAAGGTCTCACCTTGCAAACACTCGCTTAACATACTCGCCGACGCCGTTGAAATAGCACATCCTTCTCCCCGCCATGCCACTTTCTCAATCACTCCACCTCCATTGACCTTCAAAAAAAATTCTACCTTGTCTCCACACGATGCATTCCCCTGAGATGCTTTATGCGTTGCATCCTTCATCTCCCCAAAATTGCGAGGGTATTTATAGTGATCTAGTATTTCTTCCTTGAGATCAAACATATGTAGGATAGTTATATTTCGGAAAGTAGTGGAACCGCAATGAAATGAGGACCACTAGCGACGAAATATAAGAGGAAGCACAGCGAAGAAGGGAAAATATCGAAAGATATTCCTTCATAGCGAGCAAGCTCTTATAGTGATCTAGAATTTCCTCCTTCAGATCAAACATAGAAAATCTACATTCTAAATACCTTTCTAATCTCTTCTATTTTCTCAAACATGAAATCGATCTCCTCTTTAGTTGTGTAGATATAAAAGCTTGCCCTTGTCGTTGCCATCACCCCCAAGCGTTCCGTAATCGGCGCCCCACAGTGTTGCCCACTTCTCACCGCAATCCCAAAGCTATCCAGAATCTGTGCGCTATCATGTGCATGCACTCCTGTCACATTAAATGTAAATACTCCCCCCCGATCAACTTGGCTTGCCCCGTGCGAAGTCATACGGGAACCATAAATCGTAATCCACCCCTTCTTCTCTAGCTCTCCCCCTTTCTCCAATGCATATTCTATTAATTTCCGTTCATGTTGCCAGACATTCTCCATTCCCAAACTACTCAAATAGTCCACGGCTGCCCCTAGCCCAATCATTCCCTCTATATGCGGTGTCCCCGCCTCAAACTTCCAGGGCAACTCATTCCACTTACTTTCTCCCCACTTCACCTCGGAAATCATATCCCCGCCATACATAAACGGGTCCATCTCTTCCAAGACCTCCTGCTTCCCCCACAATACTCCGATTCCCGTTGGTCCTAGCATCTTATGTCCCGAAAAAACCATAAAATCACACTTAAGTTTCTTTACCTCTACTGGCATATATGGAACCGCTTGGCTCGCATCAACTAAAAACAAGGCGCTACCAACTAATTTCTTTTTCATCTCGTATACCCTCTCCAGATCATTTACCGTTCCCAAAACATTACTTACTTGTGTCAATGCCAGCATCTTGACTTTTTCATCCAATAAAACTTCCAACGACCCTACTACCACTCCCTCAACTTGATGTCTTTCCTCTCCCCTCATTACCAATCTCCCTTGTTCATCAACGTTAATCACTCGAAGCTCCGCCCCTTTCTTTTTGCACAACATCTGCCAAGTCACCAAGTTGCTGTGATGTTCCTGATATCCCACTACCACCGCATCTCCTTTAGAGATATTCTTCTCTCCCCACGAATACATCACCAGGTTAATGGCTTCAGATGCATTCCGAACAAAAATGACCTCCTTCTCACTAGAAGCGCCAATAAATTCTGCTATTTTTTTTCTCGCCCCTTCTGACATTGCCGTTGCCTCCTCACTTAAAACATGAATTCCTCTATGAACATTGGCATTGTGATTTTCGTAGTAATCAACCAACGACTCAATCACTTGTCTTGGCTTTTGACTCGTCGCCGCATTGTCCAGATACACTAGCGGGTGCCCATTGACTTTTCTCCTTAAAATCGGAAAATCCTCTCTAATTTTTGCCACATCAAACATGGCTACATTCTACCCTTTCTCTCCAATACATGCACAAATCATCCTTTTATCATAAAATGTAATAATGAAACACTTTGAGCTTACTCCAGACGAGAAACAAGTCACTAGTGATTTTGAAAAAAGCGCATTAACTCCTGCAAAAAATCAATCTAAACTGCGATATCAAAAATACGCCAAAAATACTTTGAATCCTCAAATCTATATTGTCACAATTTCTAAAAATGGTGTTATTACTCTTCCCAAACCACTACGTGATTTCCTTAAGGTTCAGCCAGGTGACAAGTTAGTCTTAAAAAAGACCAAAACAGGAGTCATCGTAAAAAAGTTTACCTTGAAAAATTATTAGTCCTTCAAAAACCCATCCACAATTAACTCCTCCGATCCTCCTCTACTTAGCCCTCGGCTTTGCAAATAGAACAACTGTTCTTCATCTATTCTTCCCACCGTCGCCGCATGCGACGCTTTAACCTCATTTGCTTCTATCTCCAACCTCGGTTCCGCCACTGCACTGCTTTTATCATCCAATAACAGTAACCTCATCTCTAAAAAGTCATCTACTCCTTGTGCCTGTCTATCTATCTTAATCATTCCCGTTACCGCCACCCTCGCCCCGTTCTTAGCTATTCCTTTTATACTCACTTTCCCGTATGTCTTGCCTACTTTGTGGTCAACTAACACGTCCACTATATAGTCTCCCTTCTCTCTGCCCAGTATCTTCCCCGACAGCTCTATCTCCTCCCCCTCCTTCTCAAAAGGAATCGTAATCTTTTTTGTCCCTGGCTTGTCCAAAATGAATCTTTTTTTCGTCATAGATTATCCTACTGATCCCTCCATTTCTAATTCCACCAATCGATTCATCTCCACCGCATACTCCATCGGAATGTATTTCACGATTGGCTCCAAAAATCCATTCACAATCATCGCCTCTGCTTTATGTTCAGTAAGTCCCCGAGACATTAGATAAAATAACTGATCTTCTCCCACTTTACTCACCGTTGCCTCGTGTTCCAGTGTCACCCTGTTTTCCAATATCCTATTTGTCGGATACGTATCCGACCGACTCTTATCATCTAAGATCAGAGCATCACACACCACCTTACTCCGACTATTCATCGCTCCCTTGTTTATCTGCACCAACCCCCGGTAGGTTGCCCTCCCCCCTCCCTTACTAATTGATTTTGAAATTATCTGCGATGTCGTCTCCGGCGCCAAATGAATCATTTTTGCTCCCGTATCCTGGTGCTGTCCCGCCCCCGCCATCGCAATAGATAATGTCTCTCCTTTAGCTTTTCTGCCCGCCAAAATACACGAAGGGTACTTCATTGTCAGTCTTGACCCGATATTGGAATCTAGCCACAACATCTCTCCCTCTTCTTCCACTCTTGCACGCTTTGTCACCAGGTTGTATACATTCCGATACCAATTCTGAACCGTTGTGTATTGCACTCTTGCTCCCCTCTTCACCACTATCTCTACCACTGCCGAGTGTAACGACCCTGAAGAATATACAGGGGCTGAACACCCCTCCTGATAATGCACCCTTGCCCCTTCTTCTACCACAATTAACGTCCTCTCAAATTGTCCTGCATTTTCCGAATTAATCCGGAAGTATGCCTGCAGGGGCAAGCCCACTTCCACTCCTTTTGGCACATAAACAAAACTCCCCCCACTCCATACTGCGCTGTTCAGCGCCGCCAACTTATTATCTCCCATCGGGATCACCTTGCCGAAATATTCCTTCACAATTTCCGGATACTGCGTCAATCCTTCATCCATACTCAAAAACACCACCCCCTTCTTAGCCAACGATTCCTTCAGCGACCCGTAGATAACTTCTGAATCAAACTGTCCCTTTACTCCAGCCAACATCTCCTTCTCTGCCTCCGGTACTCCAATCTTGTCAAATGTCTCTTTAATGCTTTTCGGCACATCCGCCCAGCTCTTGGCCGGCTTCATTGCCGGCCGAAGATAATAGTGGATGTTATCAAACTTTATCTCCCCTATATCCCCTCCCCACAACGGAATTGTCATCGCATTGAATCGCTTTAACGCCTCAAGCCTATATTCAAGCATCCACGAAGGCTCACTCTTTTGCCCCGACAAATTCCTCACCACCGCCTCAGACAAACCCTTCCCCGATTTATATGCGTATTCCACCTCGTCATGGTGTCCTAAAAAATAGTTATCCCCCACAGTAGATATATCTTCACCCCTCTGTCCTTGAATCGCTGCAAATCTAGTCATCTCTTTTCTTCTTCTCCAACAACTCCTCATAGCCAGCTTCTCTCATGGCTCCCAACGAAGGATCACTTTTGACTAACTTGCGAACCCACTCCATACCTTCTCGTTCTTGTTTGTATTTTTCAATTAAGGTTTTGGCAATCCTTCGATTTTCCTCCGGAGAAGCTAAGAATTCCATATCAATAGCCATATTTATTCCAAACAAATCATTCTTCACCTCCTGCTCAACCACATCTACTCCTTCCATTACAGTTGCGCCTGGTCCTCTATGTCCTCGATTCCATCCTCTCAGATTCCTAACAAAGTCACTAAAACTAAACTCGGTTTGTACTTCTGTCATCTTATTTCCCTAATAATTCGTAACCCTTCTCCTCTAACTCTCGCACCAACTCTTCCCCACCCTCTCTTTGTATTTTTCCTTCCCTTAATATTACCACTTTGTCAGGCTTAAGATACTTAAGCATCCTCTGGTAATGAGTAATCACCAGTATCCCCACCTTATCTCTCTTCACCGCTTCCCTCGCTCCTTCTGCCACAATCTTTAAGGCATCAATATCCAGTCCTGAATCCGTCTCGTCCAACACTGCATATTTGGGTTTCAAGATTCCCAATTGCAATATCTCCATCTTCTTTTTTTCTCCTCCGCTAAATCCTTCGTTTAGACCTCGATTCAGTAACTCTTTGTTCATTGACAACAACGCTGCCTCCTTCTCCACCCTCCTTTTCAACTCAATTGCCCTCCCCTTTCCTCCTCTTTCTCTTATCACCGCCAGTAGCATCTCCCTCACCGATACACCGGGGATCCCCACCGGATACTGAAAAGCCAAGAACAACCCTTTTTTGGCCCGCTCATCCACTGACAACTCAAGCAAATCATCTCCATCTAACCTTATCTCCCCCTTCTTTACTTTGTAACTAGGATGTCCTGCCATCGTGTATGCCAAACTACTCTTGCCTGACCCATTTGGCCCCATTAACGCCACTACTTCACCTGGACTAACCGTCAAATCTACTCCCCGAAGCACTGCTTTCCCCTCTATCGTTACCCAAAGCTCCCTAATCTCTAATGCCATGTTCTTTTATATCCCTCTTTACTTAAATCCGCGACCGTATACTTGGACAATAAATGACTCACCTCGTCCGCCAAGGAAACCATGAAATCCTTTTGAATACAGACTTCCTCTACCGGACAATTGTGATGTTCGATCACACAAGTCACGGGTCTTAGTTTACCCTCTATCGCCTCAATCACTTTTACCAACCCGATCTCTTTTGGATCTTCATCTAAGTAATAGCCCCCGTTCTTGCCCTCTTTTGACTTTATAATCCCCGCCCCAACCAAGTCTTTCCCAATACTCGCCAAGAAAGCCTTGGGCAACCCCCTCTCTCTTGCTAGCTTCTGTGTACTTAACACCTCACCTCGACCTAGTCTAGCCAGCTCCGCCACCAACAACAAACCATAGTCAGACTTCTTGGTTAAAGTAAAAAATGCCATAACTCATATAATCTAGTCTAAGTTTGTGGAAAAATCAATCCTTTCGGACTACCAACACGTCATGCGCTCCATTCTCTCTTGCCCCAGCATTGGTCACTCGAATAAACCGGGCTTTCGATACTAGCTCCGCTAAATTCCTCGCCCCGCAGTACGCCATTCCCGATCTGACCCCTGCTGTCAACCGAGTCACCAACTCCTCCACCGGTCCCTTACACGATACCAGGCTCTCTACTCCTTCCACATGCTTGATATACATTTTGTCTTTCCCTTTTTCGTCCCGCTCCACCTGTCTTCTCTTCTCACTTTCCGACGCCGACCCATTATATCTTTTGTAACTCCCTCCATTTACCTCCACTATCTCCCCTGGCGCCTCATCCGTCCCGGCAAACAGCGACCCAGCGACTACTCCACACGCCCCCGTTGCCAATGCTTTGACGATATCTCCCGAATTTCTGATTCCCGCATCCGGCATAAATGTCCTTTTATATTTCTTCGCTGCTATCGCCACCTCCAGTAACGAAGTAAAACCTGGCACCCCACACCCTGTCTGAATCCGAGTCGTACATATCGACCCCGCCCCAATACCGACTAGCAAACAGTCCGCACCCGCTTCATACAAGTCCGCTGCACACTCATAAGTCGAGGCAATCCCGGAAATTATCACCAGTTTCTTGCCGAAGTGTTCCCGAAGTTTCCTTGTTGCCTCAATATTTTGTCGCATGTGTCCATGCGCCACATCGATATTGATTACAAAAGCTCCCGCCTTGACCAACATTTCCGCTCGCTCTAAGAAACCGTTCTTACACCCCACTGCTGCCGCGACGATAACCCCGGTCTTTGCTACCTCACTCACCTTTCCCGCCTGCACTTCCTCTTTATCAAATCGTGGCAATATCCCCATCCCGCCCAATTGACCCATCTTTATTGCCATCTCCACCCCCGTCACTGTATCCATCTTCGTACTCACCAAAGGAATCTTTAATTCAACTCCTTCCGCAACCTTGGTGGTCAAATCCACCTCACTCCGGCTATCAATCTCACTGTACTGCGGTACAAGCAAGATGTCGTCGTAAGACAAAGCTAATGGAAAGTCGTGATTTGAATAAAAAATCCCGCTCATTTTTGATCTGGGCGGGCTATATTTCCCTTTCTTAAGCTAACATATCCAAGGACTCTGTCAATACCTTGCTCAGAACAATCCCAGTTGAGGATCCTCTACCTTAGGTGGATATGAAAAATCAATTTCAAACTCCTTGATCTCATTCCATTTATCCTTAAACTTCAATCTCCCATTTTTCATCACAAAATCGTATAGCTTCTTTGTCACCACTACATCCTGTTCACAATACATTTTTAGTTTACGTAAAGACTCCTCATTCCCCGCATTCCACCAATCCACCGCATCAAGTCCCGATGCCAACTTACTCTCCGAAAGAGTCTCCTTCGCCAGAGCATCAAGCGATACCCGGTGCCCAAGTACCCCTTTAACCCGGTCCAGAATATCAAAATGTGGCAACTTCATAAAGTCTTTCTCATATAACGGATTAAGAATCGGGGCATCAAACTTCACTGAATTGAACCCCACTACACGATCTACTCCCTCAAACCAACCCCACATTGAAGGCAGGTCCTTTTCCCAAAAACTCCTCATCTCTCCCTCAATCTCCTCAAAACCCTCATTCAACCTCCTTTTATACACCGAAACAATCGATACTCCCAGCTCTTCCACTTTACTTGGATCTGGTATCTGGTCAAACAACTTCTTTGTCTCAATATCAAAAATAACCTCGGTATACATAAGGAAACTATTACTCCGGAATTTCTAACGTATAGTACGCATCATACGCATAGTTCTTGTTCTGTGCCATCACCTCAAAGAAGTACTTACCTCCCTTTTTAAGTCCCGTTAGTTTCGCCTTGTGTATCTTTTCTCGTTTAGGTAGATCTACTTCCTCACCATACGCGAGTGTCTCGCCATAGTTCACTTTTCCGTATGCAAAGTGGTTAGTCTTGAAGGAGATGATGGCGTAGCCGTCTCCTACCTCTTCAACCGTGACATCACTGATCTTAGTTGGCTCCTTGTCAAAGAAGACCGCCATCGCTGTACCATAAACAATTCTTACCCCCTCAACAAAACCATTTGTCTTGTCCACCGGCTTCCGTATCTCTCTTAAGACTAGATCCGTTGCCTCCACCAGCTTCTCTCCCGGCCAGAGGTCATTAGCTTTTTGAATTGTCCTGAGTCTCCCTTCCTCGTAGTTAGAGGCCAAGTCTTGACCTGATTGAATAATTGTTGCCACACTGTTCTCGACAAAAGAGTCAATATTGTCTTTAAGCTCTCTGGCCGGACGGTTGATGCTCTCCGCCAATTCGGCGGAAGAGTCCGCTAAGTTCTCCGAAGTCTTCGTAATAGCGGTGTAGTCTACTTTGATAATAGGGAGGTTAATTCCTGGCAGCTTGACTTCCGGCAGATTGATCTCTGGCAGATTAATTGCCAGTCTTGGCAGCTCAAGATCTAGGTTGGGGATCACTACCTCTGGTACCCTGACCTCTGGTAATCTCACTTCAGCCAGTGTCTCAAGAAGGGTCCCTCCTTGGTCTAACAGATTAGCCAGAAAGCCCGACACCGGAGACAGTAGCGTTAGTATCTGGTCTTTTAGATTAGTTAACTCCTTTGCCTCCAGTTCTCGTCTGATGATGGCCTGCTTCTCAAGGTCTGGGATGGAGATCTTGCCTTCTCCCTCCCCGGAGGTGGGTGTCTCTCCTTCCTGGGCCAACAGGAGGTTAATCTTGTCTAGAGTGAGAAGATTAAGCGAGAACTCTTGAGAAGACTGGTTACCTGCCTTGTCTAAAGCCGCCACTGTCGTCTTGTATTTACCTAAGGTCAAGTCTTTACTGGTCTTGAAGCTGTAGCTCCAGGAGGTGGCGGTATTAGTTGTGGAAGTGGTGGAGGATCGCGACAGCGTCTCTTGGTCCACCAGTTCCTCACTGGTAATGATTCCGAGGAAAAGGTTTTGTTTGTAGTAGGAGACGACTAGCTTCTCGATGTTAAGGTTGTCGGTGATGGTACCGGTAAAGGTGGGTTGGTTGGTGTTGATTAACTGGTATCCGTCAACACTCCCCTTGTCGTCACCGACAGTAGCGGTAAGAGTCGGACTGCTTTGATCAGCGTAGAAGATTCTGCTGTGGCTTCTGCCGTTACCGGCACTGTCATAGGCGGTTACCCTAAAGCTTCTCTCGCCTTCCTTTACCTTGCCGTCGTTTTGACTACTCTCCCATGACGAGGAACTCTTGGTATATACCGATATGTATCCTGAGGAGTCATAGTCAATTACGTACTTAGATGTTGTGTAGTCAGCGGTAAGGGGAATTGAATCAATTGTAATATCTCCGGTATCTCCGTTGTCAATGAACAACTGGTAGTGAGACAACCCACTCCCTCCATCTGAGGACACCTTCCACTTGAAGGTCGGTCGAGAGTTACTGGTGTATGAAGCGTCTCCCGGGGACTCCAGGTCAAAAGAGGCAGGAGCGGTAGAGTCCAAAGTAATCGAGTCCGAGTAAGTAGAGGACTCATTGGAGTTAGCGTCCCTAAACTTGACATACACTGTCTGACTCCCATCTGTAGTACTCGCAAGCGTCCACGATTTAGACGTTGCGTAGTCTTCGTAGGACCCCGTCGAGAAGTCTGAGTTGTTAGAGACAAACATATCAATACCGGAAGCCGAGTCCACATCATCGCTAGCCGACAGCGTCAAGGTAACGGCGGTACTTGTCGAGTAGGTAGCACCACCGCCAATACTGATTGAACCCGTTGGTGAGACTGCATTAGCAAAGGTGAGACCAAAGTCAGAGAAGGTGGGGGTACTCACTCCATCACTACTACTCAGGGTTACGTAGTACTGGCCATACCGGTGGCCATCAGTGACACACCCATTACTGGATATATCACTTCCGGAACTAATAGCACTACAAGAAGAAAAGTCAGTCGCTCCAGACATACTGCTTGAATTACTGGTTCTCACCCTGACAGTGGCGGTGGTATTGGAAGGAGTAGTAGCGGTATATGTGAGTGTTCCCCAATTACTACTCCAGCCTGCATCAAAAATGCTTGATGTAAAAGTTGCAGTGGGATAGTAAGCTTCTTCAGAAGCATAGGTATTAAAAGTATCCACCTCTGATTTGTACTGAGCGGCGATTTGGGAAGCAGTGAGGGCTGTGCCTGAGAGCACAAAGATTTCATCCAATGTCCCACTCAAATTTACAGTTTCTGTATATCCAGATCGATTTGCCAATACAAATGGCGCAGACACATCCGTCATGGCAGCACCTACCGAACTATCTGTAATTGTTTCAGTATTTCCTCCGTCAATATATAATTTGGCAGAACTACCCGAAGAGAATACTGCCGTCAGATAGTGCCAAGCATCATCTCCATATGAAGAGACAGAATCAGCCACAGAAGTAGCCCCTGGGCTATAAAATTCTAAACGTCCTGGAGAAAATAGATGAAGAAGATAACTTTGGGTAGTAGCCCCGCTACTGTCGTACTTTGAGATAATACCTTTTGATATCGACGTTGTCTTTACCCAACCTCCTATTGTCATAGTTCCTGTGATGTTAAAATCACTCTTCCTCACTTCATACCCCACCGGTGTTTTACCTGAGGGAGAAGTGCCATTAAAGCCTTCACTTCCTCCTGTACAGGCTTTTTTAGTATAAACTGCTGTTTGAACCCCCCCATCATTGGCACAGAAATAGCCCCAGGAAGTGGTGTTGTCTGAGTTGGTGACAACTATCATGTATTCTGCACTTCCTGCATCATCGTTGTCCCATTCTTCGAATTCCTGCCCAGTGTCACCGATATCTGTATTGGTGTCAGCATATGTGAGAGTTCCTAGATTTATGTCATACGTTTTTTGACGAAGAAAGCCAGTTGCCCCATCAAAAGTATATGCATTGGCCACTTGTCCCGAGGTATTACTGCTTGCTCCGTCACTATCTCCCTGGACAGAGAGTGGATTATTTCCTACTGCATCAGTCACCGAAGTCCAGGACTGGAAACTACCTGCAATGTTATCCAGAGGGGTTATTGTTACGTCGTCAAACCAAACTATATCAGTGTTTGCTGATCCCCGAAGATATACCACCCCTGCTGTTCCCGTCGCCTTCACCACTCCCGACAACCGTGTATATGAAGTAGCTGTTGAAGTAGTTATGTTTGAAACAGTCCCAGATCCCGGATCAAATGCCAAAACTGCAGTATCTCCGCTGGTTACTCTAGCCCAAGCCGAGACAAGATAATGATTGCCGCTCACCAAAGTCACACTTTGTTTTGCTCCGACGTTTGCCGCCCCTGCTGTTATTTTCATCTCCTGTGCGCCCGTATGCTCTGAAGTATCCGTTGCCATAGTGGCATTTGTTTCCTGTGTCCAGGAATCAGTTAGAGTGCCCTCCATACCGCCATCAAGTACTGAATTGGGGGTAAGCTGGATATTATCAAAATAGGTTATATCGCCTACAGTATTACCTGCATACAGGTAGATCCTGACTTGGGTTGTATTGGCCGCCGTTTTGAAACTCGATTCATAGCGGGTTGGTGTATAGACCCTAACTTGAGCTAATGTCTCAATCGAGCTTGCATTGGTCACGTCATACACTAACACATACGAGGTACCCACAATGCTTGCGTCATCTTTTTTCCAAAATGAGACTGTGTAATTGGTGCTTGGTGTGACAGTTATAGTTTGCGTTATTGCCGCTCCGGCTCCCCCAACTCTGGTAACTTTAATATCTTGGGTGTCAAACATGGGTGTCGTCGTATTTTTCTCGCCGGTTATGGCGGTTATAAGCTGACTTGGCCAGTTTGTAGTCCCAGCAGTTTCCATATCCCAATCGGTTAACATCGTTCCGTTAGTATTAGTTGAAGAGTTGTAGGCAGTTTGGTCTACGTTTCCTCCCAGGTTATAGGTTACTGGAGACAAAGTGCCACTCCCATCCAGGGAAACATAGAATTTGAGTGACGGATCTGCTACATAGCCTGCTTGTCTGCCTGTTCCTGAGTTATATAGATTTGTTATTTCAGTTGTCGTAAGTACTCTGTCAAAAATGGCAAAGTCGTCTATGAGGGCCTGGGCTTGATTTGTACCCGTATACGTACTACCAATGTAGTTTTGTGCTGCCGGAGTGGGAGCCGTAAAGGCAGTGGAAGAAGAAATCACACTTGAGCCGTTTTGATAAACCGTATAGGAATCTGAGGTAAAGTTGAACAGAATGGTGATGTAATAATAGGTACTGGCTGCAAACGTAATGCCAGTTGAGCTGGTTTCGGTGCCATTGATATTTAGGGTCAGATCATCTTCTGACGCATCCATATACAAGGCAATCCTATTTGCAGTGCCGTCTCCAAAGTCAAACAGATATTGATCTTGGCTGATAGAGCCGATAGCTGTGGGAGACTTTACCCAAAAACTAATCGTGCCCTGGTTAGCGTTTATGTGTTCATAATTATTCCCCGATACCTGTGCTCCTCTGTTAAAGGTAAGTAGGGATCCACTCGTCCCCGCCGCATTGCCATACATTGAAACGGCTTGTGACAATTTTCCTGTATCAAAGTAACCACTGGCTTTGAATTGGTTTACATCTGTTGAGGTTGTTTCTTTTAAGTGATATCTAATTTGTGATCCCCAGGTATTCGTGGCATCCTGGGCATCGGTAGCTCCCGTGTTACCATAGTACATATAGATGTAGTCAGTGGCCGAAGATGCGTCAATTTGGGGAACTTCTACCCAGACAGTGGAGGTGCCCGATTCATCCCATTTTTCAATTTCATAACTCAAAAGTGTTGTCCCATCTGAATCTGTAAACCGAATGTCTTGACCACTACCTTGGGTTTTGGCGTAATCTACTCTGGTACTGTCTAGTTTCACCATGACGACAAAGTTGGTCAGATTTTCTGCCTGAGAAGAGTTGTCAAAAGTAATCTTTCTTCTCGATGACCAACTAGCGTTGTACCAAGAAGAAGTGGGAGAGATGCTCATTTCCCCAGCTACACTGGTTTTGACATTACTCCCACTCTGCCCTGTCCAGTCTGTCTCATTCCAAGGACTGGTTGCTGCCAACACCCACCACGGGATACTATTTACCACCATCAACACCGCCAAAAGTAATCCCAAGAATCTTCGTAGTTTCACAACTTAAGCATATGCAACCCAGCCACCAAATGCAACACACTGTAACCTTTATATCTCAATCTCCTCCCGTAACACTGGCAATACTACCGACAATCCCAACTCTCTCTCAATTCTTTCCTTAAACACCATTCTTGCTCCATCTTCACCGTGAACCAGGATTACCTGCTTCACCCCTTTTATCGCCTTCAACCAATCCATCAGTTGTTTTTGATCGGCGTGAGCACTCATACTGCTCACCTCAACAATTTTTGCCGCCACGGTTACCACTGATCCATCTATTATCACTTCTTTCTTACCCTCCAATAATTCCCGTCCCAACGTCCCAACTGCCTGATAGCCCGTTATCAATACAATCGTCTTTGAATCAGGTAACCACTTCTTTGAGTGAGACACAATTCTTCCTCCCGTCATCATTCCCGACCCGGCAATAATGACCTTGGCTATACTCATCTCATCCACCTTTCTGCTTTTTTGCCCATTCTCTACCAAAACCAATCCTGGAAAATCAAACGGATCATCCCATTTCCGTTGGGATGATAACTCCTGATTGAACAACTGAGGATATTTCTCATAAATGATCGTTGCTTTGTTTCCCATCGGACTATCTAAATACACTGTCAATCCATTACTCACTCGCCCCTCCCTCTTTAGATGATCAAACAATAATAACAATTCCTGAGTCCTATCAAGGGAAAATGCCGGTAGAAGTAATGTTCCTCCACTACCCTCTATTTCTTTACATAGAGTCACCAACTTTTCTATTTCCTCTCCTCTTTCCGGATGACTCTTGTCTCCATAGGTACTCTCCATTATCACTACCTCTGCCTCAAGCGGTGCATCTGTCTCTCTCACTATTCGGCTCGGCGTATTCCCCAAGTCGCCTGAGAATACAATCTTTCTCCCCTCACTCTCTATCTCCACACTACTGCTCCCCATTATGTGTCCCGCATCCCACAATCGGAATCTCAACCCTTCCCCAATCTCCCTCCACTTCTGGTAATCCACCACCTCAAAACGCCCCATCAACTGTTCCACACTATCCTCGTTGTACAAGGCCTTTATTCCTTCTTCTCTCGCGTTCAGTCCCGACACCTTCGCTGCATCTTTTAGAACTAAATATGCCAAGTCCATCGTCGGTTTGTTCGCAAATACTTTCCCTATGAAGCCCAAACTGGACAATAAAGGCAGTCTCCCGCAATGATCCAAATGAGCATGGGTTAGAACCACAGCTTCACACCCCTCTGCGATTAAGTCCTGATTTCGATTCTTCCCGCTCGACCCCGCCCCTTGAAACATCCCCATATCTACCAACAATCTTCTCCCCCCACTCGTTAACAGAAAACTACTCCCCGTTACTTCTCCTGCTGCCCCCAAAAATCTAACTTTCATTCCTCAATCCTACTACAGATTCACGCTTGAAGGGGTACTTTCGCCTTCTCAAGAAAAGCAAAAATACCCCTTCAAGTCTTCCCTACATTTACACTCTCGGCTTGGCAATATTACATACCAATACTCGACCACTAACTTCGCGACCATTCATTTCTAAGGCTGCCCGCTCTGCATCTTCAGCAGAAGCCATGGTTACAAACCCAAAGCCCTTAGAACGATCCCGGTTACCCGGCTCCATCATCACCACTGCGTCTTCCACAGCGCCGAATGATTCAAACAATTGTTTCAAATCTGGAGTTCTCAAAGAATACGGTAGATTACCTACGTATAAACGATTATTTTGATCTTGCATTAAACTCTCACCTCCTCACTCTAGAGTAAACTAACTTCTCCTTAAGGATCCTTACTCAAGCTCCTAAAGTAAGTATATTGTATCAAAAATATACCTTATTAGCTACTCGTTCATTAAAATTTCCCTGATAGAATCTAGATCATGCTCCCATCCTTAACAAAACTCGGCCAACTGTCTCGTCAATCAATCATTATCAAAACTCTTCGTCGACTCCTTCCCACCCTTATTGGCCTTTTTATCATTGGCACTTTTCTCCAAACCAATCCCAAGCTTGCTGTCCAGTTTACTAATCAACTACTTGAGAAATTAGGTCTTTCCTCTCAACTCCCGCTCACACAAACTGATTACTTCAAAGAAATAAACGACTATCGTCAAGACAACTCCAAATCATCTCTTTCTCACACTACTACTCTTGACTCACTCGCACACATCCTTGCCCTCTCCACCGCCAACACCAATGATCTAACCCCCCAAATAACCCTCGATCAGGCGGCCGGAATCGTCGGTTTCAATTTTTCCTCTCTCGAATCACTTATCTTCATCTCCCCCACCTTCAGTGTCACCAACAGTTGGTTAACTGAAAACCAAGACACTCTTCTCAATCCCAAATTTACTCAAATTGGCCTCAGTAGTCTTACCATCACCCAAGATCAACAGGAACAACTTTTAACCGTCGTTGTCCTGGCCAATCCTTCTTCTAGTCAATCAAGTAATCTGCCTAAAAAGACAACTCAAAACTACTACACCGGCGTTGAACTTTGGAACGAAATTCAGAAATACCGCACAGAACACGGCGTTCCCGAATTCAGACAGGACATCACTCTTTGCACTATCGCCTCAATTAGACTTAATCAACTCATCGAACTCGGCAAACTCGACAACCACGACGGCTTCGCCCCGCTCGTCGATCAATTCCGTAACGACGGTCGCCTTATCCACACCAACATCGCTGAGAATATTCTCACTGGCTATTCCACCCCTGCCTCAGCCGTTACTGCTTGGGATGGCTCCCCGGGACATCAATCACTTCTCAAAGATGGTGCTTATGTCTTCGCTTGCACCGCCGCCAATCATGGCTTCGCCGTATTAGTCGCCGCTTTTTAAATTGTTTAGAAGCCTGCTAAACTGAAATCGTGACCTGCCCCTACTGTTCCACCCCTCTTAGTCCAACGGAAGTCCATACCAAATCCGATCAAATCGGAGAGATTCATGAGTGTTTCAACTGTGGTGGCCACTGGTTTCCTCGTTGGCTCGCCAATGATATTACCATCAGTGAAGCCAGCAACGTTGACGCCATCACCCCCACAACTGTGGTACAGTCTCCATCCCAACCACGTTGCCCTGTTTGTCAAACCCGCCTCGCTCTCATCGCTCATGATCCAGTTCCTCGTGGCATCACCGTCTTTACTTGCCCGCAAGGGCATGGTAATTTTTTTCCCAAAGGACAACTCCTTCAATTCAAAAAGGCCCAGGACGCCAAGATCACCTATCATACCCTTTGGGGCATCCCACTTAAATCTATTTTCTCCGTCATGCTCCCAGTTGTTGCCGTCCTTACCATTGTCAGCGGCCTTCCTCTATTAGTTAGCCAACTCCAAGAGGCCACCCAAGAGACCAGAACCAAGGCCTCCTCACTCCATTCTCGTCCCATCGTTACTCAAATTAATCCAAGTGATGTCATCATTTCTTTTACTTCTCAAACCTCCTTAATCACTTCTGTCTCTCTTTATGAAGATAACCAACTACTTCTTACGCAAATCATTTCTAGTTCCCCCCAAACCACTCATCAAATTATTCTCCGCGATCTAAATAGTAACTTTCCCTACAACTTCGTCATCAACTCTACCAATCCAAGCAATCAACAAACCATCACCAGCGAACGTTACCCAATTATCTTCACCCAAAAGAAACCATGAACAAATCTCAATTTACCCACCACTTCTCTTTCTATATCATGGGCGGCTTCGGCCACATCAAGCCGGCCCAAGCCCTAGCGGAACAATTCGGGAAACTAGGTCTCAACAGCCGTGCCTATGACCCAGCATCAACTGATGGTACCCCCCATCACGAATCGGCCAACGTCTACAATTTCTTAGTCCGTTCTCCTTTATTGCTTCCCTTTTGGAATCTCCTTACTCGTCATGATCTTCTTCCTGCTTGGTTTTTCCAACCCGTCCACGTCCTCGAAGTTTTCTTTAGTCGCCACATCATTCACCGACTTCGTCAAGTTGTTCAGGAACCAGACAAGACCATCTTCACCGCCACCCATTTTACCCCCGCCCTACTCGCCGCCAAAGCCTTCCCCCAACAAACCGTTTTTCTCTACGTTACCGACATTCACCCTCACGGTCTTTGGCGGATTCTTCCCAAAAATGTTCACTATCTTGCCCCGATGGAAGAAACAAAAATCGATCTGATGCGTTATGGCGTCCCCACCGACCGAATCAGTATTGCCAGTTTTCCAATCCACAATGAAATTATCAAAGACAACTCCTCCCGCTTTAAACACCGACTCACCGTCTTGAAAAGAAGAAACCCCCGCCGCATCGATGTCTTAATCGTCTCCGGCGGAGCTGGCACGGGTAGGGGTGAGATGCACCGCCTCCTCAAAAAATTTGCCCATCCTGCCAAAACACAGCAGGTTCGCCTCACTTTTCTTGTTAGCACCCCCGAACTGAAAAACGACCTTATCTCCTACTGTACTCAAATCGAAACTCACAAAAAGGAAGTCTTTATCGACAACTACACCCCAGAATCTCTCTATCAAGCCTTCTCCAAAGCCGAAATCGTCATTACCAAAGCCGGCGGCGACATTACTTTCGAAGCCCTTGCCGAAGGACTTCCCGTCTATACTCTTAATGATATAGGCGATCACGAACGTCTAAACCGCCAATATTTAGAACTAATCGGTGCTAGCAAACCCCTCTTCTTAAGCCAGGAACCTTGGCAACTCATCCTCAGTGATATCTTAAGCGGAGATATCCTGCTCCTCACCAAGGCTTCCCACAAAGCCGGAGAGATCCATCGCCAGTCCACCGCCCCCCAAACTATCCTTAAGATACTCACCACAAAAAATGCTCTCTAACTCTCATCGAGAGTCTCCCGTTCAGCTATAAACCAGCTCGAGCAGCTTTTCTACGTCGACAGCTTCATCCTCTACTTCTCTCTCTAAACCAAACTCATCCATTAGCGCCTCGATTATCTCTTGTTTGAATCCCTTCTCCCACAACGTCTCTTCCATTTTTTCAATTTCCACCTCAAAACCCAATAGGGGGCATTTTAGTTTTCCCTTTTTCAAGTCAAACATAAGGCTACCAGATCCTACATATCTCTGTTCTTGATTTCTCCAGTACCTAGAAATGGCCCCATTCTCACAATTCATCTCCCTACCATAGACCAAAAAAACTATCACAATCTCTCATAAACTCCCTCACCTTCTGCATTCTTGACGTCTCTTCTTTCCAAGCGCTATTATTCTCTCGATGACTACTTCTCTAAAAATCAATCGTCTCATCTTTTTCCTCAGTCTCCTTGGCGTCCTTATCGCCATCTATGTTCTTCAAAGTTTTCTACGTGATGCCCCCATCATCTGCGTCAACTCAGGTTGTGAGCTCGTCCGTAAAAGCCCCGCCAGCTACATACTTAGTATCCCCGTTCCCGCCTTTGGTCTAATTGGTTACTCGCTCATTACCATCCTCTCATTTATACGAACAGTAAAAGATAGTCCCAAATTGCCGATAGCCATTCTTAGCATCTCCATTTTCGGTGTTCTTTTTGTCTCCTGGTTTACCTACACCGAGTTCTTCATCATCAAGGCCTTCTGCACTTGGTGCCTCATTTCTGCTATAATTATGGTTACTATCTTTCTTCTCTCACTTAGAAGTCTCCAATATAAAAATGAACCTAACCTCTGAATCAAAATTCCTCTTCGGTATTACTGCCGCCACCTTGGCAATTGTCGCCATTGGACTATTTGCCTTTTCTAATAAGGGCGCCACTCTTTCCTCTATCCCCACCCTCTCCCGTCAAGAATTAGTTCTCGGCGACTCCACCTCTCGTGGCAATAAAGAGGCCGAACACTTCCTTGTCGAGTTCTCTGACTTCCAATGCCCCGCTTGTAAGGCCTTTAAGCCCGTTGTTGATCAATTGATCTCTCAATATGTTGACAAGCTCTCCTTCACCTATCGTCATTTCCCCCTCGATCAACACCCAGCCGCTCTTCCCGCCGCTATAGCCGCTGAGGCCGCCGCCAAACAAGGCAAGTTCTGGGAGATGTATGATCTGCTTTTTGAAAACCAAGAAACTCTTTCAGAGGAAACCGTCATCAAGCTAGCTGAGAACCTTCCACTTAACATGGATCAATACAGAACCGACTCCGCTGCTGCCAAAGAAGAAGTCCTTCAAGACCGCTCTTACGGCCTCCAGATTGGCATCAACTCCACCCCCACCTTCTATCTTGACGGCAAGAAACTCATCCTCAACAACCCAGCTGACCTAAAAATTGCAGTCGATAAACTCTTTCAATAACTTACCCCCATCAACTTTTCGTCCACTTTTCTCATCAGACTTCTAATTTCCTTCTTCACGTTGAAACTGCTGGCATGCTTCAAAACTCCAAGATATGAATCCATCGAAGCTAATAAAGATTCTTTCTCCATCATTCCAAGCTCATATCCTTCTACTTTATTTTTCAATTTTCGTAGCATCCTTATTTTGGTTTTAATCCTGACAATCTTGTGATGCGGAAATATCACATACCCCAAAAAATCGATTCCCTGCGTATATTTCCTAATTGTTACCTTCCCAGGATGCAGATTAAGCCTTAATTTTTCTCGCAAGAAAACACCTACTTGCTCTTTCCACTCAATCAACTCTTCTTCTGAAGAAGACAACATAATAAAGTCATCAGTGTAGCGATAATAATATCGAACCCTAAGTTTGTGCTTAACAAATTGATCCAACTCATTCATGTAAATATTGGCAAATAATTGTGAAGTCAGATTGCCAATTGGAATTCCCTGCCGAAACTTTTTACTCTCTCTCTCTCTCTCTCTCTCTTGCCAATCCATGACTGTTAACCACCTGCTCCAACAATCTCAAAACTTTTTCATCATTTATTTTCCTTTCCAAAATCGCCATCAAGATGTCTTGATCCACACTTTGGAAGAACTTTTTGATATCACACTTAAGGGCAAAACAGACTCTGGTGTTGTTCGTACTCACTTTTCCTAATCCTGTACTTAAGGAAGAAATCCCTTTATGAACTCCTTTCCCCATCCGACATGAAAAAGAGTTTGCCATAAAAGTGGAGTCAAATATTGGACTTAAGGTGCAAAATAAAGCGTGGTGTAGAACTCTGTCTCGTACCGTTGCCTTGTGAATTAACCTCTGTTTAGGATCCTTAATGTAAAATGGCACATATTTACCATGCGCATATCTACCTGCAAGTAAGTCCCTATGCAAAGCAAAAAGGTTCTCCTCAAGCCTGAATTCAAAACGCCTTACATCTTTTTTTCTCGTTTTCCCAATCTTAAATTGCTCCCACGCAGCCAGGAGACTCGGCAGAGAAGTCACTTTCTCGAATAAGTTCGTATATACTTTCATCCTATGAATGAGTTTGATCTTCCTATTTTCAAGAAAGTCTACGACCTCTACAAAGTTTTTCATAGCTATCGAAAAACCATACCCAAACAAGATCGTCATACCCTTTGGCAAAGAGCAGATACTATCATTCTCGACATGCTTGAAACAATAATGACTGCTGTCAACCTCCCTAAAAACCACAAGCTTCCATTTTTGGAAAAAACCAACGCCAAACTAAGCATCTTGAAAATCTTGTTTAGACTCTCCTACGAAACCAAGGTAATAGATGACCGAAAGTATCTCACCTTGCAAGAACACCTTAATGAAATAGGCAAAATGCTCGGTGGCTGGATTAAAGCCAGCCGAGCAATCTAAACCTAAGAAGGAGACTTCCGGCGGGCAACGCCAAGGTCGGAGAGGCGGTTGGAATCCCAGTTGTTGTTGACGTTGACCTGACCCTCGTTGACGCCTACATTGCAGCGGTTGCCATCGGAGTCAACCTAATTTTTGCCTACTTCCATCCTGTATCACCGGAGGTCGATAAACTCTTCCTCTTGAATTTAATTTCGAAGCAAGTCCAAAAGACTACCTTCTGAGGGAGTAGACAAGCAGTTCCCTCCTTTCTTTTTCACTCTCTATTATGATCCGTAAATCACAATACTCTGGTCCTATTAAAGACAGTGGTTCTGCGAAACCAAAGCCGTACTCTGATTCACATCTGCAGAACAAATTCATAATACCAAATCAAAAAAGAAAGTCCCGCTTACAATTGTAAGCGGGACAAAAAAGAAACAAAAAATCAAGAGGTCAAGCCAAGGAACTGCCGGCGGGCAACGCCAAGGCCGGAGAGGCGGCAGGAACCCCAGCTGAAGCTGACGTAGACCTGACCCTCGATGACGCCTACAACGCAGCGGTTGCCACCGGAGTCAACGTCACGGCAACGAAGATAGTTGCTGAACAACTCGCCGTGCCCTAAGGCCAAATAGCCCGCAGCCGCGTAGGCCAGCTCAACAACTAGCGAGACTTGGAATCCAGCCTCATCGACAGCCTTCTCTTGGTCAAGCCAAATCATGTTGGTTGAGTCAGGGAGAGCACCAATGAGATAGTAGCCCGGTTCTGAGTAGTTAACCTCCGAAAAAAGCTCTCGTTCTTCCCGACGAAGATACCAATTGCTTGGATACAGATAGCGTGGCGCTGCTTTTTCCCGAAGCTGAACCTGATTCAGTCTTGGTATCGCTGCCAAACATAAACCATCATCCCTAGCTTCTTCAAGACTACCCTCTCCGCACGGAACCAATCCGTACCGAGCAATCTCAATTTTAGAAAGGCGGATTCCCAGCTTGCTGGCCACCTCAATCCCAATTGCTTTCTTCCCCATGATCTTGGCAGCGCGTGCCCAGGTCACAGAAGAAGTAGAAATCCCCTTCCAGTGCGAGATCACATCACGCCTTTTGTTCGGATCATCAATCATTCTCTGGAGATCATCCAACGTGATTCCCATCTCCTCAGCTCGCCGAAACCATTCGCTCAGCGTGCCAACTATCTGACTTGGAGATTTACCTTGGTTCGCGATATTCATCGCACACCTCTTCCTTTTTTGAGATATTTGTATCCCGAATGCGGGACTCAGTTGCATTAATGTGCCTGCCTAGTATACCAAAGGAACAAACCAAAGTCAACTATAGGATCAACATCAGCCTCATATTTTCCCCTTTCTATTTAACCAAGTATCTCTTTACCTGCTTCTCCACTTCTTCTCGAACCGACACACACGCCTGTACCAAGCTCTCGTTAGCCGATTTAGCAAAGATGTGTTCCGCCAATAGTTGCATATCAAATCTGACCTCAAACCCCCATCGACTCCGTTTTTCAATTCTGACATCCGCCTCTTTCTGATCCTCGTTCACGTGACCAAGTAATAAATCTAAAGACGAAAACTTTTCCGCCACCTCCTCCTTCTCTGCGTCACTGGGGTCATAACCCTTCCACGATATCTGTATTCTCATTCACTCCAATATACAAACTCACCGCCATCGTTGTAAACTAAGAGGTAATTTGATGCCTGACAACAAAATTCTTGAAGTGTGAGCGTTAAATGAAATATGGATGTCAAAATAGAGCCATCTTGGAAACAAGCCCTCCAAAACGAATTCAACAAACCTTACTTCGAGGCTCTCGCCAACTTTGTCAAATATGAATATCTCACCAATACCGTCTACCCCCCCGGCCGCTTCATTTTCAACGCCTTCAACTCTTGCCCTTTTGACCAAGTCAAGGTCGTCATTCTAGGTCAAGATCCTTATCACGGCCCCAAGCAAGCCCACGGGCTGTCTTTTTCCGTTCCCGAAGGCATCTCTCTCCCCCCTTCACTTCAAAACATCTACAAGGAAATTCACTCCGACCTAAGTCAGCCCATTTCTAAAACCGGAGATCTAACTCGCTGGGCCAAGCAAGGCGTCCTTCTCCTCAATGCCACTCTCACTGTCAAAGCTAACCAGGCTGCTTCACATCAGAATCAGGGCTGGGAAGCTTTCACCGACGCCGTTATTAAAACTCTTTCCGACCAAAGACGGCATCTCGTCTTTCTCCTCTGGGGCGGCTACGCCAAAAAAAAGGTTCTCTTAATTGATCTCAAAAAACACTTCATTTTGACCGCCGCCCACCCCTCCCCTCTTTCTGCCCATAACGGCTTCTTTGGCAGCAAGCCCTTCAGTCAAACCAATCAATACCTTAAATCCCATCACTTAGAACCGATCAATTGGTAACCACTAAATTTTGTTCTTCCCTGTCAATCAATTAACTTTCTTTCTTCTAACACTGTTCGTGTCAACAACATCGGCAGTAGTACGAATAAACTGAATAACAACCCCCAGAGAGATCGATTGGCTAGACTCAATCCCACAAAGGTCGACTCTATCCCTAAATACATCGGATGCCTGACTAAACTATATAGCCCACCTGTCACCCGCTTTTTCTTTCCCGGCAGTATCCCAAAAGCCGATCTCAAATACCAGTAACTTAGTCCCCACAACACTATTCCAACCAAAACTAATAACAAACTCATTCCTCTTACGATGTCAGAGACGATCAGTCCGCCTGACCTACTTATCAACCACAAATTGATTCCATATATCAACGGCACACAAAGCATCAGGTAGAACTCCCCTATCTCTTTCAGATTAATTTTCACTCTTTCAGTTTACCAACCCAAACAATTAAAGTACGCTCCCAGTTGACCTTCCTCAAGAAACCCTGGAAGCAGCCGCTTCTCGATTCCTCTCTTCTTCATCTCTTTTTTTATCTGAGACAAATACTCTCCCGCCTCTCGATAACCCAATCCGACATCCGTTTTCTCAAACCGCGTCATCTCTCCTAACCCATTTCTTTGATGTAAACATGGCTCTATTCTCACTTCAGGTTGAAAAAAAGGATATTTCAACTTTGTCCTCGATCCTGCCAAACTCACGCTTATCACCATTGCCTCCGGTGCAATTATCTTCGCTACTCCTACTGGTTCACTTCCAAAAGCCACCGCACCACCATCCCACAGACGATACCCCGCTAACCGAGTCGGAGTCATCCACAAAGGAACCGAACAAGATGCCTCCACCATTTGCCCCCAACTCGTTCCCTCAATCGGCGACCACTGCACCCGCAATCTTTGTTTCGGGAACTGCCCAATATCTACCATTGTTAACATCGTTGGTATTGGCTCTACTCCCAAACCTACTTCGTTTAAATTGCCGTCAATAAACTCTGCCAACAATCCAAGCGACCACAATCCCCCTTCTTTTACCCTTGCCATCGTTCGTATTCTCTCCCACCCCACATTCTCCGCCAATCTCTTTGCCTTTAGCCAGGACTGAAGTGATTCTACTCTCGACGCTGTTACAGCTCCAATTGCCCCTGCACTCGTCCCGACTACCATATCTATTGGTATCCCCGCCTCCAAAAGTGCTCCGATTACACCTATATGTATCGGTGCCAACGCCCCACCACCCGACAAAACTAGGATTATTGCCTCCTTTCCTTTTCGCCTCACTTCCATTATTTCCTTCGGCAAATAATCCACTATATTTTCTCCCAATCTTAAAATCGTCTCAAACTCTCCCCCGTTTTTGTCAATTTCCTGAGGCCTAGCCGTCTCCCACCATACAAAGGTTCCCGTCAGAAGGCTCTCCGCCAATTTAAGAGATTCTATTCTCATTCTCAGGCTTAACTCCCGACACCCGTCCCTCTCCAACATCTTGACTCAGTATTTTAACATTATTTTCTACTACCGTGATAAAATTATCCCACTTTCGTTCTTTAACTAGTTGCAAAGGCTCAAGAAATGTCACCACTAAGGAGTGCCATCGTTTTACTTATTGTCATCACTCTCTTCGCTCTTGCTAGTTGTTCCCCTGTTTCAACCGATAGTTCAACAACTCCCTCTCTCTCCTCTCCCTCCTCCACCCCTCCACCTCTCTCTACTTTCTTCTACGCCCCACCACTACCCACTCCAACTCTTGCCCCATACTGGAGTGTCACAATCAAACCCCACTCCTTTAACTCATTTAAGTACTTCACAATTGATAATCAGACCGACCTCCTCGTCTACTACAATCCACGTGACGATGGTCGACCAATCAATGAGTATCTCCTAGATCTCAACTTGTCTTCTGATACCACGGATCAGTATTCATTCGTCTTTGTCCCAGACACAGACTTCAATCCTGCTTTAGAAAACATTCAGCATGTTCGCTTAAAGGAGCTCAACCCCAACCACTGGCAAATCAAGATCGCCATAGGCTTCTATCTTCATTCTCTCTCCACTGACCCCTCTTATGCTAACGGCGATTACATCGCCAGATCCTTAAGCTATCTTCTCATCGAAGGCTTAACCGAAATCGGTCTCGTCAAAGACATCTACACCATCGAACAGATCATCGATATCAGAGATGATTACTCTGGATTCACTCAGCACTACTCCAACATGATTTATTTTGCACAACCCCAACTTTCTCACTAATGCCAATAAGCACTCCCAAACAAGGAGTGCTTATTCTTTGAACCTACGGTCTATCAAAAATCGCCCCATTTTCTTATAAGGCATTGACAACTCCACCCTAATTAATTAATTCTTAACTATGGGAGCAGAACAAGACAAAGAGCGCCGGTCGCGCTTTCTTGAGGGTCTTCAAAAACACCAGAAAGAACAAGAAAGCAAGCAGTGGGAAGGAACCTTTTCTGAGTTCCTCGATTTAGTAGCTGAAAACCCATCAGTTAGCTGCACCGCCCACGAGTACCTTCGTGATAGTATCCTCCATTTTGGTGTTGAAAAATTGCCCAACGGTACCAAGCGATATGGTCTCTTCGAAAACGGCCCCTATGCCCTTTACGGCATCGAAGAAACACTCGAGGAAGTCGTTGACATGATTATCAAGGGCACCGAGAACGAAAAGGCCCGCGAATTAATTGGCCTTCTCGATGGACCCCCCGGATCAGGTAAAAGCACCATCGCCGACGCCATTAAATGGGCCATGGAGCAGTATAGTCAAACGCAAGAAGGCGCTCGCTATGTCATCTCAACCTGTCCTCGATTTGACGACCCACTTTGGTTAGTTCCCGAAACCCTAAGACCCCAATTCCAACAGGAATTTGGCATTAGAATCGATGGTCGAGTTTGCCCAGATTGTCAACTCAAATATGGCGACAAACCCGACTGGACTGAAGAAAAAGGACTAGTCAAACGTATTTTCATCTCCGAAAAAGACCGCATTTGCATCGGTACCTTTTGGGCCACTGATCCTAAAACGCAAGATATCTCCGAGCTCCTCGGTACCGTCGATCTTACCGGTTACGCCGCACACGGTGTCACCACCCATCCCGATGCCTACAGTTTTGATGGGGAATTGAACCGAAGCAATCGCGGCTTCATGGAATTTGGTGAAATGTTCAGGGCCGACGAGGTTTTTCTCCGCCCGCTTCTCAATATCAGCGAACAAGAGCTAAAAGTGCCCAACTTCGCCAACCTTCATTATGACGCCTTCATCCTCGGTCATACCAACATCGAAAGTTACAAAAAACGCCTCGTCAATGATAAAGAGGCCGAAGCACTTCGTCGCCGTCTTCGAGTCATCGATGTTCCCCTTAACAAAAAAGTCTCTGCCGAAATTAGAATCTATGAAAAACTAATTAAAGAAAAGGGTCAGATCACTAGTCGAGTCCACATCAATCCCCTTACCCTTCGTATCGCCGCCATCTGGACAGTTCTCACTCGTCTTAAACCATCTCAGCTGCTAACCGATCCTCTCAACAAAATGAAGTTTTACGATGACCAACCCATCTCTCTAGCCGAATCTAACCGTCCTCCAACCATGGACGAAATCAAGAAAGAAGCCGGTCGAGACGAGTGTATGAGTGGTATCCCGCCGACATATACCGTCATCAGTCTTGTCGACGCAATGATCAAAGATGACCGCCACTGCCTTAACCCCTATGACGCCCTTACTGCTCTTAAAAACAATCTCGATCACAACACCGACACCAAGGAAATGCCTGCCAAGGAACGTGAACACGTCCTCAACATGATCGCCTATGCCGAACGTGAATACAATGCCACCATTAAGCGAGAAGTCCAAGCTGCTTTCGTCTATTCTTTTGAAGAATCCGCCCAAGCTCTTTTTGACAAATATATGCAACACGTTGAGGCATATATCCAAAAAAGAAATCTTACCGATCCCTTAACTGGTCGTGACCTCTCTCCAGATGAAAAGTTCATGAGAAGCCTTGAAGAACGCATCGGTATCGTCGAAAACGCCAAGAAAGAAAAGCGTCTCACTTTCCTTGCCGAACGAGGCATGGTTACCATTGATCGCGATCGTTATACTTCCTACCCCCGTCTTCGTGAAGCTATCGAAGCCAAGCTTTTTGCTGATATGCGCGATTATATTCAAGTCGCCACTAGTGTCACCACTCCCAACGAAGAACAACTCAAACGTATCAACACCGTCGCCGCTACTCTGATTGAAGAACACGGCTTCTGCTCCGAATGCGCCAATCACGCCATCCGTTACGTCGGAGACCTCCTCAGCAAGGAGAACTCTAAATAATATGTCTTCAAAAGAAGTCGGATCTTTTTCCATCTCCCGTAAAGACTGGAGTCTTCATCGCAAGGCTCCAATTGACGTCTCCCGGCATGACGAAAAAATCAAAGAAGTCATCCGCGAGAATCTCCCTGACATTATTGGTGACTACGACATCATTACCTCCGATCCCGACACCAAACAAATTGTTCGCATCCCCATGCGAACCCTGGAGCTACCTCGAATCCGTTATGGCGACCCAACCAAGGGTATTGGTAGTGGAGAAGGCAAAAAGCCCGGCGATATTTTAGGTCAAATCCCCAAAAAAGGTGAAGGCAACGAACCCGGCGCTGGTGACCAACCCGGAGAAGAAGGCTATTACGAAGTCGAGTACGATATCCTTGAGTTAGCCTTCGAAGAGTTAGGCCTCCCTTATCTTAAACCCAAACAAACCGCTGATCTAGAACAAGTCGATATCATCTACGACCGACTTCGCAAGAAAAAGCAGCTCACTAACATTGACATCACCAGAACTGTTTTAGAAAACATGAAACGCAACGCCAAACAAAAGGGACAAGTAGTTTTTGGTGATCTCAAACTCGACGATCTGGTAAATCGCGACAGCCGTGAAAAACCTCACCCCAGCACAAACGCCCTCCTCATTCTCATGGCCGACAACTCCGGTTCAATTGGTAAGAACGAACAATACATTATTCGTATTACCTGTCGTTGGATCCTCGGCTTACTCCGTCGCCGTTACCAACAGGTCGAGGTCCTTCTTATCAATCATACGTCTGATGCCCGTGAGGTTGACGAAAAAGCTTTTTTTAGCCAAAACGCCTCTGGAGGTACCATCTGTTCTTCTGCCAACGAACTTGCTCTGAAAATAATCCATGACCGTTTTCCCGTTTCCCAATACAACATCTATCCACTTCACTTTTCCGATGGTGATAATCTTAGCTCCGACAATGATCACTGCGTCAACACCGTCAAGGCCCTCCTCGAACTTGGAGTCAACCAATACGCCTATTTTCAAATCGGTCGAAACAATTATGGTATGTTTTCCTCCAATCTATATGACATTTACAAGAAAAAAATCCAGCACGAACGCTTTCACGCTCTCTCAACCCCCGACAAAAAGGATATCTATCCCGCCCTTCAAGAAATATTTAACGCTGAATTGAATGAATAAAGAACTACTTCAGCTACCCGAAGGACACAGACATCCTCTTTCACTTGAACAAGGACTTACCCACATCTATGAAATAGGTGCGGAGTTTCAACTCGACCCCTTCCCCACCCATTTTGAAGTCGTCCCTTCTCACATTCTCTACGAGTTCGCTGCCTATACCATTCCCAATCGCCCTCATCACTGGACTCACGGTCGCACCTATCAAATTCTCAAATCCCAGTACGACCACGGTCTCTCCCGAATTTATGAAATGGTCGTCAACAGTAATCCCGCCTTCGCCCTCCTCCTGGAAAACAATCCCGACACTGCCAACATTCTTGTCTGTGCCCACGTCAGCGGCCACGTTGACTTCTTTAAACACAATTTTCTCTTCAAACAAACTGATCGCGACATGCCCCATCTCTCTTCCCTTCGCTCCGACCGGATTCAAATTTATGAAAGCCAGCACGGAAGTCTTCAAGTCGAGAGATTCTTAGACGATGTCCTCACTCTTGCCGACCATGTCGATCCTCAAACCCCTTTCCGCCTCTCCAAAGAAGAACAGTTGACCTTATGGAGAGAGGAATTAAAAAAAACACCTCTTCCGCGACCTCCTCTTCAAATTCCGTTTCGTGAAGACAAAGATATCTTGGGCTTTCTCCATGACTTCTCCCCTGATCTGGAGGAGTGGCAAAGAGATATCCTCGATATCGTCAGGCTTGAATCCATCTACTTCTATCCCCAAAAACGCACCAAGATAATGAACGAAGGTTGGGCCAGCCTTTGGCACAAAAACATCATGTTGGAACTAAACCGTCGTAACCTCATCTCCGCCTCTCAACACGAAGACTGGACTGATCTCCATTCACCCATCGTCTCTCCACGAGAACAAGGACTCAATCCCTATTGGTTCGGACTAGTGATGTGGGAGTATCTCATCGACTACTTTAACGGCAATCTTACCCCTAATGAAAACAATTGGCTAAAAGACAATCGTTGGCCCATTTATCCTCGCTTCGAAGGCCCCCTTCGCTACTCTCCCGCGATTCCCAAAATTCGTGACATCATGATGACCAACGACGACCAAAGTTTCATCTTTAACTACTATAATTCCATCTCTCACAACCGCATGAATAACTATCTCTACGACACTCATGATATGGGTGATAAGGATCTGATCTATGTCAGCACGACGCAGTGGCAGGACGTCCGCGAATACCTAATTAACAGTCTTACTAACTGCGGTGACCCCTATCTAGTCGTCACCGACGCCAACTATAATGATAATGGACAACTTCTCATCGAGCATCGCTTTGACGGCACCTATCTTGATATCGACTACCTAGAAAAAACCCTTCCCTACCTCTACAAGCTCTGGGCCCCCATCAGTCAGCGCGACGTCCATATCAAGACCATGTTGCCCGGAAGGAATGGTCCAGAAGAAGTCATCTACGGCTATGATGGCGATGACGTCTATTATGACTAAATCCCACTTTCTCCCTATTCTGTCTTAAACTGTTCTTCTTCTGTCGACCCCTTCAAGGCCGTCGTTGAAGACCGCCCCTTACTAACAGCCATGCTGATTCGGTCAAAGTACCCCGCTCCCACCTCTCGTTGATGCTTTGTTGCGGTGTACCCGTTTTCTTCTGCTGCAAATTCTGCATCTTGAACCTCCTCTATATACGCCGCCATCCCTCTCTCCTGATATGCCAAAGCTTCATTAAAGCTATGTAAGTTGTTACTGTGCCACTCCCACAGCGTTACAAAATTGAACTTGTACCCCATCTTTCCCAACTCTTCCTGAAATCCCAATATTTCATCAATGCTCATGTACTTTCTCCAATTAAATGACGGGCTACAGTTATATGCCAGCTTCTTTCCCGGAAACTGCTCATGGATTGCCTCTGCAAACTTCCGTGCCTCTTCCAAATTAGGCGTTTTTGTCTCACACCACACCATATCGGCATATGGAGCATAAGCCAGCCCCCTCGCAATCGCTGACGTAAGCCCATTGCGAACCAGATAGTAACCTTCTTCAGTACGTTCTCCGGTAATGAATGGCAGGTCATATGGATCAATATCAGAAGTCAGTAATGTTGCTGATTCTGCATCGGTCCTCGCTACTAAAATCGTCGAAGTTCCCATCACGTCCGCCGCCAATCTAGCTGCGCGAAGTGTCTTAACAAACTGCGAAGTAGGAACCAACACCTTACCCCCCAAATGACCGCATTTTTTCTCCGCTGCCAACTGATCTTCAAAATGCACTCCTGAGGCGCCTCCCTCAATCATTGCTTTCATCAACTCATATGCTTGTAAAGGTCCTCCAAAGCCCGCCTCTGCATCAGCCACAATCGGCACCAGCCAATCTCGACTCACCTCTCCTTTTTCCTCCCATTCAATTTCATCCGCCCTTCGCAATGCCTTGTTCAATCTGTTCACCACCTCTGGTACACTATTTGCCGGATATAAGCTTTGATCTGGATATGTCTGACCAGCCAAGTTTGCATCAGCAGCCGTTTGCCAACCGGATAAATAAATTGCTCTCATTCCTGCTCGCACCATTTGTACTGCCCTTGACCCCGTGTATGTCCCAAAAGTAAACACATACCCATCTTCATTCAACATCTGCCATAGTTTTTCTGCCCCCGCTTTTGCCACTGAATACTCAATCTCCTTCGATCCCCTCAAAGCAACTACATCCTCAACCAAATAATCCCTCGTGGTATTTTTCCATCGATCACTTTCCCATTGATTACTAATCATCTCAATCATTTCCAATTTGTTCATCTTCTTTCTTACGTAAATAGTAATAGGCTGGTAACGTCAGAAACTCTTCCAAGCTCTCCTTCATCGTTAGGTTGTAGAAAATCTCCACTGCCTCCAAGAGCTCCCCTCTCTCCCCTTTTTCCTCTATCAACCTATCTACTTCCTCTTCGAATATGTTTTCAAATAAGTCTCGCTCCATCTTCCGCCCATCTGCCAAAGTCGCTCCGTGCCTTAACCACTGCCACAACTGTACCCGACAAATCTCTGCCGTTGCCGCATCCTCCATCAAGTTGTACAATGGCACACAGCCGTTCCCAGACAACCACGACTCTAAATATAGGAGTCCCACATTTATATTTCTTCTTATCCCCGCTTCTGTTACCCTTCCCTTATCCATCTGCAACAGTTCCTTCTCAATAACAACATTCTGTCCTCTTCTCTCAATTTGATTTGGTTTCCCATCTAATCCCTTTTCAAAGATCTCTTTGGCTAATACCACCAATCCTGGATGGGCTACCCAAGTCCCATCAAGACCCAAGGCTACTTCCCTTCTCTTGTCTTCCCTCACCTTCTCCATCGCCATTTCATTTGCTTGAAAATCACCCTTAATCGGAATCTGTGCTGCCATCCCCCCCATCGCGTGCGCTCCCCGCCGGTGACAGACCTCTATTAGTTTTCGCACATAGGCCTCCATAAAGGAGGCCTTCATTGTTACCTCACTTCTATCCGGTAACACCATTTCCGAATTATTTCTAAACGTCTTAATCAACGAGAAAATATAGTCCCACCTGCCACAATTAAGCCCAAGACTGTGCTCTCTCAATTCCCACAAGATCTCATCCATCTCAAACGCCGCCAACACGTGTTCTATTAACACCGTCGCTTTAATCACCCCCCTCTCCGTCTCCAACCGATCCTCTGTCCACTTGAAGATATCGTTCCACAACCTCGCTTCGTCATGGCTTTGAAGTTTGGGAAGATAAAAATAGGCTCCTCTTTCACTCTCCACCAACTCTCGCCCATTCAAAAGCATGTACAAACCGAAATCAAACAACGTTGCCCTCATCGGCCGCCCTTCCATCCAAACATGATCCTCAATCATGTGCCACCCCCTTGGCCTCACCATCAATACAACCGTCTTCTCATTCAATCGATATTCCTTGCCCTCTGGACTAACATACTCAATCTCCCTCCTGATCGCATCCATCAAGTTAATCTGGCCGTTCACCACATTCTCCCAAGTAGGCGAAAGACTATCCTCAAAGTCCGCCATAAATACATTTGCCCCACTATTTAGGCCATTGATTATCATTTTCCGATCTACCGGCCCCGTTACCTCCACCCGTCGATCTCTTAAGTCATCTGGTGCCTCTGCTATCTGCCACTCACCCTCCCGTATCCATCTTGTCTCCTCCAAAAAAGAGGGGACTGCCCCTCCATCAATTTCTCGCTGTTTTTGTACCCGTTTCAATAACAGTTCATTTACCCTGGGACCAAACACTTTCTCCATCTCCACTACAAATTCAATCGCCTCTGAAGTTAACACCTCCTCAAATCGCTCACCCCACTTACCTCTCATCTCTACCCCCTTGGCCGCAAACCCCCTTCTCAATTCCTCATCATTTCCCCTCCTTGGTGCCTGTTCCTTTCGATCTGCCATATTCCCCTTTTTAAGAGTTCTCTCCACCCTATCAATCTTCTAAAACTCATGTCAACTACCATTTTAGTCTGAGTTCAATCTCGTAATATTTACTTTTGATCTCTCAACTTCTACACTTAACCCATGCCCAATATCGATCCTCCATTGGTTGATCTTAAGGTCAATAATCCCGTCACCTACCTTAAAAAATGGTGGGCTAAAATCATCGGCAATGAAGGTATCGACTTCCGTCTTCACTTTCATCCTCTCACCGCCATCGCTATGGCACTCGCCATCGCCAGTGTCGGCTTTGGCGTTGGCCGCTTCGTCTTCCCCTTCTCTGTCCCATTCTTTAAGTATGTCGAAGATCCTGTAAGGGTCGAAGATCCTGTAAGGGTCGAAGATCCTGTAAGGGTCGAAGATCCTGTACCAGTCTCCTCTACTGACATTCTCAAAGACACCGCCTTCGTCGGCACCCTTCACTACTCCGACACAACAAAAAAGTACTACCTCGTCACCACCTCTTCCGAAGCCATCACTCTACAAATCCCCAATAATATTGATCTTGAACCCCTCATCAGTAAACGCATCCTCGCCGCCGGACAATATAATAAAACGAAACGACTACTAGAAGTCGACGACGCCAAAGATATGGAAGTCCTTCCCAAGAAACCTTCTCCTGTTCCCACCGCTGCCCCCACACCAACCCCCACTACCACTCCCGTTCCTACCGAGACAATCCCCTCTGGGTCTTCTCTCTAATTACTTCCCCTTCCCAACTCCATTCTTTTTCCCCACCATTCTTGGTGCCACCACCAAAACCCCTATCCCCACCACTGCCACTACAACCCCAACCATCAACCCTAGATTCATAAACTCACTTACCAACTCGGGTATCAATTTAGCTACTAAAGGCTGCGTTGCTACTGCTTGCGACAAAACTATTCTCAACCCATTGCTCGCTCCCAAGGCGATAACCACTGCCAACAAACCGGAGACAGTCAAAAGAGTCCCCGTCCCCTTCATTTTCCCCATCTGAGTTGATCCCATTGCATAGTGTCCAATACCCAAAAGAATTAGCAACACCACCAGCCCTCCCCAAACTAGGCCAAACACTCTCCACCAACCGGGGATCTGATTGATTTGTTCCAACACCGTCTCAACTTGTTCTGTCGGCATTGATGCCCTCAATAGTACCTCCACCTTCACTTCCCCTTTGAGTTGCGAGAAAGGCGGCCTACTCAACAATGACGCTGGCAAACCTAGCTTGTCTAAAGGCAAGAACAATACCAATTCTTTCTCTCCCCCCTTGATGAAACCCAAAAATCTCTCAAGATTTATCTCGATTATTTTCTGTATCTCCTCTGCCGTCAACACTTTATCCAAACCCTTCACTGCTTTCTTGTCCATCGTCAACCCCGCCATCATCTCCCCTGCTCCGCTCTGCAACTCCTCATATACTCCCGATTTCTCCAAAACCCCACTCCAGAAAACCGTTTCCGATACCCTGAATTTAACTGCACTCAATGCCAGAAAGACAAGAAACACCCCTACAAAAATCCCTCCCACAACCAATCTAAAAAAACGCTTCATTTTTCAAGTAATGATTACTATTTACGAGTTTGTCTCGGTTTCTCCTTCATCCTTTAGTCTAATAGACTCAAGCGAATCCTTCAGAACCTGGGAATATTTATCCCATGACTCGCTTGGAGCAGATGCCGTCGCCACTAGGTAATAGGCATCATTTAGATAATAGACATATTGGATTTGGTGAACTACCAACCCGTCTGGACGAGTATTCAGCATTTCCAAGACAACCACATCCACCCCGTTTACTTTCTTAGAATAACTACTCACTTCTTCCATGCTGGGACTACCCGCTAACGTTTCTTTTGTCCAACCTGCTTCATAATCAGCAAAAGAAGTTATTCCCACTGGATGTTTTGCCGCCGAAGAGTTCAGGTTAACCGTAAACGTTCCCCCGCCCGGCAACTTCTCCGAAATCTGCGATCCCGCCACAAAGTCAACCTGTTCATTGGACCCAATTGACCAGCCAATCGGTAGTTTAATCCCCACCGTCAACGCTCCCTCTGCCGCCTTAAAAGTGGTTTCTTTGGTCATTAGCTGTTGACTTTGAGCCACTCCCTTCGATTGAGTAGGGGTTTCCCCTTCCGCCGATCCCCCTCTTGTCTTAGTTACACTAAAGTTCATCTTCAAAGCACCTGTCACCGCCAGAATCACAATAATTAACACCACCACCACCAAACCAATCAGAAACTTGTTTTTGAGCAGGTTTTTCATTTTATTCAACAGATTTATTAATACCTCCAACATTTAATAGAGTTTGAGATAGAAGCACACCCATCGTCACCAACACCACACCCACCGACATCGCCATGAGACCAGAGTAATTAGCACTCGTCGCCACCCCCGCCACCTGGCCCAAATTCAATGCATCCATCCCTATTGCCAAACCATTAGTGCTTAACTCCCCCCCCGCTCCAAGCACAAGGGGGCTAGGACTTAACTCGAAGTTAGCTCCCAGCACCAAAGCACTCAGTTTCCCCAAAAAAACATTTATCCCCAGCTCAATCGACAAAGCCGCCAGTTGCGTCATTACCTATATTTTCATCACCTCGCTCCTCACTGTCAATAGTTAGTTGCAATCATCCTTTCAATAACCAATACTCAATCTATGCACAAAATCAAACTCCCTCTTCTTGTGTTCACCAACCTCCTCTTTTTCTATTCTGCCGCCACCAACGTACATGCCGTAAACCTCACCGGTGAATGGTTGACCTCATCAGGCCTGCAATTGGAGGCCGAACAAACCGGTAACACTTTTTCACTCATCGTCATTGATCCCGACGTACCAGAGAAATATCAGGGTATCGCCGAATTAAAGGGGGTCATTAACGGCAATACTTTTACCGGCCAAAGTTTTATCGTTGCGCAGGGGTGCCCCAATCTCGATGGTTACAAACCCGCCAGCGGTACCATAACCAACACTAGGATTGAAGCCACAACCGTCCTCTCAACATTCGATCTTGAGACTTGTACGAGAGACCCTGGTACCGAAGTTGAAACTACCGGCATTTATACCAAGGTCCTTTCTCCCGAGGAAAAAGCCCTTCTAGACTATCAGGATCGACTCAAAGACGACTTCGCCAACCGTTCCGGACCAATTATCGACTCCTCCACCACTACTATTATCAGCACCTCCCCCGTTGTTCAAAGCAGTGAAAAATACCCTGTTAACGTGGGTGCCGACACCAGACCCAATCCTTCCACTTATATTGACTATCTCGATCAACTGCCCAACATTTCAGTTCCTGACTTTGGTCAAGAAGTTGCCCGCATCAGCAACTTCGCAGGCAACCTTACCCTCCATCAATCATACAAAGGACAAGCCCGTGATCAGACACCCTATAAAACCGGCACCAGCATTCACCACAACACTCTTTATGCCAACGATACCTTTAGTTTCAAAGGTGACGGCTTTATCCAATATCATGGTATCGACGGCTCAACCAAACAGTTCATGACTGCCGGCTACGCCAAGGAACATGGGTTTGGCGACCAAATCAAACCCGGCCAAGCGGGCCTCGAAATTGTTCTCAAATCGGCTGATACCTTGCCTATTCCGGTCCCTCCCCCCGGACCAATTAGGCAATTTTTTAACTGGCTCGGCGAGTTACTTACCCCCGAACCGCAACCCACTCCTTACGGGATTGTCGGCGTCAAAGGCTAACATATGAAATTCACAGAAAAACTTCTCCAAATTAAAGACCAAGTCTCTCACCATCCAATCACCCTTCGGTTAGTAAAACGCCGTCGCCCTCTCCTCATCTTTCTTAGTATTGTCCTGCTCACCATCCTCGCTCTAACTCTTTTTTTGACACTAAAATCAACAAATGTTTCTCCCTACACCGCTACTTATCAAATTGAAACTCAAATCACATTCGGCGATGTCTACAACCAACAAACAGAAAAAGTAATCGTCAACCACTTAAATGGCCTCTATAAATCACAGCGGTTTGTCAATGATATTGTCCTTTTAGAAAGTATGCATAATACTCCTGAGGGTTTTGTCCGCTGCTCCCTCAACGAAGATGAGGTCTTTGATTGTCAGCGGTTAGGCGAAGCTTTAACCAAAAACATCGGCCGTCCTCCTAAGGTCAAGGGCTTGCAAAAAAGCTCCCCCACCTCCCAAAAAATTAACCTTGCCGGCCAAGACCGTCCCTGCCAAGAAACTACCTACACCCTCCCCTCAGCACCCGACCCCAACGATCCAGTTCAAGGCCTTACCGCTACCGTCTGTATTGACGAACAACTCCACATTCCCCTAACCGCCAGCTTCACTATTCACTACAAAGTGAATGACATCACACAGATCAAAGACCTCACCGTCGAGCAAACTCGAACTATCACCGAACTTAATACCACTCCCAACCTCTCAATTTCCGATTTTGCTGCCCCCACCACCACCAACTAAAGCAGCTCATTCAGTTGACAACTCTTTATTCAAACGCCGATACTACTAATATGTCCAAAGCTCATCCCAAGAATCTCATCTTCGTCCCTCTTATTGCCGCCTTCAGCATCTTTAATATGCCCAGTATCACTCTGCAACTGCCACGTATCGAATTCAAAATGCCCGATACTACTTCAAGAATGCCTAGATTTGAGATTACCATGCCTGACACAACCCCGAGAATGCCAGATACCACCCCCCGAATGCCTGATACAACTCCCGTTATGCCCGACACAACTCCGAGAATGCCCGGACTACTCAACTATTTTTACAATTTCTATACCGGCATACGCAAATTCCTTGCTCCTCCTACTCCCTCCAATATCCCCATGCCCCTTGGTCAATGGCAGCAAGACGCCCCCACCCCAACCCCGACTCCCATCTACAAAACTCCCGCCGGCACTCTTCAAATTGGCACCTATAAGTCTCCCGCTCCCTCAGTCACCCTCACACCCAACCAACCAGTTCTTTCTTCTTTCTCTATCAATGCTCCCTCCGGTTGGTATCGTAGTAATGGTTCCGGCACTCTCCTTGTTCGTTTCGATTCACCCAAAGTCGATATTCAAAAAATCGAAGACGGCAGTCTAACCACCAATGCTTTCATTATCGTCCGCGCCACTGACGCTTACTCAAGCCTCGATGATTTTGTCACTCAATACAAGTCATCTAACTCTGCTGCTACTCTGCTTAGTTCTTCCAATACCACCGTTAACGGCCAGACCGCCTCTTCCCTCGAATTCACCTATACCACTACTATCGAGACAAAGAAGCTTCTTACTCACGAAATGGACCTTCTTCTCTTCAAAAATGGCTATAGTTTCCTCATAAAAGGGACCTCCGCCGACTCCGCCTGGAATGAAAACAGCAGTGACCTTCGCTCTGCTCTTTATTCTTTCAAATTTAACTAAACAAGCCTTTATTCGTTTTCAAATTCCTTGGTCACTTTTAGAGTTTCTTTGTTCACCCTATACCAATTAAACGTCGCTGTGTGCGACGAACCATCTCTCTCCACTATAATTTCGTATACCTGAACCAACCACACATCTCCCCCATCTTCCAACCCAAAAGTTACCTCTTTGCCCTCAGCAGATAATCGTTTCGTGTATTTCTTCACCTCTTTCTCCGCTTTAACAGTGTCAAAAGCCTCGCGTCTACCCGCCACCGGATCAAATGATCCCATTATTTTATTTATCATCTCCTGATATTCCTTTATCACATCTTCATGGATCGCTCCCTTGATGTTTACCCAAGTCTCGTCCCCCAAAGGTACTCCATATTCTTGAAAAACATAGAACTTCCCCTTATCTTCCATTGCTCCCCGGGCCAAATATCCACTCACCGTCGCCGGTGTCCCATCGTTCTCGAATCGCGACTCAAATGAACTCAAGACATATGCCTTGTCCTTTCTGTAACCTTCTTTAATATCTGCCACCACCTGTTCCTCTCCACCTTCTTCTAAAAGTCGAGGCTCAACCAGGAATTGTATTGCCACAAACGTTTTTCCGTCCGAACTCTTAGCAATATCTGCCGGCTGCTCTTTTTGTGAATCATCCATTACCCAACCAGATGGCATTTTGATTACATATCCAAACTTAACACTTCTGAATATCTGCCATCCCCGATACGGATCTCTGAACCACCGTCCCCCTAAGACTATCCCCACCACTAAACCAATCGATACTACTAACATTAATCCCATCAACCATAATCGCCTTGGTCTTTTATCTTGTCTCACCTCTTTACCATAACATTTCTCTAAACCCCACTTAATCGACAAATGTCAAAGCCGTTCCCTTTTTATCTGCTCGCCCAGTTCTCCCGATTCGGTGAACATAGTCTTCATAAGACTCTGGTACATCAAAGTTGATTACGTGAGTCACATTCTGGATATCAATTCCTCGACTGGCCACATCGGTCGCTAAAAGAATCTTCACTTCGCTCGCCTTCAGCTGTTGAAGCGCACGTTGCCTTTGCCCCTGGCTCTTGTTGCCATGGATTGACGCCACCTTGAAACCCCGCTTCATTAAGGCTATCTCCAGCTTGTCTACTCCCCATTTAGTTCGTCCGAATATTAGTACCCGATCAAATCCCTCTTGGTTAAGTAACCCATGAAGGATCTCCACTTTGTCCCTTCCATTTACCCTAACAATATCCTGATCGATGTTTTTAGCTGTACTACCCGTTTTCACTGACACTTCAATCGGATTTCTCAAAAAACCGTTAGCCACACTTCTAGTCTTGTCATCCATTGTGGCTGAGAAGAACATCGACTGACGTTCTACCGGCAACTTACTAATTATCTCCCTCACATCATGAATAAAACCCATGTCTAACATTCGGTCAACTTCATCCAACACAACGCTCTTATATTCAAACAGTCTCAACACTCGTCTCTTGTCTAGATCTTTCAATCTACCAGGGGTTCCGATGACAAAGTTAGGATTTCTTTTTAACTTCATTATCTGTCGTTGCAAAGGAGTTCCGCCAATGCATAGCACGCAACCGATTGACTCACCTGCAAACAACCTAAATTCATCCTGAATCTGCACCGCCAACTCTCTCGTCGGCGCTACAATTAAGACCTTTTCTCTACCATCTTTCATCACTTTGTTGATTAAAGGAATCAAAAAAGCCGCTGTCTTACCGGTTCCGGTGTTAGCAATACCAATTAAGTCCTTACCTTCAATCAACTTATCGATCGTTTGATCTTGAATAGGCGTTGGTTGCTCATAACCTCGCAAGGCAATACTCCGTTTGAGTTGTTCCGTTAGATTAAAATCACTGAACTTAAATCTTGGCTGATAGACCCGTTCCTCCACTACCTCAGCCCTTCTCACAAACATCATCGGATTAAGGTTTGCCCCACGACTTCTAAAACGATTTTGATTTTGTGGTCGGGGAGATCCAGAGAATCTGGTCGATCCAAATGATCTACCTCGACTAAATCCACGCCCAGCACCACCACGAAAACTGCCTCTGAAATTTCCCATATATTTTACAAAACCGCCTAATGAAGGAGACGATTCTGTAAAAGGAAAGGTTGAGCTCAAATCCTCAAAACCGACTCTAAAGTAAGCAAATCTGCTTTATTTTTATTTAATGACCCATTCTACCATCCTTTTCTCCCCTTGTCAAACTATGGGGTCGGCCCGAAAAATATCACGAAAGTATTGCAATCATTTCTCAAGCCTGTATTCTCAGTTTAATTCATGAAAATTGAAAATCAGGAAAATATAATAAACAGGCGGGGATTTCTCAAAGCCGCTGGCATCGCCGCAACCACTATCTTGCCCCAAATAATTATGACTAAAGAAAGTCAATCAACCATCAAAAGTGACGAAACGGAATCTGCCTCTAATCAATCTCTTGAAAAAATCCTACTTCTAAGCGATGTCCATCTCGGCCAATCGCTCAACCCCAGAAGACAAGCCAATTCAGAGGCCGCTTCTGCCTTGCAAGAGCTAGTCAACCATCTCAAGTCTGAGTACTTTGATCTCCTCATCCAACTGGGCGATATGATAAAAGAGGTCGATAACGAACAGGTTAACACCGCCAATCTAAAAAGGAATCTGGAAATACTTCAACAGCTCTGTCTCCCCTCCATTCATCTTCTCGGCAATCACGATCTTTGGGGACTCTCCCCTGAACAAATTGCCAAAATCTACCAAGAACTTGGTCTCTCCCCTGATTTCTATGGCCACCTAGATCTGACCAATTATCAACTAGTCTGGCTTGATATGGAGATCAAAAAAGGTCAACACGGCTCTCTATCTCAAGACAGAATCGATTGGTTAAGAAGCCTTGATAACCAAAAGCCCTTCATCCTCTTCGCCCACTACGGTCTTGTCCCTGTCAACAGTAATGGTAATTACTATTTCAACAACCATCCCACCTCCACCGCTTTCACCAACGGGCCAAGTGTCTTAAAACAACTCCTCCCCGATATGAACATCACTGCCATCATCTCCGGCCACATCCATTGGGCCGGCTATTCCAAGATCCACCGAACTCATCTTATCACTGTCCCATCATTTACCGAAAACATTGCTAGCAATAACCCCCACCACAATCCCGGCGTTTATTCCACTCTCGAGTTAAGTAGTAATCACCTTACTCTCAAGTCATTTAGTGGTGGATACTGTTTCTTCAACATCCAAGTCTAACTACTGTTTTAAAAACCCAAAATGCTCCCCTTCCAATCCCCCACCAGAGTCACTCAATCTCTGGCAACGGCCTCCCCACATATTTGACATCTCGCATGCTCTGCCAACTCTTAGTTAGAATTAAACTCCCGTGCCCTTTTAGATTAATGAAGTATTCGTCACGATCAGGATATTCCTTCTCAATTAATCGACTCACCTCTTCCACTTCTTCAATTGCTCCACAGGGGATCGAGTCCGACGTAAATGGCGCCCCCTCGATGTAACAATGGGAATGCAACATGTATCTAATCTGGGGATACATCTTATACAACCTCACCTGAATTGGTGTATCCACCGACGGCTTGTTAGGACCATAGTAGTAGATAGTTCCTCTATCACCATCATCTTCATCAAAACACACCGCCACAAAGTTATTTTTATCAATATATCTCTTGTCTACATTCCTCCGCGATACAAACACGACGTCTTCTCCTAATCGAAAACTCGGGAAACCCCGTTCACATCTAAAACTCGCGTTCCCCAAAAAACGAGTTACTTCTTCCACCGGCTGAATCAATTGATGGAAGGTATTAGCATATCGTTTAATAATCTCAAAGAATTCCTCCTCATTTGGCACCTCAACATTACCCCCAATCGCTACCGTATTTTGCCGTGTTAGTCCCTCCAATCTTCTTAGTCTTTTTGCCAATACCCTTGTCACCTCCTCAAAATCTGTACTCGACACCCACCGGTTACCCAAAGGGTCAAACACACTTCCTCGATATATCGTTTTTGGTTCCTTCTCCTCTAAAGAAAACTCCAACCATAAATTTGCCTTGATCAGGAGCATTCGATTTGTCATCTCCGCCATGCTGTACTCATTATTGTTTCTCTTTGACGCCACCAGAATTATTTTTGGTGCCCTCGTCTTTATCTCCCGCAACTTTTCTTCATCATTTGGCACATTGGGAAACCAAAGCACAATCCCTTTACTTTCTAAATTAAAAGAATCATAAATCTTTCTTAAGTCTTCAAAGCTACCCCCATTAATGCACTTAACTCGGTATCCCTCCTTCAGTAAATTGTTAGAAATAGTTTGTATCAATGATGACCTTCTCCCACCATCCTCATTAAAATCACCACCCACTAAAAGTAATTCTCCCATAATCGAAACCATAATATCACATTGGCCATCTTCATCTCAGGTTCTAAAACTAAGTGACCTATCTACGAAAAGGAGCACCATACGATGCTCCAAAAATCAAACTAACAAAGAAGGCTACATAAACGCAATAGCAAGTGCGATTGCCAATAAGGTATTACGAGCAAAAGCAATTTATATTTCATCTGTCTCCGCACCTTGGACGAAGGCAGAACTTTCATTGTTATTCCAATTTTTAGCAAAAAAAGACCTACTCCTAAGAGCAGGTCCATATTCTCACTAGTCAGCTAAGGTAAATATCTCGGCCACTCCGTGATCGACAATAACAATAGCAGTACCTTCAACAGATTTCAAATTTGAGGCAGCTTCAGTATCAAAACACTCAAGGGCATGCTGGATAAATTCTCGTCCAACTAGACCGCGAGCAAACGGAACTTCTCCCCGATCCCGAAATTCTTGCCAATTGGTACCAGGCATTAACATATCAGCGATTATGCCACCATGACTATCATCGACATTTACAACCACAATAGCAGTTGCTACTGGATCATCACCACGTTCGTCAATACGACGTCTGAAGTAAATAATACGTTCAAGGTTCAACTGTGCCGTTATGAAGCAGTTGTGCTTCTCAATAGCGCGGATCAATCCTAAAGCAACTGGATCATCCAGCACCAACTGCCCATTAACAACACGAACTACAGCACCGCTATCTTCACTCATGTCCGCTCCTATCTACTGAAATAGAAATGTCAAGTTAGTACCATAGTATTCTAGCCCAAGAAAGCAATAAAGGCAATATACCCTCAGAAATCTTATGCAGAACTAAAATTCTCCATGCTACAGGCTACTGTTCCACGCATTAAATGAGGTAAGAACCAACGTCTTTTGTGCAATAGTTTCTCATTTACCCTTCCTCTTCTTCTTTCTAAACACCAGAAACGCACCAACAACAATCGTTACCAAAAGTCCTCCCGCCAAAACCAACTTTGGAATCGACAGTCTTTTTCTGACCACTGCCACCGCCGGCCTATCTTCATCTGCGGCCAATCTCGTCGTCTTCCCATCTTCAGTAGTAATCTCCACTTCTCCCTCATAAACCGTTACCGCCGTTAGTTGTTTGTTTGGATCAAACAACACTCGGTAGTGTGTACCTTTAGATTTTATAAAAGCGTTAAGCGTCTCTATATCAATCGGCGCGGTTCCCGTTTTTACTTCTACCAAACCGCCCTCCAAATTGTAGGTATTCTCAACCGTATAAACTCCAAAACTGCTCGGGTAAAACAAAATACTGCCGCCATCAGCTCTAAATATCGCCGTATGGCCATCGCCACTCACCACCTCCGCTCCCGGCTTTAATTGATCCTCCACCATCGTCCGCCACTTTTGCGGAAACGACTCCTCGTCAAAAAACCTCACCCCATCAGTTGATTTCTTCCACGCTGCTTGGGCTTCTCTAATTATTTGCCCTGTCATCTGCGGCGTTCTCCCGTAAAGCTCATATTCCAAATTATCCCTCTCAATCTTCTTTGTTTCCCACTCACCCAGGTTCTCTTCAATCCATCGGCCCACCTCCAACGACTTTTGCTTCATTTCTTCAGTCATAAACTTGACCGACTCCCAAGTTTGGTTGCCTGCCAACTCCCGAGGTTTCTCCTGCCCTGATGTCGCGGTTTCCGGCCTCTCTAACAATCCTTTAGCCCAGTCCACGATGCCTCCTTTTTTTGTCTCCGCCTCCCCGTCACCAAAGCCGCCGCAAACACCAGAAATTCTTCCCACCAAACCTCTGGCATACTCCCACATCTCTTGTTTCACTTTCTCTTCCCCGTGATCGTGATCGCTGTTTATCACTACGTCATTCGCCCAATCAACCCGATGATTAGACGACCAGTTATTTCCCTGTACCGCCCGTCCACCAACCATAAAGGAACAATTACCCACAATCACCATCAACTCTTGATAAGTCGTGTAGCCCGCCCAGGCCGGCGCCAATCCGTCATAACCTTCTGCGATATTTACATAGGTCATCTCTGTCTGATGCAGACTCTTGTCACCAATCCCCGGCTTTTCCACCTTCTTCTCCGTTCGATAACCCGGCCCGGGACTACTCGGTTCACTCGTCTCCTGATACTCCATTTGTCCCTCTCTTACGGTAACACCATCCACTGGTGTATCAAAAAAAGCAAAAAGCTCCAGTTCCATATCACCAAAAGACTCCTTCTTGCTAAATTCAGTCAAAGGCAAAACGCTAAACTTACCTAGCGCCCCCTCTCCCAAACAACTCGTCTTATTTTTCGTAAACCACTGTGGTCCTTCTTTCTCTCTTATCTGCTTTACTTCCTCAATACAAGCCACCAAACTATCCTCCCCCTGCGCTCTCACCACCGTCGCGAATAAAAACAAAAAAAATACCGCCAAAGTCAAGAGAAGCTTACTTCTCAAACAACTCTTCATATCTAACCTTACCACATCCAATCATCTTGCCCAGTAAAAATGTAAGTTGATTGTCCCAACCAAACAATTCAATCGCCAATTCTGGCTCGAACGATGGTATGAATTCGGACGAATTGATTGGATTAATTACTTAGAATATCCAGAATATACGCTTAAGGAAATTGGCCACTTCCTGCACACTTAAAAAGTTTTCAGTGACGGTGAAAACTTTTACTTATTAGTTTTCAACAACGGCTTTTCCCAGCCAAAACATGTTTCTCGATTTTTCAACTTATCGAAAGCGTTGACACAACTCGGATCCAGCTTGGCAAATTCCTGTAATACTTCCACCACTTCCTCAATAAACCCGCCAACTTCACCATCTGAGTCATCAACTCCGCCAGTACATAGCTTCTTGTCTAATCTTAAGAGTAAATCAATCAACAACCCGGCTGTTTGAATACTTACGGGCAAATCAGAGATGACAGCAGATAAACGGTTGCAACCTTCGGAGAGCGAATTTTGGTAGGCAAACCAGGTACGAGACGGACCAGTGTAGGCTTTGATGTATTTCAAAGAAGAAGTAATCACCTGCCTTACAGTGATCAGCTCATTATCTGATAAGGTTCCCAACTTACCACTACAAGTTGGGTTTTGAACCAGCTTTTTATCATTAGTTGTCAGTGACTTTCCGTCTTGAACCACATAAATTGCCAAAGCAACCATGTGCTTGCAGAGCGTGCCATTGACTCCCAAATAACAGGTACAGTGACCATAATCATATCGTCGTGCCTCCACTGAAACTCGATATGGTTTTGTACCCTTAACAACTGCAGTATACGATCTGGTACCTTCTTCAACTTGAGTTACCTTGCCACTTTCATACAAAGCTACGGCCTTTTCAAACGTCGGCACATCGGTAGCGAACTTGATTTTATCGAGGGTAAAGTCAGGTGGGTTCATGTTGTTTGTTTCCGTTCTTGAGCAATTTTTTGACCACTTTGTCAAAGTCGGAAATGTAGTGTTTATCTTGCTCTATTTTGAATACCTCGTATTCCTTTAATGCTAGAGTTTCGGCCACTTCATGACTAATTTTTCCAGCATTGGTCAAAATCTCATATTCGCTAAACTTCAGAAAAGCATTGAGTTTTTCTACCCAATCCTTCATCGTCATAGCTCTGCCACGCGCAGCTTGTAACACCGCATAATCCAAATACATGTTGCCGATGCTATTAAGATGAGCAAGCTCCTTTTTATCCAGATAGTTTTTGGCAATCACAACATCGCTTGGCATAATTTTGCCTTCTGGTGATCGTCGCCAAGAAGTTAATCCCCTTTTTTCTTTTTTATTACTGACACGATCCACTATGATTTCTGCGGCGGTTTTACCAGTGATAGCAAAATGAAGTTTATTTTGAACAGTCGCAAAAAACTGTTTACTCTCATACGCTTGTGGCGAGTAATCAATGGCTGTCGCATAAATATCGGTGGTCTTTTGATAAATCATCCGTTCGCTGGTACGGATATCCTTAATTTCTTCGTAGAGCTCGTCAAAATATCTCGCACTAAAGCGGGAACCATACTTCATCCGATTAGTGTCCAGGACATAACCTTTGTGAATATAGTTTTTCAAAATCCCCGTTGCCCACTGACGAAACTGTGCACCGCGCTCAGAACTGACACGATAGCCAACAGCGATAATCGCCTCAAGGCTATAGAAGATAACCTTTCGGGAAACTTCTCTTTCTCCCTCTTTTTGAACTACCGAGAATTCCTCGATAGTTGATTTCTGGTCAACCTCATTTTCTTGATAAATATTCTTTAAGTGAAGCGAAACGTTATCTGTCGAACAATCAAAAAGATCAGCCATCTTCTTCTGAGTAAGCCAAATGTTTTCTTCCGCAAACAGTACCTCAATATTTACCGACCCGTCAGGAGTTTGGTAGAAAGCTATTTGATTATCGGGTAGTTTTTTAATCATATAAACCAAGACAAGTATAACTCTTTTGTCTGTTTTCATAAAACCTACCTAACATCGGCATATTGGATGTAAGGTTTATGCGCGCAATTCCTTACATATATCGGAGGAATATTAATTTGTTTGTTGTCCGTTTGTGTAATTTAGTGGTTATTTCTGTCCGTTAGTGCTCCCCGTGTTGGAGCAAGTTAGAACCTGTTATAGATAACAAAAGCTCCCAGGCTTCGAGATTTCTCGATGTCTGGGAGCCAAAGGTGTGTTACTTACTGCTCTTACTCCCGCTGCCTCCAAAGAGGCGAAGCAGATAGAGGAAGAGATTGACCACGTCAAGGATAAGCGCGCCAGACGTGTCGATGGCGTTGTCAATCGTGTACGGCAGCCGCATTGCGCGGTTCCAGTCGTAGACGATATAAACAGTGAAGAGGCCAGCACCAACCCAGTCCAGAATACCCAGAGCTTCGCTCGGGATACCAAACATGGGGAGGAAGATGCGAGCAAGGTTGCCTGCGATAAGAAGCATCAGTCCGCCAAGCAAGAAACCGCCAAGGCCTTCGAGGCTCTTGGGATAGACGATTCCCAGCACGGACATGAGCACGGTTACGCCTGCGGTAGTCACCAGCGCCTTAACCACAACGGGTAAGGCGTAGAGTGCGACCACTGGGCCGATCATGAAACCGAGAGCGACTGACAAAACGCTCACTCCCACAAAAGAGATAAACGGCGAGTCAGACGCACTGAAGATCACGATGCCTGCAATGGCAGCCACAAAGGTGCCAATGAGCAGAGGCCAGCTAAACGGCCAAGTGAAGGCCATTGCTGCCGCACCGCTGACCAGAAGAATCGCCCACATGAACGCAATAGAAACGGTAGCCGCATAAGCGTGCTTGCCAATCTCATTGGTCCCGGTGCGTTCCCAAATACCCTTGGACAAGTTTAAATCCATCTTTTACACTCTCCTGGAGTTTTGTGTGCTTACCCTTTCAATTAGGGATTGCGGACATTCTATCTTAAAGTGGAGTTTTTGTCAAGACTATGGGGAAATACTTAGCCTCAGGTTACGCCTAACTGACCACAATTTCTACGCTCTACAGGTCTATTGCTCCGCGCGTTGGAGCAAGTTAGGACTTCTTATTGCTCCCTTTAGGCACAAAATGACGTCCTCCCCGGACAGCCCCTTCGGGGACGATGTCCGGGGTTTCCAACT
>CAZUBK010000004.1:0-14617 GCA_964618725.1 uncultured Pseudomonadales bacterium
CAAAGATGCTGGAGGTCAGTGTCCCGGAGGTGTAATCAGTCAAACTCAAGTCATCTACATACACCGTCTTTCCTGCTAACACCTGGACGCCATAGTCACGAGCTTCATTGGCACCTGTTACAGACCCCGTTAATTTGTACCAACCAGAACCTACTGAGGTATATGTTGTGGAAACAGTGGCATTGTTGTACCAAAGCGAGACGTCAGTAGACGTCACGGCTGAGCCATCGGTGTAGGCGTAGGCCGAGAGCGTGTAGCTCGAGGTATCCCCTACATTAATACTCTCCACCAACTTGCCATTGTAGCCTTCCTGGGGAACTACCTTGGCAGAGGCAGTCCCTGCATACTTGGTTCCTGTGTCACGAGTGGCAGTGGCACCGGTGTACAGGTTGGCAATCTCGGTACTGCTCAAGGCTCTGCTGTACAGGCGGACATCGTTGATGAGACCGGAGAAGGGAAAAGTTGTACCAGTCGTAGAAGATGCCCCAATAACAGCAGTTGTTGAAGCAATGTTCCCAGTCCAAGTTCCCAAACCGGTAAGAGTAGATCCTGATTGAGCTCCATTTAAGTACACCAATGCTTCATCTGTAGAAGTTTTCCAAGTAATAGCAAATTGAAACCAATCAGTGGAAGAAAAATTACTTACTGTCACATATTTGGCAGTACCTCCAAAAGCGAGGTAACCAATAAGTTGATTTGTTGTTGCATATCTTTCCAGAATGATTCTGTTATTTGTATCTGCATATAGTTGAGTAATATATCTAGTCTGTCCATCACTCCACACCCCACTACCACTTACTTTTGCCCAGGCAACCAGGGTGCCTTCGGAGGGATTAAAGACGGAATTAAGGTCGGAAGAATAGATGTTGACGTTGTCATTGCTGCCATCAAAGGTGTAGGCAGTGGTCAAGTGGCCCCCTGCTGTGGAACCCATGGTGGGCTGGCGAGTGGGGTTGGAGTTATCCAGCGCAATTCCTACCAATGGAGTTACCTCACTAATGTTAACATCATCAAACTCGACATATTGGGTTCCTGCAACTGTGGAGGCAGGAGCAAAAACATATGATGTGGCAACAGCAGTTGTAGTAATATCAAAGAATTGCCAAGAGGTGCTAGTCGTTCCAGTCCAGGGGGTCGAAACAGTATCTGTGACTCTGGGAGCAACATTGCCATCGCTTCTGGCATATCCAGTAATGCGGTATTTTCTCCCGATAACTGAAATATACTGACGAGTATAGGGTGAATTCACGCCATTTCTGGCGATTCTTAATACTTGGCTTCCGCCATGTGGACTTGTTGTTTCTTTAGTTATGGTTGCAGAGTTTCCGACCTCCCACACTCCCGTCCCGCTCGTCTCCATATCTCCATCCTGAATAAGTTCTCCCGACCGGACATAGTTGTCCAAAGAAACCACCACATCGTCAAATTCTACGTATTGGGTGCCGGTTGAAGTAGATGCGAGCAATGAAAGAGAACCACCTCCGGCTACAAATACCACGTCAAATGGTTGCCAAGATGTTGAAGTTGTGCCTGTAAAACGTGTTGTTCCGTCTGAGACTAAAGGAGTTGCAGATCCATCACTTCGAACATATCCAGTAACACGATATGTGAGTCCGACAGTCAAAATCGTTTGGCGAGCCGCAGGACTATTTACACCGTTCCGAGCAACTCGCAATATCTGGCTTCCTCCATGAGGTGTCCCTGTTTCTTTTGTTAAGGTGGCACTATTAACGGCGGTCCAACTGCTTGTTCCCGCTGTCTCCATATCCCCATCGGTCAAAAGCTGGGTGCCGGTGGAGGAGGTGGAGGAAGGGACATTGACTTGGGTGACAGAGAAATTATCAACATTGCCAGTGAAACCATTCGTACCATCGGTTTTGAATAGTACCTGTGCAGTGCCCGCAGCCACCAATACCTCGGTAAAAGTTCCGTTTGCTGATCGCCATGTTCCACCACCAGTACTCCCAACATAGGGACGCACCAAACCTGTCCCTGAATAGTTCGAAATAGTAAACGTTACTTCATATGCTTTTCCAGGAACCACTACAGAGGATTGATACAATGCTTTTGTAAGTCCAGTACCATCACTTGACGCTACTCCACCTGAGATTGTCCAGCTTGCCTCTTTTGTCCACGACGTATCTGTATCAAACGTTCCATTAATGACCATATTTCTCGTTGGGGTGAAGGATGGATTTATGACTCTGGCATAGGATTGGGTGGTAGTGGTGTCATCCAGTGGCCAGGCGGCTACGGCTCCAGAGGCAGATTGAAAGTTGCTGTCTCCAAAGGTTGATGCACTTCCTGTCCACCCGGTTAAGTCTGTTTCAAATCCAGTATTTGTCAGATTTTCTGTCGTGGGTACGGTAATCTGCCCGGCCGTAGAGGTAGTTACATTCGTCCCACTTTGTCCCACCCAATCTGTCTCACTCCAGGGAGAGGAGGCTGCCAGTACTATCCACCACGGATAACTATTCCCTATCATCAACAATGCCAAAAGCAGTCCCAAAACTTTTCTTAATCTCACTACTTAAACATAGCATCCCCACACACAAACGCAACTTTCTTCACCCACATATCATCTTAATCATGATGTATCCCCATCAAGTGAAGCAGTCCATGCTGGATCAGAAAATCTATCTCCTCGTCTACGGTAATATTTCTCTCCATCGCTTGTTTTAATGCTTGGGGCCAACTCACCACCACATCTCCCAAATACAAACCATTGCTCGTTGGCTCAATAAATCTTCCACCTTCTTCCCCTACCTCCGTCTGCGAAAAACTCAATACGTCAGTTGTCCCCTCCACTTTAAGATACTTTCTGTTTAACTCTTTCATCTTCCGATCCCCCACCACCATTATCCCTACCTCCATATCCGTCGTCACCTCCATTTTTTGAAAAAAATCACCAACTACCTTCCTTATCCTCTTCCTGTCCACTGCATACTTACTATCCGCTTTAATCTGTACCTTAATCACTGCTAATCACTACTTCGTTAACAATTCTCGCTACCAAGCCTCCATCAACTTTCTCTTTACCAATCTTGCTAATCACTATCCCTACTACCTGACCTCTATTCACTCCTTCCCCCAATGATTTCTTGACCTCCATTACCACTTTTCTTACTTCTTCCTCACCCATCTGTTCCGGTAGAAAATCCCTCAAGATCGCTAACTCCCCTTTTTCTACTGCCGCCCGCTCTACTTCCCCCGCCTTCTCATATATCTCAATCGCCTCCTGCCTCTTCTTCACCTCCGACTTAATTACCGTGATCTCTTCCTCCGGTACTAAATCTGCCAATTTCTGCATCCGCTTATACTCCAGTGCCGACAGAAGCAGCCGCAAAGTAGACACTCTCATTGAGTCTCTCTCTTTGGCTGCCTGACCGATTTGTACTCTTATCTCTTCTGTCAACATATACTCACTTTAACAGACCTCGCCTCCGTTTTGATCTACGTCGAAGTCTGGCTGATTCTTTTCGTTGCAGTTTTTTCTTCTCATTACGCACGCGAGATGGTTTTTGATATCCAAGCATATGACGTTCCTTGACCTTTTCCAAAGCCGGATCGTCCATCATCTCTCGTCTGAAACTGTTCAACAACTGCTGCGTCGACTCACCAGGTTGTTTTTTTATAACTACTGGCACAGTAATGCACCTCGCTTTCTTAATCTATTTTAATTATTTAACCACTACGTCTGTCCACCCGGCTCAGTTTTAGTTCCTCCTAAAATATGCATATGCTCATGATCAAAGTGATTATATCCCGCTCCATTGTTCACCAGCTTATAGCCAGTCTTGTGAAGACCAGTCTGTCTTACCACTTCAAAGACAACTTTCATCAGATCATCCCAAAATCCACCTTGGGGGGAAGAAACCAACTTCTTCTTGCTCACATGCTTTTTTGGTATCACTAAAATGTGCACCGGCGCCTGAGGATACTTATTTTTTATGGCTAGGAAGGATTCATTTTGAAAGACTATCTCTGCCGGTGCCAAACCAGCAACAATCTGACAAAAAACACATTCCGTTTCTTTAACCATTTTAAATTCACTGGACACTCAAGCCACAGTATCTCTTAGTATATCAATTTATCCCGCCATCTACAACCCTAACTTACCTATAATCCCGCCCCACCCTCCCAGAAGTCTGAGTATGTCATTAGCCGTAATCAATACCATTAAAGTCAGCAATATCACCATCCCCGCCGAATGTATCCAGGCTTCGAGTGTGTCTTTCACCTTTTTTCCCGTCACCAACTCAATCATTAGAAATAGCAGTCTTCCTCCGTCCAAAGCAGGGAAAGGCAAAATATTCAAAATCGCCAAATTGACCGACAATACGCCCACAAATTGAAACAAGGCTAATATTCCCGCCTCTCTGGCCTGATTAGATATCTGATAGATCCCAATTGGCCCAGCCAACGCCTCTTTCTCTATCCCTCTCCCCGTCACTATCTTGTAAATCAACTCTCCAAAGCCAGCTAAGATATCTCGTCCCCAAATTAATGCCTCTTCAAGACCGACCACCACTCCTCTAAATGGCATCTGCCACCATGGATACTTCTTCATCTCAAAGTCAGAAATCACCACTCCCAATGACCCCTCACCCTCCGGTGGATTCAATCTAGGCATCACCCGGACACTTCCACCTGATTTTAAAACCAGTTCAATCTCCTTGCCCCTGTTTTCTGCAATCAATTTCAAAAATCTCTCATTCTCAGTAATCACATATTCTTTACCTTCTGCCCTTATCATCACCACCTCATCCCCTATCTTCAACACATTCTCCACCGGCGAGTTTGGCACAATCTCTACTACTTTCACTCCCTTAAGCTGGGTCGGAATCCCAAGAAATGAGTAAACCGTCGCAAATAAAACCACTGCTAAAATAAAGTTCATTACTACTCCCGCCACTACAATGATTGCCCTCTGCCACGGCTTTTTGTACCAAAACGCCTGACTATCCGCCACTTCCAGATCCTTCTCCCCATTCTCTCCATAAAGCTTCACAAATCCCCCAATCGGCAAGGCATTAATCGTGTAATCCGTCCCTCCTTTACGGAACAATCTAAACACTTTCGGTGGTAAGCCAAAACCAAATTCATCTACCCGCACCTTAAAAAACTTTGCCGCCAATAGATGGCCCAGCTCATGTATCACTACTACAACAGAAAGAATTGCCAAGAAAACCAAAGCCTGAATCATCCCTTTATCCTACCACGATTCCCTCAAAGCTCTCTACACTCTTTAAAGCTAGTTTTACATTTCTTGTCACAGGCATCGAAATCAATTTTGTAACAAGACTCTCCTGTACCACATCCTCCATCAACCTCACATTTCAGCTTACTTTTACCATCTCCACATTTACCACACTCCTTGCCACTTCCCGCCTCTTCACCCGATTCGCGATTGGCACAAGCAGTAAGACAACGACTCAAATTATTAGGTTTATCTTTAAAATCATCTCTACATCTTTTTTCACACGTTTTAGCCGTGGAAGCCTGTGGAGAAATACGCGTTTCCATTTGCGAAACCAAGACTGCTACAACCAAGGCAACAACTAGAAGAAATAAACCAATCAATGGAAGTTTGTTTTTGGGCAGTCTTCTCACCATATCTAGACAATAGAATATGCAAGTAAGTTGTCAAGTGTCAACTTCAAATCATCCAAAACGGGCCGCCTAGTTTCTTCGACTTAAGCGGCCCAAAATCATTAACTCTCAATCCAAATTGTGGTCATTTCATATACTTGTCCAGCATATGAGAAATACAACTTCGTTGTACCGACTGGCCAAGTAACCATCAGAGATAAAGCCACGTTACCGGTAGCATCCAAAGTCCCTCTACTGTGACTCGCCATCTGATCTGAAGGCGGATCCCCCAGAGTGACCATGAACTCACCTAGTCCGGGCTTACCAAAGGAGTCAACCACCTGAAAACTGGCCTGAAATTCTCTTCCCAAGCTGACATGTAAAGGCCCCGTATATGTCACCAAATAACCTTCCTTAGTTACCACTACAGGTGACTGAGGTGAAACTATCATTGTTGGTGGCACGGACGTAATCACCGGAGGTAGAGGCGTTGCTGAAGCCATCGGCGATAATTGCGTCACGGTTGCTGCTACAGTCGAAATCGGCGGTTCTTCGTGTCTTACTTTTACTTCACACCAGATATTTCCACCAGTAATATGATTTTCTCCCCGCATCCCACCCAGGAGAATATTGATGTAGTAAGTTTCCGTTCGTGGCGGACCATCTACGGCTTTACTGTCAACCAAAACTACTCCTGGCAACTGTGACCAACCGCCCGCATTCGACTCTGGTCGCTGAGAAATATTGATCTCCCTTGCCTCACTATCACCGCCAGAACCGATAACTGTCCCGACCTTAAAATCAGTGACCCTGCCAAGACCATTTTGGTCAACCAAGCTAATCTCAGCCAAATCACCATGCAAAACTTCTTGAGACACAGGTCGACACGCTATTCCAAAAGCCTCACCACCTACTTTAGGCGGCTTAGGCGTTGACGTTGGTGTTGCTTCCACCACTGGTGGCTTACCGTTCTGACAGGCTAAACTCGCCAACAATAAAAAAATCCCTACAACCAAAAGTCGTCTCATCCTATTCCTCCATTCAAAGTTAATGTACTCTAGGACATTTTACCACAAACCAGTTGGCCTCTACATCTTCTCCGGCACCTCAATCCCAAGAAGTGTTAGCCCATTCTCTAACACCTGCGCCACCCCCCTCACCAACTGTAACCTAAACCCCTCATTCTCTGAACTAATAACTTGGTGCTTGTTATAAAATCCGTTAAATCTGCTCGCCAACTCAAACAAATACGCACATAATATATTCGGACTAAACTCCCTCGCTGCCTTCTCAACTACTTCTGGGAAACGATACAACCAGCGTACCACCCTCTCTTCCTCCCCGTTTAGACTCACTCGATTAAAATCAAATTTCTTCTCTTTCCCCACCTTTGCCAAAACACTCTTCGCCCTAACCACTGCATACTGAAGATATGGCCCACTATCTCCATCCAATCTTAGTGCTTCTTCCCAACTAAACCGATAGGACGTCGTGGGATCATGCTTCAAATCAAAATACTTGACTGCCCCAATTCCCACTGCTCCCGCCGACTCCTCTTTTATCTCTCTCGCCTTCCCAACCATCTCTTCAAGCCATTTCTCTATCTTTATTGTTGTCCCCTTTCTTGTACTCATCTTCTTGCCGTCTTTCCCCAAAATCAAACCGTGCCAAATATGAATAAAGTCCTCTCTCTTCCCCCATCCCATCATCTCCGCAGCTGCAAAGACTTGTTGAAAGTGAAGTTGTTGTTCAGCCCCTACTTCGTAAATATACAAATCTGACTTTAATTTCGGATTAAGATTCCTAAACTTAATCGTTGCCATATCCCGAGTAAAATAAGTTGTCGTCCCGTTACTCTTTAGTAGCATCGCCGGCGGCATATCGGGGAACTCAACTATCCATGCTTCTTGACTTAACTTCGTAACTCCCTTCTTCTTCATTTCCTCAATCACTTCTGACAACATTCCCTCATACGAACTCTCCCCATAGGAGTTTTCGATCCTTACCCCCAACAATTGATAAATCCGTTCATACTCCTCAAGAGATTGCCTCACCGCCACCTCCCAGATCCCACGCGCATTCTTTTCCCCTTTCTCAAGTCTGGCAAAAGCATCTCTTGCCCTTTCCAATACCTCCGGCGCTTCTTTTGCTCTCTTGTTATACTCCACATACTCTTTCTCAACCTCTTCAATACTCATTTTCGCCAAATCAAGCCCTTTCTCCTCAACCAAAGCTATTATCATTCCAAATTGTGTTCCCCAATCTCCCAAGTGATTGTCACCTACCGTCGTGAAACCCGCGAAATCATACAAATTTCTCACCGTCTGACCATACACCGTACTTCGGAAATGTCCCACACTAAAGCTTTTGGCAATATTCGGACTACTATATTCCACCAACACTCTTTTTCCCTTCCCCCAATCTCCCTTTCCATAATCTCCACCTTTAATAGAAACCCTATCAACCTCCTTCAATAAGTAATCTTTCTTCAACCAAAAGTTAATAAATCCCGCCCCTGCTATCTCAACTCTCTCCCCATCCACAGTCTCCCAAATCTCCTGCTTCTTCTTTAACTCTGCTACGATTACTTCGGCCAACTCTCTGGGATTCTTGTATCTGTCTCGCACAAATCTAAAAACTACCAAAGCTACATTGGTGGCATAATCTCCATGATTTTCTTCTACCGGATGCTCCACCACAAACGGAACCTTCTCCTTAGTCAAAGAACCAATCACTGTCTCTATCGCCTCCCTTATTTCCTCTTTTATATTCATAGATGAGCATATAAATCACAAAACAAAAATCTACAATTTCATTATCTCTTCTTCTTTCTGCTTAGCCATCTCCTCCAAGCGATTCGTATATTCATCCACAACCCTCTGTAGTTCTTCTAGTTCCCTAGTAATATCGTCTTCACTGATCCCCGCTGCTCCCTCCTTATTCTCAATCAGCTCCTTCATTTCCTGTCTCACTCCCCTAAGCATCACCCGACCACTCTCCAACTTTTGGTGTAACAATTTAACAAAGTCTAACCGTCTCTCCTCGGTTAAAGGCGGTACGATAATTCGAATAATCTCTCCATTCACGTTAGGCATTAATCCGAGCCCCGACTCCAAAATCCCCTTCTCAATTGCCCTGATAACACTTCTATCCCAGGGGGAGATAATGATCTGCTGCGGATCAGGTGCCGTTATTGTTGCTAGCTCCACCAACTTCATTCGCTGTCCCGCCCCATATGCCTCTATCTCTACATGTTCCACCATTGACGCCTTTGCTCCACCCACCCGAATCGTCCCAATGTCCCCGGTCACAACTTGTAATACCTTCTCCAGTTTTTCTTTTGCTTGATCTAACATAAGCCGATTGTATCAGGATTTAGTGAAATTTACGCCCTCCTCGTGGCTTCATCGGCCAGAACACTTTTCCCCCATGTTTCTCTCTAAACCGATCACTTACTTCCATTCGAAACTTGTCGTTCTTGTTCGTCTTTTTCTCCAAAATAGACATCAAGTTTCTTCTGACTTTTTCGTTCTCGCCCCCCATCCTCGCAACCAAGTCTTCTATCTGTTGTCTAGACAGTTCCTGTAAGGTCGGATCGATCATTTCTACAAAATCGTCATCCTTTGACCATTCAGCCATCGCCGCTAAAAATATTTCTGCTGTATCCTTTTCTATTTCCATAAATCTGATCTTCTCATTAATTCTATTCCCAATGTCTTCTCAAGACCTTCCCTTACCAAGTCATCTAACTCTCCCTTCTCCGCCCTGACCAGTAAGTCAGCAATGTTACTCGTATCTAATCCTAACATCAATACCTGCCCAACCTCTCCCGGTTTTAAACTTCCACGACCAGCATTAATTGACCTACGAATATCTTCTCCACTCAAATGATATCGGCGATTTAGATTTACATGTTCATCTAGATCCTCCAGATCTACCACATCGACATCCTTTCTGTGATCTCTCTTCAAATTTGCGCGTCCCTTGACACTAATAAACACCCGTTTTGAACGCACCGTCTTTCCGACAAAATAAAGCAAACGTCGCACTTCAATATCAATTCCATTCATGTCTAAGTCGACAGTCTGAGCTCCTCCCAATGTCACTTTCGTCTCGGCACCACCAGTTGCTCCATACACATGCTCCATTAACACTCGCCTGACTACTCTCATTGCTATAGCTTCTGCCATCATACCAGTCACTTCCTGTTCCGGAAAAACTCCACCACCCCCGTTCTCAAGTCTATTTTCTAAATCTATCTTCATTCTCAATACATTTTCCAACCCCTCACCTTCCCAATTCTCAAACAATAATTGCTCTACCCAATTTTGCTTTGCCTCAATCCATCCCTTTTTTTCTTCAGTAGTTCTCTCCTGTCCTCTTTCCGCCCTTTGATTCTCCTGGCTTCGTAGTTCCACAATTCTATCTGCCACAAATCGCCGTGGATCAACGGACTCTACACTCCTTTCATACATTCCTGTCCCCATACCGACTTCCCCCACATCTAAACTCATGGATTAAATGTAAAAGAAAAAGCCTATACCGTCAACTCACCGCTCATTCTAAAGTCTCTTCTTTCAAACCATCAACTATCCTTTTTAGTTGCTCATATTGTGGAGTACCCTCATCTATACCCAACTGTTTTGTCCAATCCAGAAACTCCTCTGAAGTCATATCAGTAATTTGTGACAAACTTTGTATATTCATCTCCCTTTTTCCTAATCGTTCATTTCTCGGCTCCTCCATGTTTTCCTTTCTTTTCATCATTTATAACTGGTCAACTTTGTCATCAAAGTCGGCAAGAACCGACTTCCAAAGACGTGGACCCATGATATCTTTACTTGGTGCAGGCTCGACGTAAGTCGGTGCATTATGTTGCTCGCCATTACTTAAACCAAACCACCAATTAAATCCTACTGCCTTGTTTACCGCTTTATTAATCGGAATACCAATATATACAATATCAACCCTACAAAAAACCTCTTTCCCCTTCTTACTCCTCATTGTAAAACCTCTTTTTTCCACATCATATTCAATATCGGTATATTCCATGTCAACCATAGATTCCTCTATAGTGTTCAACGAATTACGTAACATACTTGCCGGTCGCACGCTCTTCCCATTCACAACCTCTGTACTTTTATCGCTATCAAGTCCTATTACTTCAAGTCCATAGTCAGACTTAACCTGATAAACAACCGCCTGCCAACCTCCACCCATTTCTCTCAACGCAATTCCATCCGCACCTGCCATATCAAGACTTTCTCCCCCACTCAACACCTCCCAACCGTTTTCCTCTATTATTTCCCGTGCCTTGATTTCCGCAATCACACCTTGCCACATTACTTCAAGAGCCGGATGTTTTCTGAATACTTCTGTATGTATTGCGCCAAGAATTGCTTCACGAAAGTACTCAATCTTTCCATCTTTCATCTTTGCTTCCTTTGGCATCGCTAGAATTATTGCCGGAAGTCTATCTGAAATCGCTACTCCCAAGTCACTTTCTTTTAGAGGTCTACCTCTCGCATCAGTCTTTTGAAGTGTGTCTGCCAACCATCCTGATAAAAATCCCAGCAATTCAAACCCTTTGTTATCCGTTTCTTCAAATTGTCTTTGATATCTTTCTGAGGTCTGTCTCAACGTGTCGGCATTCTTAGCCACCGTCGCTTCATAACCAACACCGGGAATTCCTCTCATTACCGCCTCAACCGAGGTATCTAATGTCATGAGAAAAACTTAACACAGTCCCAACAAAGAATGCAAATAAAAATCTACTCCCCCAGCTCATATCTCACAAACCTGCGTACGCGCATATTCTCTCCAACTTTACCAATTAGCGACTTAATCAGATCCTCCATCTTCATCGACCCATCCCGAATGTAATCCTGCTTCAAGAGCTCGTCAACATCGGAGGGACTCATACTGGCAATCTGAAGCGCTACTTCCTTACATAACTTCTCAAAGTCAGCATTCTTAGCCACAAAGTCTGTCTCACAATTCATCTCTAGCATCACCCCTACTTTCCCTCCCGAATGAATATAGGAATAGATTAGCCCGGCCCCTGCTTCCCGCTCTGATTTTTTCTCTGCTTTAGCCAACCCTTGCTCCCGAATAATTGCCTCTGCCTTCATCATGTCTCCTCCCGCCTGATCAAGCGCCTTCTTTGCGTCCATCACTCCTGCTCCAGTCTTTTCTCGCAACTCCTTTATTTTTTTTAGCATATTCTCTATTTACCTACTTCGACTGCCCTTAGCTTCTTACCTTGAGCAATCGCCTCACCAACCGTCTCTACGATTAGTTTAATACTTCGCAAGGCATCATCGTTAGCCGGAATCAGATAATCTACCTTGTCAGGGTCTGCATTGGTATCCGACAGCCCTACAATGACAAGCCCCCGATTCATTGCCTCTCTCACTGCTACTCTCTCCTTTTGAGTATCGACCACGAACAAGATCTCTGGCTTTCCGGTCAGTCCTGCCAATCCACCAAAGAACTTCTCCAGTTTGTCGATCTCTCGATCCAAAAGTAGCTTCTCTTTTTTGGTATACATCTCAAACTCACCCTTCTCCTTCTTTAGCTTCATATCCGCCAACTTACTGATTCTCCCTTTAATCTGCTCCCAGTTGGTGATAATGCCCCCAAGCCAACGCTCTGAGACAAAAGGAATTTCAGCCTTGGTTGCCACTTCTTTAATTATCTCCCCTGCCTGTCTCTTAGTTCCCACCAAAACAACCTGCTTACCCTCTGAAGCCGCCTTCTTAAGGTACTCACATGCCTCTTCTAGTTTCTCTGCCGTCTTAGCTAAATCAAAAATATGCACTCCATCCTTCTCCGTCCAGATATATTGCTTCATTTTCGGATTCCAACGCCTCGCCTGGTGCCCAAAATGTGCTCCTGCCTCCAATAACTCCTCCAAAGACACCTTAAAAGTTTTCGTTTCTTGTTTCTTACTTGCTCCAGCCTTGCTGGATTTCACACTCTTTTTAGTCTCTTTTGTGTTCAACCCCATTTCACGGGATTTCACCTTATTTTTAGTCTCTTTTGTGTTCAACATCTTCTTTTATCCTCTCCCGTCTTTTGTCCTTTATGGACCAGAAGATCAAATAACGGGATGTGAAATGTAATTGTTTAACTCAGCCTAAACTGTGACTACAGTTTAACATATAAAATCTCCCGTGACTAGTCACGGGAGAAATCTCAATCAATCTTTGTAACTAGCCAAGAAGTTACAAGCCAAGTAATAAGCAGCTTCGATTTCTTCTCGAGTCGTCCCCAAAATCACCATTTCAATGTTCCAGTTATTGACTGGCCAACGATCCGTCTTAAGTCTAACTACCGTCGTAAATGACGGGGTAAACATCCGACCATCTGTCAACACTCGAACATAAAGGGGGACATCGTCTTCAAATCCCAACATTCTCTCAAATCCCCGTCTAACCAATTCTTCTCCCAGAGCCTCAATCTTGACTGAAGAAGGGTCTGGAAACCTTGCCGTCATCTTGAGTGTCATCACTCACCTCCCAAATTTTGATCGTGCCCCCACATTATATACCCATCTATCTTTCCACCTGAATCAATTCCCTTTTAGCAAAAACCTTCCAAACCCTAGTCGAGCGACATCTTTCACTTTCAAAGAAAGCCAACTCCACCTTCAACTCCGCGGCCCAAAAAAAGCGCTTTTCTTCCAATATCAGCGTCAGACATCTGCCTCGGAAATCCATCAAAATTACTTTCTCAATCCACCCTTCTTCATCAAGAGTACGTCCCTCTATCCGAACAAAACCTAACTCTGACAATTCATAGAAGAGCTGCTGCGCCAACCCCGGAAGTGAACCAGTTACCCTAAATTCCGCCACCTCCACCTTTAATTGCCTTTTCAAGGTACACCTCTTTTCCTAAGCTTTTCCGGGATTCTACCAACCTGTCTTCTCACTTACAACACCATCTACTACATTCTCCATCAGGCTCACCACCGTCACCGGCCCTACTCCGCCAGGCACCGGCGTAAAGAAACTCGCCACTTCGGTAACCTTATCCTCACAGTCTCCTTTAGGAAAGCCTATGTCAATACAGATCGCCCCTTTCTTGATCATCTCCTTCTTCACTATTCCCGCCCGTCCAGTACAACTAATCACTACATCGCAACTCTTTAACATAAATAGATCGTCTCCTTGCTCAAGCTCCACTACTTCCATTCCAAACCGCCTTAAACGCATAATCAAAGGTCTACCTACATTTCCTGCTGCCCCCACCACTCCTATCTTCAACTTCTCATCAATCTCCATCCCCGTTTCACTAAACCCCTCGTCCAAAATCCTTTCAACTGATCTGACTACTGCCGGCAAGAAACTCTGTTCCCCACTTTCAATCAACTCAATATTTTCTGGATTCAAACCATCGACATCCTTCCCTAAAGGAATTAGTCTCAATATTTTTTCCGTCTCCTCCTTACTCAAATCACCAATCGGTAACTGTACCATCAACCCATCTGTTTTCCCGTCACCAACCGCTCGCTTTACCTCTTTCATCAACTGTTTGAGAGAAAATCTGCCCTGCCTCACTTCCACCTCTACCCCAATTCTCTTCCCTAACTGCTTCTTTAACTCAACATACTTGACACTGCCCTCGTCTTCACCCACCAAGAAAATCACCAGCCTCGGCCGACTTCCCAACAAAGCTACTTTTTCTTTCAGCTCAAACTCGATCTTACCCGCAAATATTCTTCCATCAAATCTCATCCCTACATATTAACAAAGGCTCACTAAAATAGTGAGCCTTAAAGAGTCATCTTGTTTCCAATCGCAATCTTTCATACTTCATCACCAGACCTGAGATCTGAAATCTCAAATCATTCAAGTTAAGCCGATAATCGGCCAGAGTCTTAAATAAATCCTCGGGTAACCAAAAGTAACCCACCCGAGGATAGTAATCTAGCGCCGTTACAGCTCCGCACACGGGACACTCTTGAATCCGAATCGTCACTGTCTGACCATTCAGATCAACCGATAAACTCACGGTGAGGCCC
>CAZUBK010000004.1:14627-153205 GCA_964618725.1 uncultured Pseudomonadales bacterium
GTGATCCATACGCCTTTGTCCTTTCAAAGTTCAATACTAGAGGATAGTTTAACACATCCCGGTCTCAAACTCAACCCTCGATTGTGCCCCCTCACCTGGAAAATACACCCCCTCAACCGTCTTTTTAGCCCCCTCTATCCTCAAGCTCCTCCCCACTACTTGCTGAATCCGCCCAAACACCACCCCTTTATCCCCCTCCCCATCCACTACCACCGTATTCCGCTGGAACCCACCCCCTCGATTACGACTTAAGTCATAAGCCAACTCAATATAGCGCCTCTGCACCGCCAAAGCAAAAGACATATCATTATCAAACGCATCACCCCCCGCCCCACGCGCTACCAGTCGCCTCCTTAACTCCTCTTCAGTCAGAAGCATCATGATCCTAAGATCAGGTTCTCTAAATCCTCTTTCAACATAGAGCTTCCGATGATATTCTTCTATGTTTTGCAAGGCCACCCCCGTCTCTGCCTGGATCAGACGGGTAGAAAGATAATCTCGATCCTTCAAAATGTTATTGCCCCTGCCCAACTGCTCTTCTACCCATTCCATGCTGTATCCTCTGGCCGCATAAAACATCCATACCTCATCCATTTGACTTAGTCTTCCCTCTTGCTTAAGAGAAAAAATTGCCCGCCTTATCTCCTCAGCCGCCTCTGGACCTCCCGGCTCCCGTGTTCTAGCCACTCCCAAGCCTTCTCCTTTCAACCACTCCTCCAACATGCTTATTTGCGTCGTCTTCCCTGCACAAGCGTGTCCCTCCAAAACTATATATTTACCTGTTTGCATAACACACCGAATATACTCTCCTGTCTACAAACCCTGTCAACCATATCTTTACATATCAATCTCCAAACAAACCTCCTCTTGAAAAAACACTCCACTAACCGTTAGGATCTTCCAAGCACTCTGAACATTTTATTTAGGAGATTCACATGTCTGACTTTCCCGCCATTCACGCCGACGTTTTTCACACCGCCAAGGGCACCCCTTACCTCAAGACGCCCGGGGTCATTACCCTGGCCAAACCTAGCGTCAATATTTCTGGAATGTACAACTTCCTCAAAGGCTTCGATCCAGCTCTCAATTTTATTAATTACCTCGACGACAAAGACCCGCTTCCCGACGGAGAACAGCTTATTAAAGTCGCTGGCCAGCTTTGCTATATGAGCTTTGGTGATCTTCGAAGCAAAAACAAAGATACCAGTAAGTATCTTGGCAATATGAAGTCTTCTGGACACGGCTCCGTCTTCGAACATGCCGTCTTTGTTTTTCTCTTCTATGGTATCTCTCGAAGCGTCACTCACGAACTCGTCCGTCATCGCGCCGGTTTTGGCTTCTCTCAAGTCTCCCAGCGCTATGTCTCCGGAAAAGTTCTTCGGTTTGTAGAGCGTCCCGAATATCAGCTCTACCCCCACCTCGATCAAGAATTTCAAGCTGATATCGATTACGCTGCCTACAAATACGAAAAAAGGGCCAATGACCTCCTCGCTCTTCAACAAGATGGCTCCGAGATCCTGTCCGCCGAAGCCAAGACCGATTTGAGAAAAAAGGTCCAACAAGCCGCTCGTTCCGTCCTTCCCAACGAAACCGAAGCCCCAATTATTGTCAGCGGCAACGGTCGCAGTTGGCGCCACTTCATCGAAATGCGTGCCAACGAACACGCCGAAATAGAGATCCGTCGTCTCGCCTTCAATACTTTCATCTGTCTTCGCCAAATCGCCCCCATCATCTTCGATGATTACCAAGAAATTAACCTTCCCGACGGCACCAAGGCCATTAATACTCTCTATCGTAAAGTCTAAGATTCCTCTAACCCTCCAATCTTTGGGAGTTTACTTTTAGCCTCAAAATGGCTAAAATGCAAGGACTATCCTATCTAAATGAGGTGGTATATGAACTTTGACACCTTCGTTAATCGACTCATGATCAATCTTGGCGCCACTCGAGTCGAGGACCCCAGTACCCCCTTCTTCATCCTCAAGGTCCACGGCCTCAATATTAGACTTCAATTCACCCATTCCGAACCACGCAAGATTTTGGTTTTCATACCTCTCGTCTCTCAAGACAAGAACGTCCCACCAAACCCAAATCTCATACCGCTCAAGATCGCCAAACCATTTGAATCATATCTGGTACGGTTTAAGGATCCCCAAGATCCAAACAAATTTCAACTGACTCTAGTGGCATTTATAGCTTTTGAAGAACAAACTGCTTCCAACAACCTCAAGCTTCTTGCAAACGAAGCCCAGGATATTCTCAATGCCATCAAGCATGCTTAAATTTCTCTACACGGACTCACCCAAGAGTCCGTTTTTTTATTTCTGAAAATCTTTCCACGCCTGACTCTCCGTCGGCCCCATCTGTCCCTGGTACTTGTTTCCTGCCGTCCCATACGGCCTCTCGACAACCCCACTCATCATAAAAAAGCATATCTGTGCCACCTTCATAGAAGGATATAATACTATCGGCACCATATTCATATTACTCATCTCAAACGTGATCTGCCCCCTAAACCCTGGATCTATATATCCCGCCGTTGCGTGCACCACCAACCCCATTCTCCCGAGACTACTCTTGCCTTCCAACTTTGCCGCTAGGTCATTGGGAATCTCAAAGTATTCCTTCGTTACCGCCAAGGCAAACTCACCAGGATGAAGGACAAACCCGTTTTTCCGGTCTACCTTCACCAAATCCGTCAAGCTCACTCTTTCGCGCAGGTCAATAAACCTCAATTTGTGATTGCGAAATACCCTAAATTCATCCCCCAAATGCAAATCATACGTCGACGGCTGAACACACCCCCGCTCAAACGGACGTATCACCAAACTCTTCTTTCTAATCCTAGTTTTCAGATCTTTATCTGACAGAATCATTCCTTTCCAATAATCTTCATTAAAGGGCCTTCCACCCATTTGTCCCAAAAAACAGGGTCACTGGCTCTTTCTTTTAGTTCAGTGATAACTACATCTCTTCCCTTGTCTCCTTCATACGCAGGCTCACCTTTATATCGCAATACGACTCCTTTCTTTTCCACCCCAAGTGTTACACCAGAAGTATTTTGCTCGATCCTATCCATAGCCTTTTGTATCATCAAAAGCCTATCTTCCTTGCTTGTAATTTCCGCTCTATTTAGTTCGTCCCGCGATCCAACTACAAACTTCCTATTAGCCATCCTCTCGTTTGTAGCTAATGAGCTTTCGTCTATCATGCCACCTACTCTACTCACCTCCAATTCTAATTTCAAGCCCTTGAAATTTTACCAACCAGTGTTCTCGCACTCTATGGGTTGCAAGCCAACTGCACTTAAGGTAAAATTACCCTCAACGCCCCTTTATAGCTTTATAGGAGAATTTCACCATGAAACGCCTTGTTGGTTTTCTCATCGGTTTCTCTATCACCAGCATCTCGCTCGTACTCTCTCTCATGCAAACATCAGTGTCAGATCCCCAGCTTATCGCATTTGCCTTTGTTACCCTCTTCGGCAGTCTCTGTGGCGCATACATTGCCGATGGCCTCTAGCTCTTCTCATCTCCTTTTAGCTTCCATAATGCCCCGCTTCCGCGGGGCTTAAACTGTTACTTCTCCATTCTATAGGTTGCAAGTCAACTGTTGTTGAAGTAAAATTAACGTATTCTGCACATTAAAAGGAGTCCAAATGCACGAGATCTTGCTGACATCGCCTGAAAATCTCATTCTCATTGGCGAGGCCCTTCGCGTTGCCCGATTCACCCTACATACACCTCGAACCGTCACTTTTACCCAAGATGGATCTCAACATTCCGCTCTAAAATTCTCCATCGCCGAAAGTAAATCACCCAACAACAAGCTTGCCGATATCATTGTCCGCATACGAACCTCTGGTATGACCAACACAGGTCTTACTGTTATTTTAGTCCCCGATCTCAATGCAATTCCTGAAATGAATTTGGCCTTATTCAAGACCATACTGATCAAACGGCGTGGTTGGCTTGAAATGGACGGACAACTCCAACTTGTTACTTATGGCGGGATCGAAAGTGATCTCTTTTTTGCTCTCTTCAACGCTTTAGACGAGTTTCTCATCATCAAGAGAAACCTTACTACTGGTCTCACCAGATTAGCACAAAATCTCTTACCAGAATAATCCCAATTCCACCTACGGACTCGCACGAGTCCGTTTTTTTAAATCAATCTTGACAACTCGTACGACTACATGTACGATAATTCCATGATACAAACAACAACTCTAACTGCCAGTGAAGCTAGAGACGACCTCTATAGCATCATTAAATTGGCCTCAAAGGGAATAGAATCTTACCAAATCAATCTCCGAGGTGCCGACCCAGTGGTTCTGATGAACAAAGAAGAACTCGATTCTTGGCTCGAAACCGCTGATATCATGAATAATCCCAAAGAACTGAAAGCCATTAGAGCAAGTAGAGAGGAGAAAGGCGGGATTTCCCACCAAGAGCTAATTAATAGTTTAGGCCTCAATGAAAATTGAGTACAGTAAGGGCGCGGAAAAACAAGTCAGAAAACTGCCTAGCACTGAACAGAAAAAAGTCCTAAGAAAAATAACCCATCTCTGCGCATACCCAACATTAGGCAAACTTTTAAAAGGTGAACTTGCCGATCTAAGATCATTAAGAGCCTGGCCCTATCGTATTATTTACCGAATCAATAAAACCAAAATCTTTATAATCAACATCGCTCACCGTCAGGGAGTGTACAAGTAACTCTATTCATCCAACTCCTTCTCACTTTCAACATTTTCTTTCTCCATTTCTTGTCCCTCCACCACCGGCTTCTTCCAAGTCGCCCAGTCACATTTGGGATATGTCTCACATCCATAGAACTCTCTCCCAAATCGCGTCTTCTTGATTACCACTCGACTACCACACTTCTCACACGTGGCTCCCTCCACATACTCAATATACTTGTCCTTGTACTTACAATCAGGAAACCGATCACAGGAAATAAACTTGCCATACCGCCCTTCCTTGATCACCAACTCCCCCGTCTTACACTCCGGACACTTCACTCCCAACTTCTCTACCGGAATCTCCACTCTCTCGCCATTTTTACTCACCTCCTCTATCCCTTTCTGAAACGGACCATAGAAGGCACTCAACATCTCGTTCCACTCTACCTTGCCTCTGGCAATATCATCCAGCTCATCCTCCATCTTCGCCGTGAAGTCATAGTCCATCTCCTTCATAAAATATCGGGTCAAGAAATCCACCACTGCCATCCCTACCTTAGTAGCAAAAAATCTTCTCTGTTGCCTCTCCACATACCCCCGATCCATGATTGTACTGATAATCGAGGCATAAGTACTCGGCCGCCCGATCCCCCGCTTCTCCAGCTCCTTCACTAACGAGGCGTCGTTAAATCTCGCCGGTGGCTCGGTGAATTTCTGCTCCTTCTTTACCTGGCTCAAATCCACCACCTCTCCCTCCGCTACTTCAGGTAAAAACGTTTCCGCATCCTTCTTGTATAGCTTTCTCCACCCATCAAATTTCATTACCTCGCCATTAGCTTGCAAATCATACTTTTTATTATCTGTTCTCACCACCACCCTCGTTGCATCAAAAACCGCCGGTACCATCTGACAGGCAATAGTGCGGCGCCAAATCAATCCATAAAGCTTGATCTGGTCCGCCGCTTCTTTCCCCTGCCCTTTGTATGTATGTGTCCCCATACTCATGTCTGCTGGCCTAATTGCCTCATGGGCCTCTTGTGCCACTACTTTACCCGAGGTCTTGTAGAAAACCGGCTCCTTTGGCAAGTACTCACTCCCAAACTCACTCTTCACAAATGTTCTCACTGCCTCGACTGCCGTTGGCGCCAAGTTAAGCGAGTCCGTTCGGTGATAGGTAATATCTCCCTGTTCGTAAAGCTTCTGTGCCACCCCCATCGTCTTCTTCGAACTCCAACCCAAGACATTAGCTGCTGCTTGTTGGAGGGTACTCGTCTTGAACGGCGGATGTGGCCAAGCCCGTCTTTCCTTCTTCTCTACCTCAACTATCTTCAACTTGGCACTCTTTAACTCCTTCTCAATTTTGTCTGCCGTCTCCCCCGTACCCACCACGGCCTTCTTTCCCGATATTCTAGTCAACTCAACCCAAAACTTTTCTTTCTTCCCCCCTATTACCTCGACACTAATCATCCAGTACTCCACCGGTCTGAATGCCTCTATTTCTCTCTCTCGTTCCACTATCATCCGCAGTGCCACGCTCTGCACCCGTCCCGCTGACAAGCCGTACCGTACCTTCTTCCAAAGTAGAGGCGACAACTCATATCCCACCACTCGATCCAAGACTCTTCTTGCTTGTTGCGAGTTGACCATATCCATATCGATCTTTCGTGGATGTCCCATCGCCTCAAGGATCGCGTCTTTGGTAATCGAATGAAATACAATCCGGTCAAACCCTTTACCGTCTTTCTCCAGGATCTTGGCCACATGGAAGGCAATCGCCTCTCCTTCTCGGTCCGGGTCGGTCGCCAGTATCACCTCCTCCGCCTTTTTTGCCGCTGCTTTAAGTTTTTTAACCGTATCTCCCTTGCCCCGCGTCTCGATGTATTCCGGAACAAACTCATATCCTACTTCTCCACTTTGCTTCTTTCCTTTGCCCTTTTTCTTTACCTCTTTAATCTCCACTCCAAACTTACTCTTCGGCAAATCCCGAATATGCCCCATACTAGCCAGTACTTGGTAATCCTTACCTAGATACTTTTCTAACGACTTTGTTTTGGTTGGACTCTCTACTATTACTAACTTCACCTTTTCAAACTAACACATACTTACTAATAATTACTACTAGTCAAATCCTCAACCCGTAGAAAAAAGTATTGTACTCCATGAGTCAAGACCGCCCCTTTTCTTATGCCACTAACACGCTTCTTTTCCTCTTCTCTACCCATTCCCACATCAAAAGTCCCCCCATTCCCACCACCGACGCTGCCATCACTCCTCCCGACATCGTCATCAGAACTTGTCGTTGCGATCTAGTAAACATAGGTGTCTTGTCTTCCGTCGTTGCTCGCTTCGCCCGTGCCCGCTTAAGATACAGATCTACCGTTGGATGAAGCGAATACAAGTTCTTTACTTCACCAAAGTCTTCTGCCGCAAAACCAAAATAATTTAGCCAAAAGCTCTCTAATCCCAATCTCCATTTCTCATATACCAGATTATCTCCTCGTTGTACTCCCGCCTTCTCCATTAAGACTCTCAAATCCTCCACATCCCGCAAAAAGCCATAATTGCCCCCTAACTCCTCGTCCACTAATCCGTAAGTCGCAATCCCCACCACCTTTCCTGATCCATTCACCGCCGGTCCACCACTATTCCCGCGCGTTATCACCGCATCTGTCTGAATCAGTTTCTTTCTGTCTCCCCTTGCCTCTTTGATCGCGCTCACGATCCCGCTCGTCAGCGTCGGCACCGTCGCTGATGAGACATCTAACAACTCACTCCCTTTCCCGCTCACTATCCCTGGATACCCCATCACCTGGATCTGACTCCCCATTCCCGCCTCCGCCTCGCTCAATTCTAATGCCGGATATATCCCTTCTCTTGATATCTTTAAGATTGCTAAATCCGATGACCTAAATCCCAGATCATCCATCTCCTCATAATCAGCTGCCACCAAAGTCGCTGGGACAATATCTTCCCCCAAGTTCACTTGCCATTCGCTATCTATAACCACCGGTGTCTTACCAAGCTGCACATAAAAGCCGTATTTTCCTTCCCTCAACTGTAACTTACCTTCATCATACATATTCCCCACTAAAAAAGCCAAACGTAACACCGTATCTGGTTGCGCATACAGCTCGTCAAGCCTTGAGACCATTTCCGGACCAGCTAGTATACCTTCAATCTCTCCAATCACCCTCCCAGCCAGTGATCGAAGCGTTCCATTCCTCACCCCCGACATCAAGGCACTCTTAGGTAAAAACTTCACTACGTGACCATTGGTGGCGATATGTCCTTGATCGCTGATGAAAAATCCCGTCCCACTCCCTCCAACACAAAAGGGGAACTTCTGCCCCTCCTCTGCTGGTATCAGCGTTACTTCATTACACAAAGTCGTTGTCAACATCACCACTGATGGCCTAACCAATGCCGCCACGGCCTCCCCTGCTGCGTCGTCATTGACTCCTCTGATTGTCGTCTCCACCAAACTAATTTTTTCTAATATCTCCTCTATCTCTGGCTGCTTGTCCAATGAAGGTAATATCACTATCAGGCCTACCTTGTCCTCACCAAAGAGTGTGACTTCCCATACTTGAACAATTACTTTCCTCTGCAAAAACTCAAATTCCCACGACTCCCCCTCCGCCTTTCCGGTAGTACTCGTCATTCGACCAATAAACCGTCCTATTTTGTAGTTCAGACCCAATTCTTTCTCAAGTCTCTTTCTATCTCTCACGATTCCGCTCTTCACCGCCTTTAGCGTTGCCAAGTCTCCCTCATTTACTAAGCTTGCCCCCTCGACTATCCATTTGTCCGCCCGATATCTCACCAGTACGTTCTTTTCTCCCCCCAGTAGTCCCTCTACCACCAGATCCTTATATCCCAACACGGCTTCTATCTCTCCCAAGGCCTCTACCCGCCCGCCGACTACCGTCAACGACGCTCGAGACGACAAGTCCTGACTCTCATCAACCAACAAAAAACCCAGGGTTACACCGGATAACAAAAAAAGCAAGCTAAACAATCCAATCAAGTATCTCCTCCACATAACTCAACTATACCAACTTAATCGCCCCCTCTGAAATCAATAGATCCGTCCCCGGCGTCCCTGGTATCGCCAGCACATCCCGCCCCATATCTGCCGCATAATTGGCCGAGGCCATACTTCCCGATCTTACTTCTGCCTCTATCACCACCAATGCCTCACTCATCCCCACCATTATTCTATTTCTCTCCAAAAAAAATCGCCGCTGCGGTCTTACTCCCATCGGAAACTCGCTCACCAATGCTCCACCTCGCGCGACTATTTTCTCCGCTAATTTCTCATGTTCCGCTGGATATACCATATCTAAACCGTGCGCTAATACAGCAATCGTTTTTCCCCCATATTCTAGTGCCGCTTCATGTGCCATCTTATCTATCCCCCTCGCCAACCCAGAAACAATAATCTTCTTCATCCCTACCAACTCCTTCACTACTTCTTTCACTTTCGTGAGTGCTAACTGACTCATCTTCCGACTCCCAATTACCGCCACCATTGATTGCTGCAAAACGTCCGTTTTCCCCAATACATACAAACACTTAGGGCAACCCTTCACCGGTCTTAGCAACCTCGGATATTCCAAGTCGCCTGGATGAATCTTCATCACCTCGCTCATCAACCCACTCTAACAAAAAAAGAAACCCCCTTGAGAGAGGGGGTAATAAAGTAAAGGCTCGCGATGAGCGTGCGAACCGGATGAAAACCGGCTTGCTGCCAGGCGTATTGGAGTAGGGGCTTCTTCGAAGCGCCATCTCGCAATATGGCTGGTCTTGCCGCCTACACTGGCGAAAGGTGTACCGTCGAAGCAACGCACCATCAAAGGCGCGTGCGGCCGAAACTTTTCCGACCTCTCGACGGCTGAAGCAAGTGGCAGAAGTGGGGCGGCAATAAATAGTTGCCCCGTTGCCACATTTGGCCCCCCAAGGGGGCAGTTTTAGAGAAAATCTTAACTTTTCAAGATACCAGTAATTTAACATATAAGATGCTCCCTGTCAATACCCTCTTTCCGCCACGTACCGGGCAATCTTCACAGCCACCGGCCCAGCCTCATAGCTTCCCTCCCCTGCCTCCTCAAGTAGTACCGTTATCAACACGCCCTGCTCGTAATCTGCCAAAGTATACTCCCCACTCTCCGTTACCCTTGGCACCACCACCGTGATCCAGGCATGTGGCAGTGTCTTCTCCCCACCGTGCTGAGCCGTCCCCGTCTTACATATCACTGGTGGCGTAAAACCAAAGAAGGGGAAAGCGGTTCCTCCACTACTACAGGCTGCCTTCATCCCCTGCCAAACAATCTCCCGTGTTTTTTGCCTTATCCCCACCTCCTGACACCTCGTCTCCTTATCCGGAATGAGCTTCAGAGCACATAGCTTCCCACTCACCACCGCCGAGACCATCCTAGCGATCTGCGCCGGCGAGGTCAACACATCTCCCTGTCCAATTGCCATGTGATATGTATTACCCAAGAACCATCTCTCTCCTGTCCGCTTCTCTCGCTCCAGTGGCGTCGAAACTAGTCCCGCGGTCTCGGCTGGCCAAGACAGTCCCGTCTTTTGCCCCAATCCTAGTTTCTTCGACCACTCAACCAATTTATCCACTCCAACCATCTCACCCGTCTTGTAAAAAAAGATATCATTGCTCCTTCCCAATGCTTTCACTACGTTAATCGCTCCCTCAGTCCGCCCATATTGATCAAAGTACCAACTCCCATACCGGTATATCCCCACCTTTAGTTCACCCGTGTCTTCAATTAACATTCCCTCATCTATTTTCCTTTCTTCCAACCCTGCTACCGCTGTCACCAACTTAAATATCGATCCCGGCGGGAAACCTCCTCCCATGCTTCGATTAAACATCGGTTTATCTTCTAGATCTTCCAATACCTCTACTGGACTTTTGTATCTACCCGCCGACGGCAATCCAGAAAATACATTAGGGTCAAACGTCGGCCAACTGACCAATCCCACAATCTCCCCCGTTGCCACCTTGTTTACTACGATAGCTCCTCGCACCTTCCCTTTTTCTATTTCATAGTCTCCCAGAATTCTGCCAATTGTCTTCTGTAACTCCCCATCGATAGTCAAAGTAATAGCTTTCTTGACTGCCCCTTGTTTTTTAGCAACAACTCTTTCTCTCTCACCCATTGCCGTCACCTCCACCAACTCTTCTCCGTTCTTACCTCTGATCTCCCTATCAAACAATTTCTCAATCCCCATCTTTCCCACTAGATCACCACTATCAAAACACAAAAGACACTCTTTAATCTCCTCCTCAGTCACCACTCCCACAAATCCCACCACATGGACGCCCGCCTCTCCCAGCGGATACTCCCTCACAACCTTTTCTCCAATCAGACTATTTCTGGCCAAAATACTCCCAAATCTATCAACAATTACTCCCCGCTCCGCGGCAATCCTTCTCACCTCTATCCGATTTCCTTCAGCCAATACCTGATTTCGTTCTCCCGTAACTACTTGCAGAAAAAAAGCCCGCGATAAAAGCCAAGCAAATATTCCGATCGGCAACACAACCAACCAACCCATTCGTCTATTTGTGGTTTTAACCGTCATCTTCTCCCTTATCCAGAGGTTCTCCATCAGTAGACTGAAATCTTTTTTTCTCATACGCCGCTATCTTAGTCTAATATCCCCTCCCAAATTAAGCCGACCTTGGATCCAAAAACTAAATACTGCCACCCCCCATAAAAGCAAGACTCCAATCACATCCCCACCTAGAAATGCCTTCTGCCAAACAAGCATGCTTATCAGTAACCACCCCCACTCAAGATATACCAACCCAGTAAACTGACGTCTAATAAACCATAATCCCGCCAAGAATACGCTGATTATCACTCCAACACTCCCCACCCACCTCATTGTCAACAAGTCTAACGTCACTCCCATCAAAAATGACCACCACAAAACTGCTACGACTTTTCTATTTGATACACTCCATACCCAGACCAGCGTCAGCGGTACTGCCATGAAACTGCTTTCCAATAACACTGCTAGTAGTCCTAAAAGCATCCAACTCCACTTCATGCACCTATACTAATCCAATCTCGAAGATCCTGCTTAGGGTCGAAGATCCTGAGCTTTAGCGAATGGGTCGCAGATCCTGCTTAGGGTCGAAGATCCTGAGCTTTAGCGAATGGGTCGAAGATCCTGAGCTTTAGCGAATGGGTCGCAGATCCTGAGCTTTAGCGAATGGGTCGCAGATCCTGAGCTTTAGCGAAGGAATAGAATATGTCCATGCCATCACGCACCGACAGCTTTCCTTTCCTTCACTTTATCACCATATTTCTTCTCAGTCTTATTCTCATCGGACTCTCGTCACAGTCCAAACTTAACTTTCTAAGTAACCCTGTCAATTACATCGCTGCCCCTCTCCGCCTTCCCCTTTTTCAACTCCGTTACAAAGTAAACTCTAATTTCAGTAGCATCAAACAGTTCTCCTATCAAGGTCGGCTCATTAAAGATCTCAAGCGCCAAAACGCCAATCTTCTCGTCGTTGGCCAAAAAGTCAAAGCTCTCGAAGCGGAAAATCTTGCTCTAAGATCAACTATTAAGTCTCCCCCCACAACCTCTGCCCCTCTACTCCCCGTTAAAATCATCAGTCTCTCCCGTTTCGCCTACATCAACCAAGGTAGTAAAGCAGGTATCAAACCTGGCCTTCCCCTTGTTGTCGACAACACCCTGGTCGGTATCGTTACCAATGTCACCAACTACATCAGTCAGATCCGTCTTATCACCGACAAAGATACCGACCTTCCTGCTATAACCTCCTCAGCAGTGACTGGGCAAATAAATTACCAAAATACAACTCTTCACCTTACCCAGGTCTTGCAAAAAGACAGTCTAATCCCCGAAGAACCCATCTTCACTAAAGGCAGCGAATTAATCCCCGCTGGCCTCCTCATCGGCACCATTGCCTCAATTGAACCAAACAAGACCAACGTCTACCAGTCCGCTACCATTACTCCTACCATCACCATCCTCGATCAACAAACCGTCTTTGTCATTCTTGATTAAAAAGCGGGGCCATCTGATCGAATGGCCCCGATACATTACTCACTCTCCAACCAAGGCTCCAAAGCTTCCTTCACAATCATTTCAAGGATCTCATCAGAATTGAAACCACGCGACATAGCCGCAACAGAGAGTCCTTGCGACTCTTTGGATATCGCCAAACTAAGTATCAGTTGTCTATCCCCCATAAGTACAATCCAATATCGAATTGAGTGGTACTGCTCCCAAATCGCCACTAGGAGCGCTTTCCAACTCATGTACTCGGTGTTGCCAATGTCATAGTACCGTTCGGCAAATAGCTGGACCAATTCACACGGCGAAGAAATGCCAAAGACGCCAGGACCATATACTCCACTATTCATTCCTGAGTCGATCTGCAAGACGAAGTTGGCGTTATCGGCAAACTTCTTCCTAAGTACCCGCTCGATCTTGGTTACCATCTCGTATGGAGATAGACTTGCTTTAAGAGTTTGATTGTACAACGTACACCTCCCTAATAATGTCAAAAGAATCTCATCTATTTTCTCATCTTCGAAACCCATAGTCAACCACCATCACCATTCTCGATCAACAAACCGTCTTTGTCGTTCTGGAATGATCAAGATTTGTGTATCCTCGCCGCATCCCAGTCTATCAAGCGTAGCACTGTTGAATAATTCTTATCTACCAAGAATCTCGGATCATACTTGAATTTATCTGCTCTCCAGGGAATTGTATTCAAATCATAACGAAGCGCCAACATCTCATTAAGGTAATTTGTCTCAATTATCTCAATCACGAAGTTGCCGTCATGGGGATGCACATGATTGATATTGTTTCCGTCACTATCCACATTGACTAAAGCTTTAAGTGTCTTTTGTTTCATTTTTTCCAATCGCGATCTCACACGATCAAAAACCAATCGTTCAGAAAAAGAAAGATCCCGTTCCAGCAAATCAAATTCGCGCAATGAAATACCACAGTAACGCGACACCACCCTCACCTTATCGTCAATTTTTCTCCCCCGTTCCAAGATCGGCGCAACCGGAATCCCCATCTCAGCCGCCATCCTCCATGCTTTTAAAGCATCTTTTTCTATCGAGTTTATCAAAACAACCGGCTGTTCCTTACTCATTTTCATTACATGTAATGTGGAACCGGTTTTCTCAGTCTTTACCGCGAATCTGGACATTTCCAAAACTTTTTGAGTGGAGAAGTTCCAAAAACCGGAACGGCTAACTATTAGTCCTAAAAACTGCAATTGAGGGTGATCCAGATTCTCTACCACTCCTCTAATCGCATCTCTCGCCCTTTGACTGATCTCTTCAACTTTTTCTCCACTGACTCCAACTTGAGTCAACCAATACTCCAGAGTTCTCACCGCCCGTTTTCCCAGATTTTCCCTTGTCTCTTCTGCCATTTTCTTCCAGCCCAACTCCATCTCTTTCCACCCCCTTGCTCCTAATCTTTTTTCCATCTGTACCACTAATGACCCATTGTCAATCACAAAGTCTCTCGCTCTCTTTGTTTTTATCTCAACACCGTCAGTTATCTCACCTTCTCGTGAGTCACGAGGCCAGTCCTGCAGTTCCAAATAGTGTTCACAACTCAGCCTCACTGATTCCCACTTAACAGCTTGCCACCCTTTAATCATTTGAAGAACTTCACCCGCTTGCCCATTTCGAGCACATTCCACCAAAATACGGGGCAGGTCCTTTTCATCAGGTACCTCTTCACCTTCGTGATTGTCCCGTAACATCCTAACCACATCTGCCGCTCTACCATGTCCAGCACAAAAACGTAAAACAAAGCTCATCCTCAACATATCCGCCCGATCCATTCCCTTCAGCCTCGACAACACCTTCTCTACGTGACCACCATCAATCAAAACCAGAAAGGTGCTATCAAACCTATTTGTGACCAACTCAGCATCACTAACTTCTGACATTTTCTCCGCCATTGCCCCAGTTAATTCCGGAAAATTCTCAAACATCATTTTGTTTGATCCCACCCATTCGGGGAATTTCAAACAAGCCCCCTCCGGCTCAATCAACACCTTCTTCAACTCCTCCACAACTTCCTGTCTGACCTTCTTCAGCTCCTCTACCGCCCTTTTATATTCAACTAATTTCTCTTCTTCACCCGCCCCTATGAAAGATTCCGAATCCATACTCTCAAATATACTATACCCATTTCAGCCCCAGACTTACTAAGGACAGTCCCAAAGCCGCCCCCACCCCCACCTGTAACCAAGTATGCTTTTTGCTTATCACTCGACTCCACAAAACCAGCAATAGCACCAACACCAACCACCAGTATTTATCCCAACCATAGAAATAGTTAAAAAACGCTACCAGTACCCCATTCACCCCGGCATGAACCGAGATCTTCCAAAACAAAGTCACAAGTCCAAAAATAACCGCCAATGTCCAAAAAACAAACAGAATCTTAAACAGCGCCTCTCTCCCCAAAAAATAGGCCAACACCACTCCAAACAGGTGACACAGGATAGTAAAGAAATACAAACCCAATCTCTCCTGACGCTTGGTTGTGTCCCAATCAGAGATATATCCTTTTTTCAAGTTGTACAAAAAGTACATTGCCGGAAGGATCGCATCTACCATTAACAACAAAACCATAAATCTCCACCTAAATCCATTACTCAATACAAACCAAACAGCCGCCGAAAGAAGAAAGGGGATCTCAATTACCGGATCAAAAACTCGTGAGACAACCATCGCCAACTTCTTCTGCATCATTCCAGTATACAAACTATCTCAACCCTCCCGTTACCTTTACTTTCTTGAGTAGCACTTCATCCTCCAGTACCTTACTCGCCCCCCTAACCACCGCCTCCATAGGTTTTTCTGTAATCCAAACCGGCATCCCCGTCTCCTCAGAAATCAGCTTGTCTATCCCCCTAAGTAGCGACCCTCCCCCCGCCATAATCATTCCCTTCTCCAAGATATCGCTCACCAGCTCCGGCGGCGTCTCCTCAATCACTAAGGCAATCTCGTTTAGAATCTGTCTTACGACCGGTGCCAATGCCTCCCGTAACTCTACACTGGTGATCTTCTGACTCTTGGGTAAGCCGCTTTCTAAGCTCCTTCCCCTGACCACCGTCGTCAGCGGCTTCCCCTCTTTCTCACATTTCAACGGATATGCCGACCCAACCGCAATCTTAACCTCTTCCGCCGTCGACTCACCAAGTAGTAAATTGTACTTCAGCCTAGCAAAGCTAATTACCGCCTCGGTTAGCTCATCCCCCGCTACTCTAAGACTTCTGTTTAATACCAACCCCCCCAAAGAAATGATCCCTATTTCACTTGTTCCCCCTCCGATATCGACAATCATGTGCCCCGTCGGATCCTCCACCGGCACACCTGCCCCAATTGCCGCCGCCATTGGCTCTTCAATCAAAAAGGCCCTCCTCGCCCCCGCCGCCAAAGCTGCTTCTTGAACCGCTCTCCTCTCTACCTCCGTCACCCCTGAAGGAATCCCCACCACCACCCGAGGCAAAGATAAGCCCAGACCAAATCCCCTCTGTAAACGATGTATCTCCTTAATATAATGATGTAACATCGCCTCTGCCGCGTCAAAGTCGGCGATTACTCCATCCCGAAGTGGTCGTATCACCTCAATATTCTTCGGCGTCTTACCCAACATTTTTTTTGCCTCTGTTCCAATCGCCAAAATCTCCTTACTTTTTACCTGTCTGGCCACCACCGACGGCTCTCTCACTACTATGCCTTTTCCTTTGATACTCACTACCGTATTGGCAGTTCCCAAATCAATTCCAATATCATGAGTAAATAGATTCCAAAAACGGCTAAACATCACGGCAAGAATACCATACGCACGGCTCCACGGCACTTGCAGAGTGGTATACAATGATAGATATATCAATTAGAAAGAACCCATGAGTTTTCTCATCGAAAGAGCCGCAGAAATAGGTCTCGGCATAGCCTACGCTGCTACAGCCCCCAAAAAAAAGGAAACGCCTGTTCGTCCACACAACCCCAACTTCAATGAAGAAGCCTTCCGTGCCAAGATCACAAGCCGTACTTATCGCCAACGCCACCTAGACAACACTCGCAAGCGCATAGAAAAACTTCGCTCCCGTTAAACCCACCGTACTCATTAACCCATAACCATTGACTTGACTCGGTAGTAATGGTATATTCTCTTTATCGCAAACTAACAACCTGAAAGGACGTATCATGTCCCGTTTTGTTCTCCTCGCACTCTCTATCCTGTTGGGGGGCATCCTCATTCTTGCCCTTATAGTCGTCCTAGTCCGCGAAAAAGTCTTTTACGGCCGCGGCGTCAAGGTCCATTGAACTACTGGGGCTGCGGTTCACCCCGCAGCCCCACTCTCAAAAGGAGAAGAAAATGCTCGCCATCTTACCTTTTTTGATCGCCATCGTCATCCTTTTTCTCATCACAATTAGCTACGACGCCATCAAAAGTAGCTTCAATATCGGCTTCCATATCATCGCCTTCGCTTTTTTTGCCCTCGGCATTGCCATCATCCTCGGTGAAGCCCTCACCACCGTTAATCTGCTCCGTCAAATCATTTTTGGTATCTGTTTGGGCAGCATCGGCTACTTTGCTGTCTTGCTTCATCAGTATCGAATCAAGATCTAATCCACCGCAAGGTGGATTACTTTTTATACCAAGCTGTAGAATATCCCCATGCATTCTTGGATCCCTCGTATCAACCATCTCCTCACCAATCTTCTCGCCGCCACCTTTTTTTTCGTTCCTCTTGTTATGTGGCCGGCTACCTCAGAAGTTTTTGAATTCAATAAAATGCTTCTGGTTTATCTACTCACCAGTCTCATTGGCACCCTTACCATCACCAAGTGGATTTTTCAAAAACGTCTTGACCTCAAGAGAACCCCTCTCGACCTCCCCATTTTCCTCTTTCTTCTCGGACAACTTCTCTCCACTATTTTCTCCATCAACCCTCATACCTCTCTCTGGGGCTACTACTCCCGTTTCCATGGTGGCCTTGGTTCCACTGTCGCCTACGCCATGTTGTATTACGCTCTGGCCAATCATCTTCTGATTGACGATTTAAGGGTACGCCATCAACGATTCTCTACCGTCATCCTCGCCATTCTTGCCTCTGCCACCTTGGTTTCAGTGTACGGCATCCTCGAACACCTCGGTATCGACAAAAACGTCTGGGTCCAAGATGTCCAAAATCGCGTCTTCTCTACCTTAGGTCAACCCAACTGGCTCTCTGCGTATCTTACGGCCCTGCTCCCCCTTCCCATCTATCTCGCTCTGAAATCAACCAAAAAAACTAACTTCCTCATATACTCCCTCCTGGCTATTACCTTCTTCCTCACCACCCTCTTTACTAAAAGCCGTTCCGGCATCGGCACTAGCCTCATCATTCTCCTCTTAATCCTTTTTCATCAACTAATAAATCTTACTAAAAGTGCTCAAAAGACCGTCAGTAAGACGACTCTTTTACTTCCCTTTTTGCTTCTTTTTATCATCTTTCTAGTCGGCACGCCTTGGACCCCCAATCCCAAACAAATTAGCCAAAGATTAAGTTTCGGTGGCCCACTCTGGCCCGAAGTCGAAAGCTATCTCAACCAAGTCCACCTCAGTACAAAGATAAAACCTCTTGAGGTAAGCCGTCTCTCCATTACTCTCCAGGAATCCCTCAAACTCCAAGAAAGCGGCAAACGCATTGGTGGCTCTGATTCCTTCGACATCCGTCGAGTTGTCTGGCAGGGGGCGATTGATCTGTTTAAGCGCCGCCCCATTCTCGGGACTGGTCTTGAAACCTTTGGCTACTCCTACTACTGGACCCGTCCTGCTGCTCACAATCTCCTCTCCGAATGGGATTTTCTCTACAACAAGGCCCACAATGAGTATCTTAATTTCTTGGCCACCACCGGCCTACTCGGCTTCATCAGCTATCTTATCCTCATCATCTTCACCCTAAAAACACTTTTCCTCACCTTCAGAAATACTCAAGCAAATCCCTTCCCTCCTGCCTTCCTCTTCGGTTTCATCAGTATCCTCATCACTAACTATTTTGGCTTCTCCGTTGTCCCCGTTGCTCTTTTCTTTTTTACCTTGCCCATTCTCTCCCTTGCCAGCACTGAAACCATTTTGAAAGAATTTACTTTTAATCTCAAGAGACAACTCACCAAGAAACAACAAAAGAAAAGTAAAATAAAACATCTCCCGCCTCTTTTTGTTACTTTCCTTATTCTCCTTCTTCTTGGTCAACTCTTCATCTTTAAACGAATCCTTTACCGCTTCCTCGCCGATCTTAACTACAACAAAGGTCGACAGTATTTAAATGCCGGATATATTAGCGAAAGCCTCCCTCTCCTCCAAAAAGCCACTCAACTCCATACTCACGAACCAGTCTTTAAATCCTCCCTAGCTGAAGCCTATGCCTTTGCCGCTCTAGCCACCAACCAACAGCTCAACGCTGCCACTCCTTCGGCTCAAAATGCCGGTCCTAACTCAAAACTTTCACAACAACGCGACCAATATGCCGCCCTTGCTCTTGAGACCATCGATCAGACTCTCAATCTTAATCCCTGGCATCTCAACTTTCTTAAGTCCAAAGCCAAGATAGAGTTAACTCTCGCTACCTTTGAACCCCAATTTTATCAACGCTCCATTCACTCTCTTCTAAAAGCCATCTCTCTAGCTCCCACCGATGCCAAGCTCTATTTCAACGTCGCCATTATCTACGAAGAAACTGGCCAAAACGACTCCGCACTCGCGGCTTATTACAAATCACTCGAGCTAAAGCCCGACTATCAACAAGCCCGGGTCGAGCTCATCAATCTCCTCATCAAAGAAAAACGCATTAATGAGGCCAAACAAGAACTCCCCCATCTCCTCAACGACTTCCCTAATCACCCACTCAAGCAAACTCTCAAGTAAGACTTGCTATAGGTTAAGAATTAAGATAAAATTACAGTCAATGAAGATTCTCACCACTCCCCATCCCGCTCTCAGAAAAAAAGCCAAGAAGGTCATATCCCTGGATACCAAAACTCTCAAAGAGATTAATGTCATGATTACCCTCCTCAAAGCTGCTTCCGATCCTAAAGGCGTTGGACTTGCCGCCACTCAAATCGGCATCGATAAACAGATCTTTATTCTAATTCGCAAAAGAAGCAAAGTCGAAGTCTTCATCAATCCCCTTATCACCCAAAAATCCACCAAGATGTTCTCCGATAAATACAAAAAAAACAAAGACCGCTGGCTCGAAGGTTGCCTCTCTATTCCCAAACTTTGGGGCTTTGTCGATCGACCCTTTCAAGTCACCCTCGAGTATCAAACCTTCAACTACAGCCAAACTCTTTCTTCATCTACAGGGATCATCCCTGTAACACTCAAACTTGAATCTGTCATTAACGATTTTTCTGATATAGAATCGGCTTACGTCCAACACGAAGTAGATCACCTAAACGGGATCCTATTTACCGATCACATTCTTAAACAAGGAGGTACGATCTTTAAAGAAGTCGCTGGAGATCTGGAACCCATCTCCTTCTCCTAAACGCTTGAAACGGAGGTAGTAGTGGTAAGCCAAGTTAGTCTAAACAAAACGACCACACGCTCTTTTACTTTAGGCCGTTGTTATACATACACTGCCATTCAGCTTGCTCTTGAACTTCTTTTGCTCGACTACACCATTGCCTGGTCCGACGACACCCCTCCCAATGAAGAAACCTTAAATATTGCCCTAATCAACTCCACTCGCTTTAATCCTCACGTAACTCTTCAACTCAATATCAAACTCCATCCAGTACCCAGGGGTAGCTACTACCTTCACCTCACTATCACTGGCGCAGAAGGCGATCTCGAAAAAGTCCTCAAACAAGTGAAAAAGATTTACCGCCGTCTCGCTCCTCCCAACGCTTGAACGCAAAATACCACCGGCAACAGCCGGTGGTATAAAATCTTACTTCTCTTTATTTCTTCTTACCCGCCCACATCTCAATTATCAAACTTACCATAACATAAGCTCCAACAGCTGCACCGGCAAGCGGAAATACTACCCAAAGTAAAGCTCCGACCACTCCACCTGAGCTAAGTGGCACCGGCAGTACAAAACCAAAGACAGGAGAAGAGACTGTCAAGATGAAGTTGCCTAAGGCTATCAGTACTACTTCCACCACTCCCATAAGGAATGAACCCAGAAATACACCCACCACTATACCCAAAACGATCAAAGCAATCTGCCTGGTCACTTTTGAAACGACTAAACTCAGACCAAACATCACTACTGAAAATCCAACCAACAAATAGACTAGATCCATTTTCCTTTTTCTCCTGATTGAATGTGCTACTCAAAGCTCCTATAATTGTACCACCATGACCACAAATGTCAAACCCGTTAATCTCGTCTACTTCGGTTCTCCCGATTTTTCTGGGGAGATTCTTAAACAACTCCTCGACCACCCCCTATCCAATATCAAAGTCGTTGCTGTTGTCACCAACCCCGACAAAGAAACAGGTAGACTTAGGATCCTGACCTCCACTCCCGTTGCCCAAGTAGCTGACAGGTATCACCTCCCCATCTTCAAACCACTCAAGCTCGACGATAGCAATCTCACCCATCTCAAACTCCTAAATCCCGATATTTTCTTAGTTGTTGCCTACGGCAAGATTATTCCCCTCACTTGGCTCAAAACCCCTTCTCACTCCACCCTAAACGTCCACTTCTCTCTTCTCCCCAAATACCGCGGCGCCCTCTGTATCCAAGAAGCAATCAAGAATCAAGATTCGGTTACCGGCGTCACTCTGATGGAAATGGACGAGCAACTCGACCATGGGCCAATCATCTCCCAAGCTATTCAGGAGATATCCCAAAACGATGACGTGACCACCTTAACCCAAAAGCTCACCCAAAAAGCCATCACTCTTCTCTACAATGCTTTCCCTCAATATCTAACTAAACAAATCGCTCCTCAACCCCAAGACCACACTCAAGCCACTTTTACTCCCTCTTACAAGTCTCTCACTCACACATCTGCTTTTGTGCCTTGGTCACAGATCACAAATGATACACAATCGATCAAAACTCATGCGTTAATTTGTTCTCTCAACCCACAACCAGGCGCCTGGACCAAGATACCGACTCTAAGCGGCGAGGTCGAAGCTAAGATCCTTCACACTCAAATCAACCCCAACACCAAGACTCTTGAAATCCTCACCATTCAACTCCCCGGACGTCCTCCCATCTCCTGGAAACAATTCCTTGCCGGCCACCCCCTCAAAACTTGACTCCCCAACCAAAACCCAGTAAAATATAGGCTACAAGAGCCCTTTAAATCCTAGTTTAGTTCCGGAGGGAAAATGTTACCTCAACCGCCACCCAAACGTGAAGGCGAAGAAAGCAAAAGGCCTTTCGCCAGACGCATCCCGGAGCCTTCTCAACCCCTTTCAGGAGAGCATCGTGGAGGATATGGCAGTCGTGATATATATCCCCGCCATCCGGTCCCTCAATCTCCCCCTACGACCCAGGGGGAAGATCACACTCCCCGCAACGTTCCGGGATCGGTCATGGACCACCTCCCCAATCATCTTCGCGATCTGGACAAGCAGGAGCCAGATCTGTCTGAGTATCCCGTCCACCAGTCTCCTCGCTCTCGCCCCAGTAACTCTGTCACCTCTCATTCCGAAACACAGAACCTCGACAATTACATCAAGGGGGCCCTCATCACCGTTGGCTTTCTGCTTTTCCTCTTTTTACTTCTCGGATTGATTTACTTTCTCGCTAGGTAATCCACGATATCGCTCTCCCCCAAAGGGAGAGCTTTTTTTTATCAAACTCTTATTTCTTTGAAGTCTCTGTCCCACTCTCCATCGCCACTTTATGTGGCCTGACTGCTTTTCTCAAACATTTTGTACAGAGTCTTTGTCTAACAATCTTTCCCGCCACTAGAACTCTAGTCCAATGCAAATTCGGTTTGCGTATAATGTGGGTGCGGTTCTTTGCGTGTGACACAACATTGGCATGGGCAACGCCTTTTCCACAATTGACACAAACCACAGATAGTCTACTTACAACTTTACTCAACATAAGAGCCGATTTTACCACAATCCCAGGCTGTTGTATACTTACTTACATGCTCGAAAGTATTTTTAGTGATCCAATTTTTTTTGTAGTTTGGATTCTTTCTCTTCTTCTTGCCATTTCTCTCCATGAGGCCGCCCACGCTTTCACTGCCGACCGTCTCGGCGATCCCACCCCACGTGTTCAGGGCCGCCTTACTCTTAACCCACTCTCCCACCTCGACCCCTTGGGTACCATTATGCTTCTTCTCTTTCGTTTTGGCTGGGGCCGCCCTGTCCAGTTCGACCCTTCCAACCTAAAAAATCCCCGTCAAGACGCCGCCATTATTTCCCTCGCTGGTCCTGTCAGTAATCTAACTCTCGCCCTCTCCTCCTCCCTCATCTCTCGTTTCCTCCTGCCCGAATATCTCTCTCCCCTTCTTTATCCCTTTGTCTTCCTCAATATCGGTTTAGCCATCTTCAATCTCGTCCCCATCCACCCCCTCGACGGCAGCAAAATAATTCTCGGCATCCTCCCCCTCGACCTCGCCCTCGAATGGCAATCTATTATGCAACGCTACGGCACCATCATCCTTCTTCTTATGATTCTCCCTTTCTCTGGTACCTCCCCCATCATTACCCTCATTCTCCCCATCGTCCAATTTATCATCCGTCTTTTATTGCCATCAGCCCAGTATGTTTAGCAGGTTCTTCTTCTCTTATTTGAGTTCTACTGTTCCTTTCTTCTTGTTACTATCGTCAATATCACTCCCGCTACGATTACAACCAAGACGCCTAGTCCCACAATCCTCCCCACCAATCCCAGTGCCTTCCCAAAGGTAGATCCGTTATTCTTCACAACCCCTTTATCTTGAATTAGTGGCGCTGGCGTCGGCGTCACCGCCACTGTCGGCGTTACTTTGATTTCTACTTTTTCCGTTATCGGTCCGCCAAAGGGGATCGCTTCCAGTTTTCCCTCCATCACCCTATCCTCCGATGCCTTTCTTGGGAAAGAGCTGCCCTCCAAAGTCACAAACATCTTACTAAATGCCTGGTCGATCGCTGTATCCAGTTTCCCCCTCACAATTTCTCCCAAACGAAATACCTTCCCTTCATCGTTTTCTGCCCACAAAATATAATAGTTATTCTCTGAACTAAAGGCCACCTTCAAATCTCGACAGGTAACCAAAAGCCGATACATCCTGTCTTCAAAAACACTCGCCGCGAAACACCTACCCGAAAACTCTCCCAAGGGAGCCAATTTAACAATCCCTTCATTAGCTAAAGTCTTCCCACTTCCCAGCCCCAATAACACCAACCCAAAAAATATTCCTAATAGTTTCCTCATGCCCGCATTCTACATCAAGAATGTAATGCCACGCAATTACAGGCGTAGATATTTTCTCACCTACCCAAGACTTTTACTCCCAAGTATACGTTGGCTCTTCCCTCAACCACTCGCACCACTCCGTCATCAAACCTGATCTCTTGAGTCGTTCCGTCCAACTTATGAAGCAGTAACAATTCATCAAGCAAAGAAACAAAGTTGGCATGAACCGGCAAAATATCAAATAACCCCGTCCGATTCCTCGCACTCAAGGACAATACCTCCCCCTCAAATATCGTTTCATCTCTCGTCACTACTTTCACAAAAAAACTATTACTATTCATTCAAAATGTCCTCAATACTACCAATAAACATGAATTTATCTTCCGGTAAATGATCGCACTTGCCATACAAGATTGCTTCGACACTACTGACTGTCTTCTCTATCGAAACAAATACTCCCTTCTCTCCCTTTTGCGCCTCTGCCACAAAGAATCTCTGGGTCATAAAGTTTCGTAGCTTTCTCGCCCGCCTGTACGTAACTTGGTCCTCAGCCGACAACTCTGACTCTCCCACCAAAGATACTATCCTCTCCAACGCCGCCGCCTTTTTCAAAAGCGCCCTTGCCTGAAGCGTAATTTGGTAATGACTCTCTCCCACCACCGCCTCATCCAAAGCCGACGAGGTCGAGGCAATAATATCAATTGCCGGTAGTAAGCCCTCTTGATATACGTTTCTGCTCAAAACTACAATCGAGTCAAGATACGGCAAAATCGATTGGACACCATAGTCCAACAAATCGTCTGATGGCACATAAACCGCCTCAATCGCCGAAACGACTCCCGAACTCGTTGAAACCAGTCGTTCATGAAACGCCGCCATCTCACTCTCAAGGGTCGCCTGATAACCATCTTCTGACGGAATCTGATTAGTTAGGGTCGAAATCTCATTCCCTGCCTGAGCCAAACGAAAAACATTATCAATAAAAAACAACACGTCCTGTTTAAGACGGTCTCGATAATACTCAAACAAAGTCGCCGCCGAAAAAGCGGATAAGAATCTCACCGCCGGGTTCTCTCCCATCGCCCCGTAAACCAGCGTTGTCGAAGTAAGCGCCCCGCTGTCCCGCAATGCCCTATACAGGTCTAATCCCTCTCTGGAACGCTCCCCCACTCCAGCAAAAACAGAAACTGACTTGCCATTGGTCTTACCTATCACATTGTGCAAGATCTCCGTCAACAGTAGCGTCTTACCTACTCCCGCCCCACCAAACAGCCCCATTTTTCCTCCCTTGATTAAAGGTGCAAACAAATCGATTACCTTTATCCCTGTCTCCACTATCTCTTTCGGTACCGAGACATCAGTCACCTCCGTGGTACTTCTTCGTACCGGCCAGTTATCTTTAGTCTTGATCTCCTCTCCTTTATCCAAAGGTCTGCCCAAAAAGTCCACTGCCCGACCCAAGAGACTCTTATCAACCGGAAAAGTGATTGGACTATCCAAACTTATTACTTTCTGCCCTCGATACAAATCGTCAGTTAAAGATAACGCCAGACAAAAAAAGCTATTAGATCCAGACGAAACATATACCTCCAGCTTAATTTCCGGCTTTTCTAAAACGTATAGCAAATCATGAATCCGAGGCTTACTTTCCAAAAACTCAATTTCAACCACTTGTCCTTTTACTCCCTTTATTCGTCCGATTACTTTAGAGGTATTCATAGCAATCTCCACAACCGCATACTCGACATCAGGCTCAACTGCTTGCGATTCTGTTGTTCATGGCTAATTCGTAATTTAATTAACTTAGTTCTATCTACTTCATGAGTAATATTCTGATAGGCCCGATCCATTGCCAACATTCTCGAAGCAAACTTGGCAAGCTGAGATTCAGATATCGTTTGCTCAAACATCGATGTAAACATCTGCGTCTCGAAAAAGGCCAGAATTTCTTCAAGAGTTGGTTCAAAAATGTACTTATGCTTCGGTCCGACATCCTCTCCTTTCTCCATCGAGACCGGCGTCTCAGCCGCTATATTATGGACCTCCGCCTTCTGACTGACTACACTAACAAACTTACCATAATAAATATGGATCTGTTCATACTGCACAATGTGTTTCACTATCTCAACCAATGCCTGCTTGTCCAAATAGTTATCCGGAAAGTCAAAGTAAGTATATGGTCGATCAGGGAAACGGCTAATAAATAAAGACCGCCCCAAACGACCGACAATCGATACCTCTGTTTCCGGTGAAGCGGTTATCTCCTCTGCAAACCGCTCCACCACCTCACCGACAATTCCTCCATATAGACCCGTATTTGAAGACAAAAGCACAGCTACCGCCTTACCGTTATGTGCCAAAAAGGTCACCTTCTCCCCCGATCTAGTCCGTCTCCATTTAAGTAGCTTTAGGACCTCCTTCCGATACGATCGCCTCACCTCTTCAAAGATCAAAGCAATCTCTCCAAGAAAATCCCGGCTTTTCACCACCCCGTCTCGGGTCTTCTTCATCCGATTTGCCGATATCTCCGCATATGCCCGCGACAAGTCCCCTAAAGCCAACAATCGTTTAATCTGTTCCTCTGCTTCCCGTGTCGTCTTCATTCCACTACCTCCCGACTAATAAGACTTGGATTATTTTTAATCGCCTCCACAAACACCGAAAAACCAGCTGCGTCAGCAATGACCTGGTCGATTTTCTTTTGGTACTCCTCCCTTGTTTGATAGGCCTCCATCACCTTTGCTATTTCCGCCTTCATTTCCTGAACTGTGATATCCCTCCACAAAGAAGCCCACAAACAACCTACTACCAGGACCGCCACTGACATCGGAATGATCGTGGTCGAAGATTGATCAAAAAAAGCCGTCAAGCGATCTCCTAAATCTAGATCCCGCTTAATTGCCTCTGATAACTCCGCACCAAAATGCATGAACTGCCTCAGTCTCTCTTGTTTAACCATAAAGCCGTTAAGTTGCCGACTTAAATCCCTTATCAACGGCGTCTGAGCCTGAAGACCGACTCTGGTTACCGACAAAAAGGGATTCAAAGCCGGTCGTCTCCCTTGGTTAAAGAAATCACTATCAAAAAATAGATGTCCATCCGTCATAGCCATTAAGTTGGTCTGTATGTAACCCGAAAGATCACTCAGCACCGTCTCGGCTATCGGCAACGCTGTAATCGAACCTTTGGCAAATTTACCCGCCCTCTCCAAGAGCCTCGCATGAATGTAAAAAATATCACCCGGATACGAACTCCTTCCCGGAAAACGCTGTGCCAACAAGGAGATCTCACGATAGAAACGAGCATGAGTTGTTAGATCGTCAAAGATAATCAACACGTCCTTACCTTGATCGCGAAAAAACTCTGCCTGAGTCATTCCCGAATAAGGAGTCAGGTAGATCAGTCCGGCGGCATCATCCGACGTCGAGGTCACCAAAACCATGCTCTTCTCCAAACCATTGGTCTTAATGAACTCCTCAAACCGCTTAATATCTGACTTTCTCTTGCCTATCCCGACATACACGGAAACTACTCCCTTTTTGGCCTGTGACAAAATGACCTGCATTAAGAACTGGGTCTTACCCGTCTTTCTGTCTCCCACCAGTAACTGACGTTGTCCCTTTCCTAGTGGCACCATCAGATCAACCACTGGTACCCCTACCTCAAAGGCCTCAGTAATCCCCTCTCTGTCTAGTATTCCGGCTGGCTCCTGATCAATCGGTCTCGTCTCTAAGCCTTCACTCCCAATGACTCCATCCCCATCGATCACTCTCCCCAACGGATCTATCGTCTTACCGAGTAGCTTTTCACCTACTTTTGTCGAGAGTAGCAGTCCCGTTCTAGCCACCCTGTCCCCCACTCTAATCAGTCCCTTTGATAATGGTAAGATCTCTACCATCTCATCTGAAACCAAAGCTATTACCTGACCCAACTCACCGGTCTCAAACATGACTACTTCCGATGCTCGCACTCCCGGCAATCCTTTTATCCTTATAATCGAATGGACTACCTGGTCCACATAACCCACCTCACCCATTTTTTCTAAACATTCATCAAACTTGTACATACTTTTCTTCAAATATTTTCTTGAGCGATAAATCAATGAATTTACCGCCTACCTCTAACACTACCCCGCCCAAAATATTGTGATCTACCTCCACTTCAACAACTCGTTTCTCTCCCAACTTCTCTCTAACCGTTTCCACAATCTCTTCCAAGAAAGCCTCACTCGGATCAAAAGATAGTTTAATCTTCACCACCTCAAGCTCATCCAATTCCACAATCAACTCATTCAAGCTTTTACCTCTATCCACTAGGTCCTCGTACCACACCAAAAACCGCTCAAACATTCTTTCTGGTAATTCTTTTTTAATCGTCTCCCTGACTTCCTCCTGATTTTTTGCCTTATAAACCAACTCCAATAATCTCTGCGCCAGACCTCGCATCTGCCTCACATCATCACTGGTAAGAACTAGCTGTACTATGCTATTCATGAGTTTCCGGCATCTTTTCTAGTGCTGCCCGTACCAAATCTTCCGCATCCGTTTTTGACAATGTTCTCCCGAGTATTTCCCTCGCCACATCATCGATCACCGCCTTGACTCTCTTATCAATCCTATCCGTCTCCACCTTCTTGTATTCTTCAATCGACTTCTTGGCACTCGCAAAATCCTCCTCTGCCTCACTTACTAAAGTTTTTGCTGCTTCTCTGACCCTACTCCCCACTTCCGAAGCTATCAAGGTGGCGATCTGATCCATCATTACCTCTACTTTCTTGGCCACCTTATCTTTCAGCCCCTCATCAAAAAGTATCGTCTCTTGTAAAATCTGCTCTGCCTTACCTTCTGCTTCCTCTACTATCGCTTCCGACTTCTTCCTCGCCTCCTCAAGCCACTGCCCCGCCACCTTTTGACTCCGATCCTTATACTCTCTCAACGAGTGATATGAATCCAAAAGCTCTTGATATCTCGTCACCAACCAAATCAACACCAATACCGCAAAGATGTTTATTAAAATCGAAACATACAAAAAAACAAGGGCAGTCATAAGATCATTGTACCAAAATGTCAGTTCCTTTCATCGCTTCCGGAATCTTGAGATTAAGCAGTTTTAGTACCGTTGGTGCCACGTCAGCCAGGCTCATCTTAGGGATAACTTTCTTTACTCCTTCAAATTGCTTACCGACAAAGATCACCGGAACTGGATTGTTGCTGTGATCCGTGTTCAGATCCCCCCTGGCCGTAGTGTAAAAAAACGTCCCGGTCGGAAAAGTTAACAGATCCTCAGCATTTCCGTGATCTGCCGTCACTATCAGTGCACCCTGATAGGCTAACACCATCTCAACTATCTGCCCCAACGCCTTGTCAGTTGCTTCACACGCCTTGATTGTCGCCGGCAAATTCCCTGTATGCGCCACCATATCCGGATTGGCAAAGTTCATCACCACAAAGCCGTATTCCTGCTTAAGGACAGCCTTCTCAAATTCCCCCACTATCTTAAACACCGACATCTCCGGTCGCTTATCATATGAAGCCACCTTAGGAGACGGCACAATCCGATAATCTTCTCCGGAAAACTTTTCTTCCCGCAAACCATTGAAATAAAAAGTCACCATTCTTTCTTTCTCACTCTCCGCTATATGAAGTTGCCTCATGCCTGCCTTAGCAATTACTTCCGACAAAGAAAAGGGTATCTTTGGCAGTGGAAACGCCACACCACTGACCGGTAGCTTCTGTTGATATTCCGTCATCGTCACAAAGCACAGATTTTTCAAGATTTTTTCTCTTACAAACGTCGGCCCCTTAACCTTCTCTTGTTTCACTTTTCCTTGATCTGGCTCGTAACCAAACTCAAAATCTCTTAGATTTTCAAAATCTGGCAAAACAAAAGCCATAGTTAGTTGCTTCGGCCGATCGATCCGAAAGTTAAAAAACACCACCGCATCCCCGTCAGCGACGCTTCCCACCGGCGACCCGTTCTCCGTAATTACTGTTGGTTCAATAAACTCATCCGTTACCCCCGCTTGATATGACTGTTCAATCGCTTCAACCGCTGAACTGGCTGGTCGACCCTTTCCTTGCACAATTGCCTCATAGGCCTTTTGTGTCCTCTCCCACCGCCTGTCTCGATCCATGCCAAAGTACCTTCCTCCAATCGTCGCTATCTTCCCCATCTTAATCGACTTTAAGTATTCTTCTAACTTGCTCACCACATCCACTGCCTCTTTTGGTGGTGAATCTCTTCCATCGGTGAATAAATGTAGACAAACCTTCTCTACCCGCAACTGCTTGTAGTACTCAAGCAGTTTATACAAATGCGCTACCGAGGAATGGACATTCCCCGTCCCCACCAAACCCATCAAATGAAGTGTCGAGCCATTTTTCACCACATGTTCATAAGCCAATTTAAACCCCTTATTCTCAAAAAAACTTCCATCCTCAATCGACTGAGTAATCCGCTTCAGACTCTGCAGTATCACTCTTCCCGAACCAATAGTGAGGTGTCCCACCTCGGTGTTACCCACCTCATTGGCCGGCAACCCCACCGACTCCCCTGAGGCCAACAACTCCCCATGAGGGTACAAAGACAGTAATTTGTTCATATTCGGCGTCTTCGCCTGCGAGATCGCATTCCCATACGATGCCGGTGCCACCCCCCAACCATCCAAGATCAAAAGTACCACCGGGTGGATCTTGATCTCCGAGGCAGTCGGTTTCCTTTTGGACCACAAAAACTCAAACATAGTCTAAATCTATCACACTTCCCCACAGCTCGTGGTATAATATGGGCTACACTGAACTTTGAAAGGATATTTAGATGAAAAAAGACAGGATCCTAAATGTCATCCTCAGCTTTCTTTTCCTGACTCTTTTTTACGGTCTCCCTTTTCTCTTCGCAACCACTTTTTTCTGGTGGGTAATTGGCATCACCGGCACAGCTCTTTTAGTCATAAGTGGCATCATTCTTTTCTTCATTTTACTTGATGGTTCATCACCTCGTCCCTTCTGGAACTATCCCCTTTTGGGAATCCTCATTATCTTAGGCATAATTCTACTCGTCATCTCACTGCCTCATGTTTAACTCCTCTCAACCCCGCACTCGCGGGGTTTATTTTGTTATCTCCACACTATCTACATACAATGTCGTCCCCGAATACTGCCCCACTACTTTCACCTTCTTTCCCACAAACCCACCAAGCGACGCATTTCCGTCATGCAAAAGCACTATACCTCCCACATCTTTCTTCAAACTATAGTTACTTTCTCCCCCTCCCAGGCTCACCACCCCCACCAAAGTCTCCGTCACATCAGCCGGATTATATTTCGCCTTCTGCGGCACCAAAATACATGCAGAAAGTAACACCGAGCTGACTAACAAAACAGCGATTCTTTTCATGAATCTACTTTATCAAATTTGCTGGAACGTGAGCCGACAGAGGGAATCGAACCCCCGACCTTCATTTTACAAAAATGCTGCTCTACCTACTGAGCTATGTCGGCAATCTGGTTCATTTTATCACCCAGCCTCCTACATGGTAAAATACATCAACGCCGGAGTCGTATAGCAGCAATTACACGGGACTGTAAATCCCGCGGCCATAGGCCTTCACAGGTGCGAGTCCTGTCTCCGGCACAGAAAATGCCCCAGGCAATAGCCCGGGGCATTAACTTTTCAGGAGATGATTGAGATCCCCTTTTCCACCTGAACCCGATTGGGCCGCTGCGACGCTAAACCCTGGAATTCAAGATGACCTGGCGGCAGCCTGTGCCAAGAGCCATCGGGGAAAAGAACCTCAGCGTCCCCACGTTGACCAACAGTCTTCCAGGCAGCGATCGGATAAATCGTGCCTGTGACCAGCATCTCAGGCTGCGATACGCTTTTTTTAGCCATGAAACCCTCCTGGTTGAGATATCTCATATTATACCACACCCCTGCAACACCTTAAGCTCAAACATGGTAAAATAGCCAAGCCATTTAGCCGAGATAGCTCAGTTGGCAGAGCACAATATTGGTAATATTGAGGTCCTGGGTTCGATTCCCAGTCTCGGCTCCGACAGACTAGGGAAGCAAACCCTCGGGTTCAATATCCAGACCATAATGTGATTATGGGCGCAGATATAAGAGGAAGCACAGGACAACATCACAATATGCATTAGTATATTGTGAGTAAGGACGAGCAAGCTCTTATTCCCAGTCTCGGCTCCCTTTCCTTGTCATACGTAGTATTATCTATCTATGGCAAACAGAATCCTTATCGCAGAAGACGAAAAACCCATGGCCAAGGCCTTGGAATTAAAACTTACTTCAGCCGGTTTCACCGTTGAGGTCGCCTTTGACGGCCAGGAAGCCATCCAGAAAATCAAAAGCAATAAATACGACCTCATTCTCCTCGACCTAGTCATGCCCAAGGTTGATGGCTTTGAGGTCTTAAGCGAAATACAAAAACTAAAATTAACCACTCCGGTTATAGTCTCCTCCAATCTCAGTCAAGAAGAAGACTATCAAAAAGCTAAAGATCTTGGCGCCAAAGACTATTTCATCAAATCCGACACGACTCTTAACGAACTCATTGAAAAGGTCAAACAAATCCTCTAACATCTTCCATTAACGACTTACCAGCAACGATTCAATCTTAACTCTTTGCTCCAATTCCTCTCTTACTTTCTTCCAATCTTTTAGGACAATAAAACTATCCTCAGTATAATCAATCAGTCCCTGCCTAATCATCTTATTCAATTCTCTCGAGACAGTTTCTCTAGATAAATTGACTGAGTTAGCAATATCCTTATGATGCAGTGGTATCCGAATCACTACTGTCTCTTCCCCACTCCTTAGATCAGTAAACCAGTTAGCCAATGATAGTAATCTCGCCGCCACCCTATCATATGCCCGTTCCATCTCCAAGTTCTCCATTCTGCTACTCAACATAAGGCCGAAGTTTATTAATCTCTCAACCACCTCTAATAAAATTGTCGGATCAGTGTTTAGAAATGTTTTGAATTTTGTGACCATCCCCCGACTAAGTTCCACTGGCCCAAGTGCTTCAAAGTTAATATGTCGTTTTGTGGATCTACCCAGACTCGTTAGCAACGGAAAAAAATCCCCTTTACCGTAAATTAAATGTACTTTCTCTTTTCCTTCCAGTGAGGTTGAGAATACCTTCACGAAACCTTCCCAGATGTAAAAAACATAACGACCACTATTCCTTTCACTCAGAATCAAATCCCCCGACCGATAATCAATTTTTTCTTGTTTACTAAAGAACTTTTCCATATATGTCTTATCTTCTACTACCCCCATATTTAATCTACCTTATTAGCTTCTGTCTGTGATCTAAGTCACTGATACGTCAACGTTTTTTTGTCACTCTATTACTAGATTAGCAAGAATATATGACCAACTCCATTTCCACTCCACCCACGATATCTCTACCAGATCACATCACCAGCCAACCCGACTCACTCGAAGAAATCCTTCTTAAAGGCAGTTATGTCTCAGAGGCCGACCTAAAGAAAGCCGTCGAATATCTCAAGAAAAACAAATCTACCCTTGAAGACTACCTCCTTAACCAAGGACTTCTCACTCCCGACCTACTCGGACAAGCCATGGCCGAGACTCACTCTCTCCCCTACGCCGACCTCAACTCAAAAATTCCCACCAAAGAGCAAGTTCTCAAACTCCCTAAAGAAATAGCCATCAGTAATCGACTAATTCTCTTTGAAGAAAATGACAATGCAATCGTCTTCACCACTGACAAACCGGAAGTCGTTAATAATCTCACTCCCCAACTCTCTACCCTCTTTCCCAACAAAAAGATTAGTTTTGCCTACTCCCTTGGGGGAGACATCGACCACTGTCTGGAATTCTATAAACAACCTCTTAGTGGCCGATTCGAAACCATCCTTACCTCACCCAACAAGATTGCTCCGCAACTAGTGACAGAGATCATCAAAGACGCCCTTAGTGAAAAGGCCTCCGATATCCACTTCGATCCCCAAGATAAACAAGTCGTTATTCGCCTTAGAATCGACGGTCAACTGCGAAACATCGGCCAAATCGATCGCATCCTTTACGAAAATGTTCTTAACCATATCAAGATCCTAAGCCACCTCCGTATTGATGAGCACTTCTCTGCTCAAGACGGCGCCATGCGCTTCCCCAAGGACGACAGTTTCATCGACATGCGAATCTCCATTGCCCCTACCATTGATGGTGAGAAAGTCGCCATCCGTCTATTAGCCGAATACATCAAAGGTTTTGGCTACGCCGATCTAGGCATCTCCACCACTCACCAGGAGATCCTTACCAAAGCTATCAAACAGCCCTTTGGCATGATTCTTGTCACTGGACCCACCGGTTCCGGCAAAACCACCACTCTCTATTCCCTACTCAAGACTCTCAATACTTCCGAGACTAATATTACTACTATCGAAGACCCTGTTGAATACAAAATTCTTGGGGTCAATCAAATCCAGGTCAATCCCCTCACCAATCTCACCTTTGCCAAAGGCCTAAAGAGCATTGTCCGCCAAGACCCCAATGTTATCCTTGTCGGCGAGATACGAGATCTTGAGACCGCCGAGATTGCCATCAATGCCGCTCTAACTGGTCACCTTCTTCTCTCCACTTTCCATGCCAATGATGCTGCTACCAGTATTCCCAGACTCCTTGATATGGGTGCCGAACCCTTTCTTCTCGCCTCCACCCTCAACTTAATCATCGCCCAACGTCTCGTCAGACGCCTCTGCAACAACTGTCGTATCAGTTACCAGACTACCAATGCCAAGCTTGAAGCCACTTTCCCCCAAGCCCAACATTACTTCCCAAACAAGGGCACCACCCTTTACCAAGCCAAAGGCTGTGACAACTGTGGTGGTACCGGCTTCAAAGGCCGCACCGCCATCTTCGAGTTCCTCAAAATCACTCCTAAGCTCGAAGAAATCATCCTGACTCGCCCCTCAACCCAAGTGATCCATAAACAAGCCCTCATCGATGGTTCGAAATCACTTTTTGAAGACGGCCTTGAAAAAGTACAAACCGGCATCACCACCATCGAAGAATTACTTAGAGTTGCTATTCCGCCCAGCAATGGAAAACCAAAATCCTAATCCACCCCAGAAGACTAATAAAAAAAAACTCGGCCCCTTCTCCACCCTTGGCATTGGTGGTGATAAGGAGTTCTTTATCGAAAATCTCAGTCTCCTTGTCTCATCTGGAACTGACACCATTAGTGCTCTCAAATCACTCCAGCAAGAGGTCAAGACCAAAGGCATGAAAAAAGTCATAGGATTAATACTGGAAGACGTCCAATCAGGCGAGTCTCTCTCAAATGCCATCCAAAATACCCACATCTTCTCCGTCAATGTAACCTCATTGATTTCAGTCGGCGAACAATCCGGCCGACTATCAGAAAATCTTAAAGTCATCGCTAACCAAGAACGAAAGGAAAAATCCTTCCGCTCCAAAATCTCTTCTGCCATGCTCTATCCCGCCTTCGTCATCTGCCTCACCTTCATTGTCGGCATTGCCATCACTTGGTTCATTCTTCCTCGTCTTGCTACTGTCTTCAGTCAACTCAAGATAGAACTCCCCCTCATTACCAGGATTCTCATTCAATCAGGCAACTTCTTAAATCAATACGGCCTGATTTTTCTTCCTCTCTTCTTCTTCATTGCCGCTCTCCTCATCTACTTTCTCTTTATCTTTAATAAGACCAAGTTTATCGGCCAGTCTCTCATCTTCCACCTCACAGGTATTAATAGCTTGGTAAAAAACATCGAGATTGCTCGTTTCGGTACCATCGTAAGCGGTCTCCTTAATGCCGGCGTCCCCATGACTACTTCACTTAACAGCGCTGCTCAAACCGCCTCCTTCTATCAGTACCAGCGCCTCTTTCATTTCCTTGAAACCAAGATCCAAGAAGGCGACTCTTTTCAACAAAGCTTTAGCGCCTATAAAAGATCTGAAAAACTTATCCCCCTCCCCATCCAACAAATGATCTTCGCCGCGGAGCAGTCAGGCAATCTTGCCACCACATTCAGCAAAATTGGCGAGGTCTATGAGGAACGCTCAGACACCTCCGCCAAGAATCTCGCCGTTATTCTCGAACCGATTCTCCTCGTCATTGTCTGGCTTGGCGTTGTTGCCGTCGCCATCGCCGTCATCCTCCCCATTTACAGCCTACTGGGTGGAATAAACAATAATCCCGCTACTCCCCCCACTTCTAACACTCAAGAAGTCGTCCCTCTCAACACTCCCACCCCAACACCCGTATCTCTCCAACAACTCGAGGTCCAAGATACTGGAATCGGCTATTTGAATGTCAGACAGCTTCCCTCTACCGACTCATCCATTATCACCCGTGCCTTGCCAGGAGAAAGCTACACATATCTTCGTCAAGACGGCGAGTGGTACAAAATTATTCTCACTGATCCATCGCTTAGTACTCAATCAGGCTGGGTCAATGGCGCCTATGTTCTACCTAAATAAATTACACTTCTCTTTCTTGATACCTGTAAACAAAAACATTCAAGGATTTACCTTGATCGAAATTCTTCTCTCCATTTCCTTAATCGCCGCTCTCGCCGGCGTTAGCACCCCCATCTATCGCCTTCTTCAAGTTCGAAACGATCTTGATATCACCATAAATAGCCTGGCTCAAACCCTTCGACGCGCCCAGATTCTCTCGTCAGCCGTCGACGGCGACACTACCTGGGGAGTCAACATACAAAACGGTAGTCTTACCCTCTTTAAAGGCAGCAGTTTTACTTCTCGCGATTCCACCTATGACGAAACATTCAATATCTCCTCCAGTATCTCCGTCTCCGGTCTACAAGAAGTAGTCTACGCCAAGTTCGCCGGTCTACCCCAGAGTATCGGTACAACTACACTGACTACCAGCAGCGACTCTCGCTCAATCACCATTAATACCAAGGGTACACTCAGCTTCTAGAAGTTAAATTCTTTTATGCCTACTAAACAAAAAATCTACGGTTTCTCCATCGTCGAAGTCTTACTCGCTGTCTCTATTCTTGCTCTCATCATCACTACTCTTTTTGGCGGCATCATCTACGGCCAACAGACAACTCAGGTCGCCGGCAGCACCGCTAGAGCCTCTATTATTGCCAACGAAGGACTCGAAGCCGTCAGAAATATTCGTGACCACGCCTTCAGTAACCTCGTTGACGGTACATACGGCCTTGCCATTACCTCCAATACTTGGGGGTTCTCCGGTAGCTCCGACACCACCGATACTTTCACCCGCTCAATCACCATCTCCACCATCGACGCCGACAGCAAACAAATCGTCAGCAATGTTACCTGGACCCAAAATCAGCAACGAACCGGCCTCGTCTCTCTCACCACTTACCTTACTGCCTGGAAAGCTAGCGCTGGCTCACCCACTAGTTGCGTCACTATTTGTCAAAACCTTCTATTTTCTTCTGGAATCTGTCGCACCGATCTCAGCCAATGTACCCTCCACAGCGAAATCAATGAACCAACGGGCGATGCTTTTTGCACTGCCGGTACCAACGATACTTGCTGTTGCAAACCCTAAGCAAATGAAAGACCATCTTCACAAATCTAACCAGAACTCCGCCTTCACTTTAATCGAACTCCTCCTCTATACCTCTCTCATGACAGCAACCCTCCTTGCCCTCATTCCCGTTCTCCAAACTTTCCTCGCTGCCCGCATCAAGAATCAAACCGTTGCAGAAATCGAACAACAGGGACTCCAAGCCATCCAACTCATCACTCAAACCATTCGTAATGCTGACGCCATCAACTCACCCGCCACTGGCGTTTCCGCCGCTTCACTCTCGTTAGATATGGTCGGCATCTCGCTTGATCCCACTGTTTTCGATCTCTCCTCATCTACTCTCCGCATCCAAGAAGCCGCCAGCTCCCCCGTCTCTCTCACCTCCTCATCAATCACCACCTCTTCACTCTCTTTTTACAATCTCACCAGAGCCAGTACTCCCGGTACCATTAGAATTCAGTTCACTCTTACTTATGTTAATCCCACTGGACGTAATGAATACAATTACTCAAAAACATTCTATGCCACCGCTACCCTTAGATAACAAAAACACCGGCTACGTCACTCTCATTAGTGCCATTATCATCAGTCTCATTAGCAGTGCCATTGCCGTTTCTCTCCTCCTCTTGGGTCTATCAAGCTCTCGTACCAGCTTCACCCTCGTCCAAAGCAACCAAGCTAAAGCCCTTGCCGACGCCTGCGCCGAGGAGGCCCTCCAACAAATTCGTGCTTCTCTTATCTTCACTGGTTCCGCTTCTGTTTCTCTTGGAGCAGGCTCTTGTACCTATACCGTCACCTCTCAAGGCGCTCAGAATCGGACTGCCACTGTCTCAGGCACAGTTGGTACCGTTGTCCGTAAAGTCCAAATCACCCTTGATTCAATTAATCCTGATATCAACATCACTTCTTGGCAAGAAGTTGCCGACTTCTAAAAGTGTTAGTATTTACTTAAGAACAATTACACCATCTATGCTCAAAATCAAACAAAAAAACGGTTTCACTCTTCTCGAGATCCTTCTCGTCGTTGCCGCCATCGGCATCTTAGCTGGCATAGTCATTCTCGCCATCAATCCAAGCAAACAACTTGCCGATACCCGTAACGCTCAAAGACGCGTCGACGTCAATACTATCCTTAATGCTGTCTATCAATACTCCATTGACAACAACGGTAGTCTACCCAGCTCAATCACCACCTCGGCCACAGCTATCTGTCAAACCGGCTCTGGCTCGTGTACTGGACTAATCGACCTTACCGTCCTCACCACCAGTGAAAAGTATCTCGTCTCTATCCCCAAAGATCCCCTCATTACCGCCACTAGTGGCACGACCGATTATACTATCGTCAAATCCAGTAACGGCCGTGTCACCGTCGCTGCTCCAAGTGCTGAACAGTCTGCCACTATTAGTGTCACCCGTTAAATTGTTTCACGATGTTCAAACCACCAAAGGACAAATTTACCTCTATTCTGATCCCCATCAATCAGAACAAAACTGGCAGCCTTATCCTCCAACTCCTTATCTTCCTCCTGATTCTTTTTCCTACCGGTCTTCTCTCCAGTATCCTAAGCACCAAAATCTACCAAACTTTAGGCTCTATAGGGCCCACTATCGAGCTGATCACTCTAATCGGACTCATCTTCCTCGCTAATGCAATCTCCACTTTTTTCATTGTCCGTTTAGTCAGAACCTCGTTAAGCCGTCATCTACTCGAAGAAGAACGCACCAAAGACGAAATTATTCTTGCGTCTCTCGGTAGAGGTCTAGTAGTCTTTGACCGTTCCGGTCGTATCACCAAAGTCAACCAAGCCTTCGAGAAACTCACCGGTTTCAGCGAAAGAGAGACCGTTGGTAAACACCTGGCTGACATAATCTTAATCAAAGATGAGAATGACAATCTAGTCTCTTTCCACGACAAGATCTTCGCTAGAATTCTCCGAAATGAACGAGTCGGTAGTAAAACCACCACCCCATATTACTATACCCGCAAAGACAAAACCCGCTTTCCTGTCAAATTTATGATTTCTCCCATTAAAGTCGGCTCCACCATCACTGGAGCTGTCCAAACTTTTAGGGATGCCACTAAAGATCAAGAGATTGACCGGGCCAAATCTGAGTTTGTCTCCCTTGCCTCGCATCAGCTTCGTACCCCACTCACCACCATCAATTGGTACATCGAGATGCTTACCTCCAAAAAAACCGGCCCCGTCAACAAGATCCAGTCGACATACATTCAAGAAATTACCCGCGCCAGTAAGCGTATGGTTGAACTAGTCAACTCTCTTCTTAATGTCAGTCGTATCGAAATGGGAACATTTAGTATTGAACCTCTCCCCGTTGACGTCGTTCAATTGGCCGAAGCTACGATAAAGGAATTATTTCCCCAGATTACCACCAAGCATCTCAAATTAACCAAAATCTATGATCCCAAAGATATCATCATCAAGAATGATCCCAAACTCGTCAGTATCATCATCCAGAATCTACTTAGTAATGCTGTTAAGTACACTCCCAAAGACGGCAAGATTGGCCTTAGCATCAAAGGTGTCAATGCTCATATTCTCATCAAAGTCACAGATACCGGTCTCGGTATTCCTGCTCCACAACAAGACAAGATCTTTGGCAAGTTCTTCCGTGCCGACAATGTTCAAATAATGGATGTCGACGGCACCGGTCTTGGCCTCTATCTCACCAAAACCATTGTCAACATTTGCAAAGGCCGAATCTGGTTTGAGTCAACCGAAGGCAAAGGCACTACTTTTTTCGTCAATCTACCCCTAAAAAGCTCACATCTCAAAAAATCTGCCAGGACTATCAAATGAACTTTTTAAAGCCAACTCCACATCTTCATCGCTTCCCATACATTCTTCACTTCAACCACTCCAGCTGGCAATTCTCCATGCGCTCCAAAAACAATTTCGCTTTGTATCTTCACCAAATTAGTCTCAGGTACACCAGCGTGTAGGGGAGCGAGAATATCCCCTTGCAAACTATCACCCCAGACCCCCACCTCACTTGGCAAAACCCCTTCTTCCTCAATCAGCTGCTGCCACTGCTCTATCCCTTTTGGACCATTTACCGTTATTGTCTTAACACCGTTAAGACAATCAATCAAACCGTTGCTGGCCAATTTGAAATTAGTCCAACGATCATCTGCATGTGTCGCTGCAATCACTCTTACTTCTTTAAGTGAAGACCAGACCAAGGCCGCTTTCTCTACCTCCTCACAGACAACTGGCAAATCATTCCAATATATCTGCATCGCCTCATCTTGTGCCCTTTCTAAAACCTCCCGCTCTTCTCTCCCCAAACCAAGCCGAAAGAATACCACCGACATTGCCAGAGGCATCACTTCTGGGTCCACCCATAGCTTTGATTTCAGACTACCCATTGCCTCAAAGATCATACCTCTAACCTCTAGTACATCCATCCCTGCCCCAACAGCCAGTATATCGGCCGCAGACTCAATTCTTCTTATAAAAACATCGTGAGTCTTCACCAAAGTATCATCAACATCCAGAAATAAAACTTTAATACCCCTACGTCGAAGTCCCGACTCAAATCTCTCTGCTTGAATTTCAAAACTCAAATCATCAAACCTTGATTCACTTTCTTTCATGTTTTTCATCATACCCGAATTCCTGGGGGAGTAAAGACCACCACCCTCTAGTAATACTCTCTCCCCGCCTATAATTAACTTTTCACAGCAGACCATATCCCATACTTTTACTTATATTTTGATATTTGACCAATTCACACTCCATCACCTGCTTTAATCCTTTTTTCAATCTACCACTCAACGCACCATAGGGGAGTCTAAAAAAACTAATTCCCAGGAGTCTTTTCGGACAGCGACTCACCTACTAAGCTAAAATACAGTTACGTCGCACATTGTTACATAATATCAACCGCCTACAATACCTCTAAAAGGCTTTCTGACCCCTGCAATATACTGACACAAACCAACAGAAAGGGCAGACTTCATCCTCCCAGGGACAAACTAATATAATTTTCTATCAACTTGATATTATCTCGAGTGCAGCCTCTTCAAATCTAATGACACAGTCTGATATGTCATTATTTCCCTCTATTTCTTTCAACATTAATTCCCGCATTTCTCCTTTTTCCACACTTTATCCACTCACCACTCAAAATAGACCTTATAACAGATCAAGCACTTTTTTTACTCAAGTTACCCTCTCAAAAACTCTTTGAGTAATTTATTTACACAACTACCCCACCCTCTAACCCAACTATTGGCTAAACCCTCTCCCCCTTACAGGATCTTCGACCCATTCGCTGAAGCTCAGGATCTTCGACCCTTACGGGATCTTCGACCCATTCGCTGAAGCTCAGGATCTTCGACCCTTACGGGATCTTCGACTTTCTGGTAAAATACCCTCATGGCAAAAAAAGGCCCCCGACAACTAGCTGGACTCAAATGTACCGTTTGTAGTAACTTCAACTATCTCTCCGAGAGAAACCGTACTAACACGGTTGAAAAATTGATGATCAAGAAGCACTGCCCGAAGTGCCGCAAACATACGGAGCACAAAGAAGTATCTAAGCTCAAATAAAGTGAAGTCCTTTTAATCTTCCTCCCTATTCGCAATCCATAGATTTGCATCCTGCATCCCCATTTCCATGGGCCATTCGTCTTCTTTCCTAGTCAACAAAAAAAACATCCGGTAATCCTCTACCACAAAGTGTTTACCTTCCTCCCCCTCCAGCATATTCTCATCCCACCATCTATTGGAGAAGTCAGAAAAACCTAACTTCATGTCCTTACCTGCATACAAGTGATATGGATTTGCCAACCAAAGTTGTCTCTTCTCCATATCTATCCCCGTTACTAGACTGTAATGTCCATCTTCATCACTCTCACCGTTTTCGACGTCTTCGAATATCCCCTGCCACTCAACTCCTAAAGGATAGCCTCGTCCATTCACTATTTTGTCGATATCGCGATATTTTGCCTCTTCTTTGTACCACAGCTTAAAGTCCGGAGCCAAAGCTCTCACTGCCAATACCATATCGGCCAAAGTAACTCCATGTTCTTTTAGCCTCGATTTAACATTAGCTGCCTTCACAATCTCCCGTTGCAAAACTCTCACCCCCAAATGGTCAAACATCATTCGTAGCGTTGCTGGTCCACAATGAGAATCCGAGATCTGCATTACCCGTTTGATATGAGAAAACCTACCTTCGTGTCTAGAGTTGCTTGCCATACTTACTTATCAAACTACCAATTAACTCACTGAATTCTACACCATACATCGCCGCGGCTTCAGTGAATGGTAGCCCTAAATCTGGACCAAAAGCAGTATTGGGATTACTATCTGTAAAGTACGGGATCCCCGTCTCTTCTTCGACCCGGACATCAAACTTGGCATAGTCCTTGTGGTGTAGTGCGTTAAATGCTCTGATCGCTAACTTAGTTACCCGACTTCTCAGCGGCTCATGGACTGGATTCACCTTCCACGCCTTTTCATCTTCATATGTCTCAATACTAGTAAAGTAATGCTTTCCATCCGCCTTAACCCGATACTTCTTTTCCACCAAGAATACATGTTTACGAGCTCCATCATCAAAGACACAGGCCGTCAACTCCGGCCCATCGATGAACTGCTCAACAATCACTGGTATCTTGTAGGTACTAATCATCTCATTCACCTTCTCCTGCGCCTCAGGAAAGCTCTCCTTCACGGCTTTGTTATCAATCCCCACCGACCCACCACTCTCATTCAACTTCACAATCAAGGGCACTCCGAGCGACTGATCAATCTTTGTTCCCACCCGCCTAATAAATTGATAGGCTGGTGTTGGGATGTCATAGGCCATTAAGACTCTCTTAGTTAGGTTGCGATTATTCCCAATTACCATCCCCGTCATCCCCGCTCCTGTATACGGTACATTGGCTAACTCCAAGGCCGCTGGTACCGACGTCTGAAGCATGTCTTTACCTTTGAGCGTATCCACTAGATTAACCACTAAATTGGGCTTGTCAATTAACAAATTAGTCAAAAAATACTGGTCACCTGGATACAACTTTGCCCTTATTCCCAGTTTCTCTATTTCTTCCGCCACCTCCTCAGCCCGATCCTCCACCTCCACCTCAGCATCATAGGCCTCTTCCGTGGCAAACATCTCCCGCTCAACATGAGAATATGCCACCGCCACCAATTTAAGTCGTTTCAACCCTTCTTTATCTACATTCACCTTCGGCTTCTTCATCAACTGTTTTACTGACATGCCATTGCGTTTGATCACCTTCTCTTTCTTCTTGAGCTTTACCACCTTCTCCTCAAGCTTCGCCTTTGGCTTCACTTCCTCAACCACTTTAAGAGTTGATCCCTGTTCTTTCTCTATTTCCCCTTCTTTTCCTGGCATATCTTCACTTTACTCAATATTGCCTCCCACTTGCAAGCCCAGCAGTTCCGCCTACCTCCGAAGCAAAAGACTCCAAGTCAACGCTCTCTCTGCCGCCTTCTCCTTCTCCGGCCGCTGAATCTCCTTAAACCACCAACTCCACTCCCGTCCTGCTACCTTCTCTCCATGGGGATACAAACTTGTTCCTCTATTTATAAACATGTCAGCCATGCTTAAATCCCCATTTTGTAACCACCAAGAAATCCTCAACAAGTCAGTTGACCAATTCAATCTATCCTGTCTTGACATATTTACCCATAAATCTACTAATTACTTCCAGCATCTTTCTTCTAATACTCTCATCGCTCACTATCTGACTGTTGTTTAAGTTCGGCCTCGTATTGATTAGCGATACATAATCCACTCCCCCTGTTGTTAAGTCTATTCCCCCTCCCCATAGATCCTTTTGTTTACTTCCTTCTCTCAACAATACCTGCTCGGCATCCGCATGCCACTCCCCACCAATAGCCAAGATGCCTTGCTCCACATCAACCACCACTTTGATGTAATCACCCAAGTCTTCCCTCGCCAAAGATAGATCTTGATCAGCAACGATATCACGAACAACTATAACAGCCATAAGCCAATTCTACCGTATCAATGGTAAAATACCCTTGTAAACTTAGGCGCGTAGCTCAGTTGGTAGAGCATTGGTCTCCAAAACCAAGGGTCCCAGGTTCAAGCCCTGGCGCGCCTGCAGCTATAGAACCAAACGGTAGTTGAATTTATCTCCTTCCTTCCCCGTCTGTCTGAATCCATTTTTCTCATAAAACCGGTGAGCCCTGGTCATTAACTCGTGAGTGTTTAAAATCACCTCCTTAAATTCCTGGGCTTTTGCGTAATCCAAAGCAACTTCAATCAATTTTTGGCCAATTCCCAATCCGTGAAAATCACTGTTCACAAACATTCTATTTAACTTCGCTTGATCACCTCCCATGTCCCTTATTCCCACCGTCCCAACAACTTCTCCATTTTTAACTGCTACCCAAAAATTTCCCCTACCACTATAAACCTCGTGGATCCGAAACAAATCCTCATCATCTATAACTTCCTCAGACTCAGGAATGACCTTAAGCCATTTTAAGGACTGATCAATAAGCTTAATAACCTGATCCCGATATTCAGGCTTAAACTGTACAATTTTATAGTCTTCCATAATCAAAATTATACGTCAGACAATAAGTTCCCACAAAGTGGTTCGACCACGCTCAACATCTACGATCCATTAGTCCCTGCAATCTCATGCTAAAATTTCTCTCAACACTTGCACCTTAAAGGAGAAGAACTTGAAATTCACCCGAGTCACCCATTACGCACAAAACGACCCTGAATACATGTCCGATTATCTTAATATCGAACTCCTCAACGAAGCTGGTACAGCTATTCTCTCATTTAGTGATGCCTATCACGAACACGGGCAAGATATCATCAAAGGCTTCATTATGGGAATCGAATACCTCACTAACCAAAAGATTGAGGTGATCGAGTTAGATATTGCAGACGGACCAGAACAGATTTGGTAGTTCTGTGCTATACTTATAAGGTACAATCACATCACCGTTCCACTAAGGAGAAATCAATGCGTTGTCCCAATTGTAATTCAGATAATCCATCTAACGCCAAGTTCTGCAATCAGTGTGGCTCCAATCTCCAACCAACCAAGAATGACAATCCTGATACCTTCGTTCCTGAAGGACCACCACTCATATATTTCGGTATCTTTACCCGTGGCGGATATGGCGATGGCTACTCAACCTCGTTCGGTTTTGAAACTAGCCCTGAACAAGCGCTCAAGTGGCTCAATAGTCCAGCGTCTCTCTCGTTGTTCAATCCAAACGAGGAATATTTCCTCGGCAAGGTCAGCCCAATGAGCCTATTCCCCACCGATCCTCAAAAAATGATCTCTGAGCGTTTCAACGTTCATGAATGGTACAAACTCATTTGGAATGACCAGAACTGGGAAATCGGAGAGAAATTGTCCGTTCAGCCCTCTACCATCGGCCTCTCGCCTTTAGAATAGTCCTACTCTACTACAACCCACACTCTTCAGTGTGGGTTTTCTATATCCAAGTTCCACATAGTGGTTCTACCACGCTCACCATCTGCGATCCACCAGAGCCTACAAACTAGCCCCATAATTTGACTTCCCTTCTCTAACCTGAGATAATCTGGCTATCGATTTCCAAAATCAAAAAGGAGTCTAACTTGAAAAACTTAGCTGGTGATCGTGACTGCGACCGCACAATTGAATCAGAACTGACCCAAGCCGGTATAGAAATACTAAAACTTCCCGGCTCACTGAATCTGGAAGTCCCAGCCTCTATCATTGGGATTCTTGGTCCTTTCAAATTCTCCCGAGCTTGGTACTATTGGGAGGCAGAAGGCAAGGTTCCGCTTGCTGTTGCCAACGAAATGTACGAAACCGAAATTGGTAGAAAGTTTATTCGAGTTGCCGGTCACGCAGGTTGCCCACCCCCTCACGAGTGGGCATTCCCAGAGCTTGACGACAGTCTAGCATCACAGCTGACTGCTTTAGGACTTGACTGTCCTACCTACGATGAAATTGCTGAACTTCTTGATAGCGGCCAGATTACCGGTGATCGATTTGTTAATCCGTATCACATCGATTCTCAAGAAGGACTCAATCTCTTTGCTGCCACTCTTCGAAAACACGATCTAGTCTAGGAATCTATACCCACACGCAAGTGTGGGTTTTCTGTGTAGGTAAACACCAACAAAATCAATTTATCCCTCTCTACATAAGGCTAACAGTAGCCTCATCATGTTATACTCGCCTGCATCGCACTTTTATTCAGGAGAAACCAACGTGAGCAATTTAGCTCCAGCTCTATCGACCAAACAAGCCATTGATCTCATCCAGGATCAGAAACCCCGGGGGAAATACAAAGCACATTTTTTCACTAGCTATGAACTAGTCAAAGCAAACATCGAATACGGATTTGAGATTGACAACCCCGCTTGGCGGCATGAAGCCTGCTTAGCCAATGTCACTGTCTACGATCCTGTTACCGACGAACACCGATTAACCCAGATCTTTTTAGCAAAGCTACATCAAAGCTGGGGCAATAACACTACCTGGTGCCTAGGCTTCTTCATTCCGCACGCCGAAACAATGATTCTCCTCGAATATCGCATTCTTAATCAACATCTCAAATAGTACGCAACCCCCCGCCCTCTACCAAGGGCGGGTTTTTTAACTCCACCAACGCATTGGCCTCTCGGTAAATTTATTCCAATAGTGCATCAATCAAGATATAATCACCCCCAAGCACATTGAAAAAGGAGAAACAAATGACCGACGACTCAGTGGACATCCTCAAGGCCCCATTCACCGAAGATCAGGTTAAAGCCATCACCGAATACCAACAAGAAAGCCCTTGGCATCAGTACACCTGCTACACCGATTCTCAACATCCAACACTCGTCGCCTCCACCGATGGTTTAATCTGCAACGAATGTGGCCATGTCCAAAACTGGGTATTTGCCTCAACCGCAGACGGATCCTGGAAGACGAATTACAATGACTTAACCAAACATTACGAAGATAGACTTTGTCAACTCGCCCAGAAATGGCGTGAGACCCACGATGGGGAACTCATTTCCCAATATTGTGGAATCATCTATCTCCTACTTGCCATCGATTGGGACAAAGATCTCGATTTCGTCTGTGAACTCCCAAGTGAGTTAATGCCAAAAGAATACTTCAACCATTAACCCTCTCAAGCCCATTTTCCAAATCCACACTGCGGTGTGGATTTCTTTTATCTCTCTTTTTTGCTTCCAAAAACTATGGGTTGCAAGAAATCGCTCTTTCGAATATAATCATTTTATTCGTACTCTGTTATCGATAAGGAGATCTCAGTTGATCTACGTCGAAGCACCAAATACCTATATTGGCACCGAACTCTCACTCTTTCTGGCCGGTGGTATTACCGACTGCCCCAATTGGCAACATGAGCTTGTCAGATCCTTATCTAATACCAAACTCGCCCTTTATAACCCCCGTCGAGCCAACTTTCCCATACATGATCCATCGGCCGCCAATGGACAAATTGAATGGGAAATTCAGTATCTACAAAAAGCCAGTGCAATCTCCTTTTGGTTTTGTCGTGAGACCCTCTGCCCCATCGTCCTCTACGAACTGGGCCTATGGTCACAACCCGGAGGTAAACCAATCTTTGTTGGTGTCGATCCTGAATATCAACGAAAACTCGATGTCATTATTCAAACCGCAAACCATCGACCAGAGGTCATGGTAGTGCATTCACTGGAAGATTTAGCTTCGCAAATAATAGACTGGTACCTAACTTAAGTAGTGTAAAACTACCCCCGCATGTTGCGGGGTTTTTGTGTAAAATAGCCTCACCGTACTTTGACTCAACAAAGGAGTAGTCTATGTCCTCCCATCAGCTCACCATTGAAGAGGTCAAAACCAGGAAAGCTAAAATAGACCAACGCCGCTATCTCCTGGAAAGAGAACAAAGAGAACTCAACAAGGATCTCAAACGGCTACAGGAACAATGTCCTCACACCAACGCTTTCCCTACTCATCCAGGCAGAGAATGCCCTGATTGCGGTCAAGTCCTTCGCCATTATCCCGTAATCTGATCAAGTCACTTCAAAAATGCCCTCCGCTAAGGAGGGCTATTTAACCTACTGACATTCCGCCTCTAACAACATCGTCTTGAACTCTTCCAAATCGCCTATGCCATCATGGTTGCTATCAGGATCAAGAAAATTGTATCCCAAGATACCGCTTAAGACTACCTCCGCGATATCCGGTACCCCATCCCCATCACTATCGGGATCAAAATAGGTCAAATTAACGGGAATCCGACACGCCCGCATCTCCATCTCGAATCCATCAGCCATTCCATCCCCATCGGTATCGGGATCAAGCGGATTACTGTAATGTGACTCATAGGCATCCTTTACCCCGTCACCATCTGTATCCGGGTTACCCGAATCAGTTCCAATTTGCCTCTCGTAGTCATCCGGCAGCGAGTCGTCATCCGAATCAGCATTGGGAACCAATGGATCAAGGCCGTGTAGGTCTCCAAATGTTATCTCCACCCAATCCTCGAATCCATCCTTATCTGTATCGGGATCAAGCGGATCCGTTCTCAAGCGCTTCTCTTCACCATCCCAGACATTATCTTCGTCGGTATCAAAAAGCTTCGGATTAGTTCCATCCTCTATCTCTTCCGAATAGGTCAGACCATCACCATCATCATCACTCTCCGAGTCTGGTACTTGCGTCGGAGTTGGAGCTAGTGTCTCGGCCGGCCCGAAGGAAAATGGAGTACCCACCATTTCCGTGGCTTCTACCGTGGCTTCTTCAGTTAAAATCGTCTCAACCTGTTTACACCCACCCAGTAGCAACAGAAAAAAGATCGCCAATACTCTTTTCATCTCAACCTCAACATCTTCTTAAAGTACGTTCGCCAGAGTATACACCTTAGTAAAATATAATCCCCTCACTCTCCCTCCCCTACATACTCGAGCTCATAACCAATCTTCCTCCTTCTCAACCCTTTCTCTAATAATAGATTCCTCTGTCGGCTCGAAACTAGCATTAACCCCTTTTTTCTCCCCTCCATTCTCATCTCCTTAAAGCGTATTTTCAACTTCTTAAGAACCTCCTCTACCCTGACTACTTCAGTTGCCTTAATCAATATCAGGTAACTATCTCCCTTCAAGCCGATCTTGTATTGTAGTGTCGCCAAAGGGTTTAGCATTAGCACCAAGACCGTCGTTAATAACGCCGGTGAATAGAATCCTGCCCCCAAGGCCACCCCGATTGCCGCACTCACCCAGATCGTTGCCGCCGTCGTTACCCCAACCACCTTATTACCCCCATTCTTGAGTATCACTCCCGCCCCCAAAAAACCGATCCCCGAGACAATCTGTGCCATCAATCTCGCCGGATCTGCCGCCGGATGATCATAGATCTTGCCCAAATATACCGACATTCCTGACAACAAAGCCGAACCGACACAAACAAGCATTTGCGTCCTAATCCCTGCCGCTTTTCCACTTCGTTCTCGATCATATCCCACCACCACACCAGCAACAAAGGCCAAAAACACCCTAAACAAAATCACTACCTGTATCGAGTCAATCATTGGCGGTATTCTACACCCCCACCTATTTCCTCAACCCCTTTTTGCTATAGGTTGCATTATCTCTCCAATTCAGTTAAAATGACCCTCTGTTCAACTGTAAGCACCTTAAAAAAGGAGTCAGCTATATGGATCTGGGCAACCTCTATCACAGTGGGCCTCGTTATGATCAACAGTACACCGGGTACGAATCAGACATCCCCTTCCTCGTTCAACTGGCTGAGGAGTTTGCCGGCATCGAGCCAGTTCTCGAGTTCGCTTGCGGCACCGGTCGTATCACCATCCCGATTGCACAGGCGGGACACCGCATTATTGGCGTCGACATCTCACCCGCCATGTTGCAAACCGCCACCGACAAGATCAAACTACTCGATCCAAAACCTGCCAAAAACGTCACCTTAATCGAAGCTGATATGCGTACCTACATCTCACCCCATGCCGGCTTTCATCACTTGGCCCTCGTCCCTTTTACCGCCTTTCTCCATCTGACTTCTCAGACAGATCAACTGGCCGCTCTCAGTAACTTCGCCCTAAATCTCCACCCCTCTTTAGGCTTTCTCCTCGTCGACATTTTTAACCCCAAGTTGAAACGCCTGACCGATTCCGATACCACTTCAATCCCCTTTCTTGAAAAACAGGTTCCCATTAACAACGGCCAGCACATCCTGATCCGCCAGACTGCCACCGAATACTTCCCCGCCAGTCAAAACTGTCGTTGGACATTTTTAGTCAACATTTACGACGCCGTCACCGGCAACCTGGTTGAGTCATATCGTGAGGCTAGTACTGTTCGCATTATCTTCCCTAATGAATGGCGCCTCCTGCTCCAACTTGCCGGCTTTACCATTATCAAAAAATGGGGTAACTACCAGTATCAACCCTTCGTTGATACCTCTCCCCGCATGCTCTTTCTCGCCAAAAGGACTCATAACCCGCTAGTTTAGTGCCATATTGACACACCGAACAACTTAAGGTAATATTACAGGGTACAAATACAACTCAACAAGGAGAAGCTCAAGTGAGTTACATCAGTCTTTTCGTCGCTCTGCTTCAGACCATGGGCTCAACCCTCACCGGGGCACCCTGGTGGGACCTATATCTTGATAACCTCGTTGGTGTCGAAACCTGGTTCTACCACGCTTCGTGGTGGATTTGGGGAATCGCCCTCGTCATCGCTATCGTCTTCGTCGTTCTCGCCTATCTTGGTGGAGAAAACAAAGACGCCGGTATCGGCGCCGGTCTTGGCTGTGGTTGCTTGATGATCGTTCTTCTTACCCTCCCTCTCTGGGAATGGATAACTTTAAAACTGGCCCAGGGGATGGCTTCGGCTATTGACCCCACCGGTGTCGTCAATCAGGGGCAGCTCATCATGAACGCCTTGCTTTACGCTCTGCTCGGCACTGGATAATCCCATCTCGGCCCACACTTCCCATGTGGGCCTTTTCCTTTATCGCCCTCTTGACTATGAGCCTGTTTAAGGCTATACTTTCCTTACTTTGTTCCTTCTCACATATAAAGGAGTCGTAAAATGGCTGATCTTCTTAAAGATGATCCGACTTTCACAGGCACAGTACTTCAGAGTCGTGATGAGTTTGGTTATTACCTTCAGAGAGGAGACCAGATCTTCATCCAGCCGGGATACGCCTATGATCCCGAGCACGAAACTGACACCACGCTCACAACCGACGAAAATGGTCTCAACGTGCAACCTGTCATCGATTATGTTTATGCCGTCAAAGGCAACAGCGTCCTGACCTGCATGGGTTGGACACTAGGCGGTTGCCACGCCGCCGGCCACGTCGGCATGACCGGGCACTCGGTGCCCGAGCCTTCCAACAAGGCTAGGCGTCTCGAAGCGCTGGCGAATCGCCAGCAAAACTCCGATCTCAATTAATGATTCTTTCCCTCACACCACCCCCTCATCGGGGTGGTTTTTTCTTACCCCATTTTTCTCGCTTTCCTCAACTGCTTCATCACCTGCCACATTACCTGCATGTTCGGATCATCAAAATCCCAGCTATTTATCTTCTCCACTACTCCGGCATAGTGCCCCCTGAATCTTCTTGGTATCTCCATTGCCATCATCGTCATTAGACCATCAACCACCAACTGTCTCGCCTCACGCCGGGAAAAGTGACCACACAAGTTTTCGTACACTAAGGCCACATCCACCATGGGTAATGCCTTTACTTCAGGTCGTGGTGACCAGATCTTGTATTCGGTCACAATCGGCAACACCATTCCCGCCTTTTCCCCCACAAAAACAGCTCCGCGTTGAGCCGCCACCATAGGCAGCTGGATCGGTATCACCAGTTTTCCAATCTTCCTTTTCTCCGTTGTCCTCGTCCCTTCAGGGTAGATCAAGACCACTCCTCCCGGCTTACTTAATATCTCCTCACTCCTAACGATAGCCGTCCTCGCCGCCTCCATTCTCCGTGCCTGACTTACTCGATTGTTGTCATGCTGATATACCCTGATCGGCTCCATCCCCCATTCTTGCAATGCCCCCATCACCAGTCTTCCATATTTACCCATCTCTCCATCAAAAAACTTACTTGTCATCACAATACCTGTTTCTCCCCTATTTCCCAAATATTGCAAAATCGTCTCAATCCCATATACCGCCCCAATTGAATTAGGGTGATTACTCACTACCACCAGACTATGCTCTCTTAAATACTCATTAGCCAAGAATAGATTCCGCTCTCCTTCAACCCGCATTAAACCACCCTCAATATTTGCTATCAAACCGGCTATTCTTCCCACCCACCTCTCCTTGTCCATATCTTAGTATTGTAATGACAACTACTGATGAAATCATACCATTCATCACTAAACGCAATCAGGGGCGGCAATAGCCGCCCCTTCTCATGGTTACACTCTCTACTTCGGGGGCTTCTGCGTTGGCACTGCCCCCGGTACGACATAGATCTGTTGGTTAATATCAGCATAGTTGTTGTAGAAGATATTATCTGAAGACAGTACTACCTCTGCCCATTGCCGGACATCAACACCATACTGGTTCTGACCAAATTGACTGCCCTTGATCTCAACCACCGAGTGGCCAAAAGCCAAAACACCAGCCATCTTATTGTCAACAAACACGCTGCTCACAATCTTTCCCTTCGAATCATCAAAAAAGGCTATTGCCGCATGATTCAACTTCCCCCTCACCGAGATAACCGTCAATTGCCCTTGATCTTCAACCAGGATACCAACCGAGTGAGCATAAATCTGAGAAGTCGTAATGGTCACCTTCGATGTATCAAACACCACCACACCATATCGATTCCCCGTGGTGCCTCCATAAAAAAGACTGCCTGAAATCTCTACTTCCGCCCCGTTCTCGGCTAAGACACCAGCCCCCCAGTAATTGTCACCAAAGACCGATCCCGCTATTTCCCCGACCGCATTGGATATCCTCAATCCGGCGTGGAGATCGGCTTTATAATTACCCAGCGTTCGGGATCCAAAGAAATCAACATCCTTCACCGCAAAACTCATTCCTTCAATCAATACTGTATCTGAACCAATACCAAATTGAGAGTAATGAAAACCTATCCCCTCAAGTTGTAGCTGATCCTCTGCCTCACCAATAAAATTAAACACACAGCCGCCCTGCGAGGCAAGAATAGTCGTCCTTTCCGATCCTGCTCCCCTTATCGTCAACGGTTTCTCAACCAACAAACACTCGCTTACCTTGTAAACTCCTGCTTCCAGAGTAATTACCTCGTCAGCCGCGGCCTCCAGGATCAAGTCGTCAATCAACACTCCCGGTAACTCAGTCTCAACTTCTTGTGTCGAGTCAGCGTTCTCTGGGAGTTCTAGTGGCGGCTCGGTCACCTCAGGTCGTACCTCAGGCGTCGCCGTCGGTACTGGAAACAAATTACTGAAATCAGCCGTCGACTCAGGCGTTGCGGTCACCGGCACTACCACCGTCCGAGTTACTATTTCCGTTTGACCACAACCTACCAAAGACAATAAAACCAACAACCAACTCAATCTGCGCATTACATAACCTCCAACGATCTATAAGTTAATGAACTTTTCCGTATCATATCACTTTAGAGTCTTGAAACTGATACTACAAAAAAAGAGGCCCTCAACAGGCCTCGTCCTCACTAACTCTCATCCCTAACCCGACACTCGTTGTTAATCAACGTTGCTCTCGCCTCATCCCGAATCCAGATATCCTCTAGCTCGTTTTCCTCACAAATATTTTTCGTCAACTCCGGTCTTGAACTAAGAAAGACTCCAACCGCGATTTTGTTGCCTACCAACCTATTTCCTTCTGCCTCTCCGCCGGCCATTGACCAATACGCCACCCCAATCTGATTCGAAACGCACTCATTCCTGAACAGGCGGGGTTTCCCAAAATTAAGAACCACAATTCCAAACACTCCATTATTGCTACAGATATTTCTTCTTGCTTCACCACTTCCGGCAATGTCATACAAAATACCGGCTAACAAATTATCCGTCACTGTATTCCCCACCAATATCGGCTTTGCCACCCCCGCCACAACTATCCCTGATTCCCCGTTATACCGACAAGTATTTCTCTTGGCCTTCCCTTTAGAACTGCCAAAAAAGCCTATTCCCATCACCAGATTGTCTGAACACAAGTTATCTACTAAAGTAACTTTTACTCCTTCCCGCAGCAAAAAACCCGCTTGATTGTTATGGTGAGAATTGCATCCCCGCACCGTCCCAGTCGTCTTACCAATGATCGAGAGACCCGCCCGTCGGATATCTTTGTATCCCGTCTCTGCCCCCCTAAACTGACAATTGTAAAAGGAGATCTTTCCTCCCGTCACAAAAACTACATCCGCCGGCCTACTCCCTACATGGATCACACCAACTCCCCACAAGCGATAGAAACCACTCGGGCCAAACTGCACCACACATCCCGAGTCTTTCGAGGCAATCAACGTCTTATTTGAATCAAAGCCAATCAAATTTATCGACTTCTTGAATCTCACACATTTCTCTGTCTCATATATCCCAGGGGTAAGTAGCACTATTGCCCCATCTGGCACTCCATCGGCCATCATTAGCAAAGTATCATAGTCTCTACTTCCATCTGCCGACATAACTACTAATCGACCCGACCATCTTAAGATGACTATAGATATAGCAAGAACTATAGCCACCAAAAAGACAGAAAGAGCAATCTTCTTACCCATCATCCACCTATCTCACAACTTGTTAAAGTCCGTTGTCTTAATTGTACACTTCTAAAAAAAGGCCCGGCTTAAAGCCGGGACCAATGAAACTACTGACTTGGATCCAAAGGATTAGTCGCCGTTTCACCAAAGAGTTCCTCTCCATCCGTCCTACCGTCCCCATCAGTATCTGGATCAAGTGGATCGGTTTTTGTTCCCTTGGTTTCCAAAATATTTGCTAAACCATCGCCGTCAAAGTCCTGATTATACACAAACGGATTCATCCCATACTGCTGAAGCTGAACCTCAAACCAGTCATCCCAAGGATCCTCGTCTGTACTCGACTCCACCGGATTAGTACCGTAAAGATAGACTTCCACACCATCAGTCAATTTGTCTCCGTCGGTATCCGGATTTGCCGGATCGGTTCCCCAAATTGCTTCATCTGTATCAAACAGATCGTCACCATCGGTATCAATATTCCCGACTAACGGATCAGACATAAAGACCAATACTTCCAAACCATCAGACGCCCCGTCTCCGTCAGTATCCGGGTTCAACGGATCGGTTCTGACTATTTCTTCCGTCTCATCCCACAGAAGGTCCTTGTCTGTATCTTGCTTGACCACCAACCCACCAGTTTGAGGACTGACCGTCACCCCTACTGTTGGCGCTCTTTCCTCCGTCGGTAGATCAAGAATCCCACCGCCCCCTTCAGACGTCGGCTCAACCGTCTCTTCCTCTATCTCTTCGACTGCTTCCGATTTACAGGAAACCAGCAACAACAAAAACAAAACACCACCAACAAACACCCACCGTTTCATCAGAAACTCTCCCTTTATTTCTCAAAGTACTTCTAGCGATCAAAAAAGCATATCACATACAAGTTTCTCATTTACAATTTCCTTCTAACGCTCCCTTGACAAAGATGATAGTATCTTTGCATTCAAGCTCTTTGACAATTAAACGGATCAAGGAGACACTTTTCTATAAGGAGGTGGAGAATGAAATCCAAAAACTCCTCCCTCGGGTTGTGCTTTTATCTTGCTTTTCCTTCGGTTAATCGCCGCGTCTTTTATTGGTTAAAGGAATCATAAAATGAAAAAGTATCTGCCACACTTCATCGTCGCTTCCATCTTCTATTTTATTTTCTCCATCATCTGGCTCACAAGTCACAGTACCGCCTTACTTCCCTCCGGCTTAATCGCCCTTGGCGTTTATGTTTTTATGACACTCATCGTCTTTTTTGTCGTCCCTTCCTTGCATTCAGCCGAAAAGGGATCAAATCCAAACCGGCTAAGCAAACTCTTCTTTGGTAATTCTTCCCCTAGGAAGGAAGTAACTCCCGAAATAAGTATCGAAGTCGACGCCCAAGAAAGTTACCGTAAACAAGCCCGCATTGACGGTCTCAAACGAGACGCTGCCAAAATTCAAGACCGCCTCCTTCGACTCGGAGCCGTAATTGGTATTGCTCTGGTCGTCTACGTCGTCTTTATGAATCTTGTTTTTGGTCTCACCCCTATCGAAGTCTATTTTATCGCTTGGCCTCTTGTCGCCGTCTTGTGGTTGATACAGATTGTCTTCTTCCCCAAATGGCTCACCTATACTTCTTTCCTCGTTTTTTGCGGACTCAGGTTTGGCATCGAGACAATTGGACCTCAAGTCCTCATGTATCTGCCCAACTTCATTATGCTCCCCTTCTTTTATTTAATGATGATGTTCTTCATGTTTGGCTCAATCATGATTCCTAATCTGCAACAGATTAAGTACTTCCGACCCGGAGAAGGCAACTGGGAAGTGCCGAAAGGTTCTACCAGGGGCCAGTTCTTGGCTCGCGCCATGATCGAGACCCAAATCGATCGTTTCGTTCGTTATGCTAAAGGTCTTTCCGACCGTAAGCCGACGCGCGGCATGATCTTTGAAGGTCCTCCAGGGACCGGTAAAACGCTTTACGCCAAAGAGATCGCCACGGAGCTTGAGCTCCCGGTTGTGATCGCTGATGCTTCAGCATTTAACGCTCCCTTTATGGGCTTCGGCCAGCTTATTCCCCTCATCGTTCGTCACATTACCGAGGGCATGGCCCGCGAGTTCGGTGGCGCCATCGTCTTTATTGACGAAGGCGAAATCCTCTTCGGTGCCCGTTCCGGTATGCAGCAGCAACAAAACCAGAGTCAGCGCGATGTCGACCTTTGGGACGTCCTCGACTGGCAAAATGGCGATCAGGTCTTTGACCTTCCCCATATTCGCACCCGTCTTTGGAACGAACAACAAATGTTTGCGGCTGCAGAAGTGCCGCCGCCAACGAGTGGGAAACACAACCTCTTTATGATGCCGGGTGGTGGTGGCGCTAGCGTCGCTATTTACCCCTTCTTAACCTGGATGAGCGGTACTAACTCGCCCCCCTTTATACAGCGCTTCATTCGTAGTCGGGTGAACACTCTGTTGTCCGCCCTCTTCATTCCCGTCACTGCCTTCGGTAAAACACTACGTCTACCCCCAGGCAAGCCTGTGGAAAGTAACGTTATGTTCATCACCGCCACCAACCGTTTCTTTATGTTCGACCCGGCCATGATTCGACCTGGCCGATTCGGCATCGTCGCTAACTTCGTCAATCCAGACGAAGACGAGCGCGCCGACATCGCCAAGTTCTATCTCACCCGTTGGCACAAAAAGGGATATTTCCAAGACGACCTAATCAGCTCGGAACGCATCCGTGAGTTCGCGCAAGCGACCCCCAATGCCTCCCCGGCCGAAATCGAGCAGATGATCGAAGAAGCAGTTGACGTCCGCGTCCAGCATGTTGCCGAGCTTCGCCGTCTCAAGCGCTACGCCGATGAAGGCAAACTTGATGAACTGCTTAAACGAGAAAAAAAGTTCTGGTTACGTTTCAAGAGCACCGTCTATGACACACGGGGACAAGAAATCACCGGCTGGGACGACGAACGAGTCGACTGGCAAGCGCTGATGGAGACCCGAAGTGCCATTAGTTTTGGCCGTGCCAATCCCGAAGCGACCAACGAGTCTACCCGACGAAATGTCGGCTTCCACGAATTCGGTCACTTCATTGCTCTAAAGAAATTTAACGGCAAACACATCAAGCCTACTCTGCTTACAGTTATCCCTCGTCGGGGAAGTTTAGGTATGGTGGCTCACATCCCTCACGATACTCGTGAGATGCACATCCAAGAATATTATGAAGGTCTCATTCGTACTTCGGTGGCCTCTTGGGTAACCGAACACTACTTCTTTGGTCAAAACATGCCCGGTGTCACCGGAGATCTTAGAAACGCTACCAACGTTGCTGCCCTCATGGTCAGCAAATTCGGTATGCCCGTCTATAATCATACGGAAGCCGAGGGCGAGTATTTCGCCAAGATTGGTGATATCCTCATCTCCGAACCCGAATCGAACATGTTCAATCCAACCGCTACCGCCATGGTAGAAAGTGCCCTTAGGACTAAACGTAAATCCGTCGAAATCGTCCTTGGTATGGCTGCAGTTGATTGCTATCGTCTCATCAGAAAAAACCAGAATCTCTTCCTTGAAGTCATTCCCGAATTTCTTGAGCTCGACGAGTTCTCCGGGAACAAGCTTGCCGATCTTTGGCAGCGACTTGAAACCGAGCTTGTCTCTCTCGAAGATATGAGTGAAACTGACCAACAGGTCCTCCCTCCTCACTCCTTCGCGGTCAGCAATCCCTTCTATGGTCGTAGTCGCGCCGAAGGCGCCGATGTCTACGAACAGGTTAAAGCCATCACTGGAGTCGGCAAATGAAGAAATTCAAAATCCCAATGAGGTTTATTCTAAACATCGCCGCCACTCTTCTTCTTGTCGCCATTCTTTTCTTGGCCTTTAAGTTCTATAACCCGAGTGGGATCGCCACGATTGGCGATTCCCCTCCTCTCACCACTTTGGAACTTCTTGATGTTCAAGTTAAAGATAGTCCGGCGACAATCGTCACTATATCCGCCAATCTCCCGGCAAAAGGCCCAACCAGTCAAGCCGTCGCCGCTGACATCCTCAGCAGTTACAACTGGTCCAGGCAGTACTTTAGGCCATACAAGTGTGGCCCAGAATACCCTGCCAGCCTTTGCCGTATTGGAGTAACCCAAATCATCATTTTTTCCACACAAGAAGGTGCCTGCTGGAACCCACCCAACGTCAAACCCTGCCAGGTCCAGATAGCCTCGGTCATCTTCTGGTTGGATCAAACTTACGTCGAAAGGCTGCCCTTTGGGGAGCCTCTCACCATCGAAGAACTAATTTACTTCCACCAACAGGTGGCCCAAGAGACCATTGATCCCCGTAGTGGCAAACCGACAGGTGGCAACTTTGCCCAGCTTGAATCTGATCCCCGTTTATTTGTCTTATCTAAATGACTTCTGACCCCGCCTTGCGGGGTCTTTTTCATTATCTCCCCATCCTTGCCCCTACAACCCTCCACAATTGCCTTAAAAAGCTCTCTTGTATCAAGATCTGGTCTAACTGCCCATTTAGCACTATCCGTCTCTCATTTGCCATCACCTTGTCGATTGCCTCCTCACTCCACTCACTTCTCCCTGCTGCCCGTCTAAATCTCTCTACCCCGTGATCACTCGACTTCACCTCGATAAATACACTCTTAATTCCTAGATAGCCCAAGATCTGGAGTTCAAGCAAAAGAGCCGCCGCCAACAACTCGCCTTCCTGATTCCATACCCACTCCAATATCTGCTCCTGTTCTGCTTTCCCGTCTTCAGTAAAAACCGTCTTTACCCCACTCCTAAAACTAATCTCCAAGTCTTTTCCCTGCCTGTCTTCTGCCCCCCATCTCACACATTCTCTAATTTTCTCGATCCCCATAAGCAAAGAGACTGCCTCAATTACATTCGATAGCGACGTCTCTCCCCTTTTCTCCGCTCTTAGTCCGGGTGCCGCAATCTTAAGTAATCGTTCATCTGCTTCCTCCGCCGTTACCCCCGGATCTTCTGAGATCATCTCCAACCTCCTCATTAGATTCTTGGCATTTTTTCTTGGCTGGTTACCTTCTCTCTCTGCTTTATTCACCCCAACATTTTATCAAATCCCAAACACCCTACAAAAAGCGGACTTTAAGAGCAGTTTCCCCTGGATTCCAGGTGGGGTGAGCTGTCCCACATTCCAAAGAACGTGAGAACGAAAGCTCCCCTTAAAACTTAGCTTGTGGAGGAAAAAGTCTCCTAAAGCTTGTCGCGTCTGTAGGGCTATACCTAGTATATCAAGCGATGCAACACTTGACTCAACATTACAAAAACATTATCATCCCATTATGAGTAAAACTATCTTTCAAGTTCCAATCGATAAGGATCTCCGTGACCAAGCAGTCGAAATGGCCCTAGCTTCCGGCTTCTCTTCCCTTCAGGAACCGGTTCGACTCTTCATCCGCCAATTTACCACCGGTGATCTCAAGATCAAGTTTGAATCAAAGATACAACTCTCCCCCAAGGCAATTAGACGCTACGACAGGATAACAGAAGATTTCAAAACCAATAAAAACATTTTTACTGTCCACGGCGTTGAGGAATTAATGAAGCACCTCAATCATTTGTGATCAACCAATGGAACTTGTATATCACAAGAATTTTATCGCAAATCTAAACAAAAGAGTCCGTCCAAACTCAAAATTACTCAAACGCTTCCAGAACCGTCTGCAAGAATTTATTGCCAATCCCAATAATGCCGTACTCAAAAATCATGCACTGACTGGAAGCAAAAAAGGGTTACATTCTTTTTCTGTCAATGGTGATGTTCGTGTTATTTATCGATGTTACAAAAACAAAATCGAGCTATACGATATCGGCTCTCACAATCAGGTCTATTAACTACCACTCCATCCAACCTTCAGTTGCACTGTTCTCCACAAATCCATCAATCTATTTACTTGTATATCGATCTAGCAAGTAGTATAGCTCCGCACTGACCTTGAAAATGGCGAAACTGGTAACCTCTTCATTTTTCTCCCCTCAGGATGTAAAATAGTCCCATAACGCACTTTTCAAAATACGGAGGACTCATATGCCCCTATCACAATTGTCCGATTTGAAAACGGACATTCACCGAGACTTTCAGCAGATACTTTGCCTTCACCTGCGACACTATCGCACACTCACCCAAGTCATCGACCTGAGTACCGATCTCTCTCGATACGGCAACAATCAAGAAAACCGCCAGGACCTACTTAGCTCTATTAGTCGCTTCCAGGGACAACTCGCCTCTGAGGTAACCACAACCTACGCCCTCACTAAGGCTCTAACCGACTACATTACTACTCTGCAAAACGCCCCACATTTTCGACCGGAAATCATTGGTGTCTTGGCCGTCCTACGCCGCTCCCTAGACGAACGAGCTGGCCACCTAGCCAGACTGGTCTTCGCTCTCAATCCAGTCTACTTCACGCTTGGTTTCTCCTCGACCGAGTTCGATCATGCTAAAGAATATTTCTCTCAACTTGCGGCCTCAAACAGCGAGGACACAGAAAGGCTCTACGACAGCTTACTCATCCTCAATGATCTTTTCGATCTGTCGTCTCCTCTTGGTTTGAATTAGCTTTCCCTGACCGCTCTCCCAAGCGGTCAGTTTCATTTCCACCAATCCCGCTTAAAGCGGGGTGCTTTCTTACATGATAAAATCAGCTCTATGACTTCTGATAAGCAAACTCCAAAAAAGCGGGCAGGCTCATATATTCTTGCTTTTTTCCATGCAGTTAAGGTAGAATTAGCTTTGACAAATTGGCCAACCCGTCAAGAGACGACTAGGCTGACTCTTGTCATCATCATCGCCACCGCTCTGATTGGTATGTACATCGGCGGCCTTGACCTTATATTTACTAATCTATTAACCAAGCTACTCACCAAATAACCCGTCTCTAGCTAAAGTCACATGGCTAAAAAAACTCAAACCGATCCCGTTGTAGAAGAAACCCAAATCGTCAATAGTGATGATATTCAAAACGTAACTGATTCCGATAATCATATCATCATCTCCGATACACCCAATCCCCGCTCCCATTGGTATGTCGTCCACACTTATGCTGCTCAAGAAAGCCGCACCGCGCATACCCTAAAACAAAAAGTCGAAACACTCGGTCTGACTGAGTTTGTTAAAGAGATCCTCATCCCCACCCAAGAAAAAATCAAAATTGCCAAAGGCCGCAAATCTACAATCAAAGAGAAGATCTTCCCCGGCTATCTACTTCTTCGCATGGAAGTCACTGATACCTCTTGGCTGGCTGTTCGTACTACTCAAGGAGTAACTGGTTTCGTTGGTATTGGCAACAAACCTACTCGTCTGCCCGATTCCGAAGTCGAAGCCATTAAACAGTTCATCGTCCAAAAAGCTCCCAAGTTCCAATCCACTTTTACTGTAGGAGAAGCCGTCAAGATCGTCGAAGGCCCCTTTGCGGATATGTTAGGTAGCGTCAACAAACTCGACGAAGACAAGGGTAAAATCACCGTTCTCGTCTCCATGTTCGGTCGGGAGATCCCCGTCGAGCTCGACTTCCTCCAGGTCGCAAAAATTTAGCCAATTTTTAAGATCCTGAGCTTCAGCGAATGGGTGGCGAAAGTCGTGGTACAATGCGTCCACCTACAGGAGGTGAACCTTGTCAGACCAAGAAAACGAAAACAAAAAGGGTAATCAACTACCCGAGGTCGAAATCCTTACAGGATCGATCGACTACATCCAAAACGAAAGCGATCGCCGTCTTTGTCCCAACTCCCCAATTCGCCTACGCCGTCTTCAACTCAAGCAAGAATATGAACAACAACTGAGCAAGCTCCAAGAAGACTGCACCCACCCCCTGGCCTACCAAGTCTGGTCCTCCTGGTCCTTTATGGACCCCGACTACGACTCCGGTGACCGCTATTGCCCCGAATGCGGCAAAAGCTACCACATCAATCCCTGAAACCCCTTCACAACCAGCCATCCTCCCCGGATGGCTTTTCCTTTCTTCCAATTTGCTACTATTAGTTCAATGTCCGACACTAAAACTACTCTTCTGGCCTCTCTTCCTCTCCTTTTCATCGTCACCACCCTTATCGCCGCCCTTATCATCCTTCCCAAAACTGATCTTGATATCCGCGACAAAGCTGCCGAACCAAGAATCAGCTCGCCTTCATCACTACTCCCTACTCCTACTCCCAATTTAGCTCCGGATTATCAACTCGAACCAGAAACTGCTTGCACTGCCCTTTACGACCCTGTTTGTGGCATCGACAATCAAACGTACCCAAATGGATGCGAGGCCTTAAAGAAAGGTGTCAGAATCGCATACAACACAGCCTGCACTTCTCCTTCCAGTTCACGCCCCACCTTTTTCAATCGATCCGCCACTCCTACTCCTACTCTCTCCAATCTCCCCAGTGCCTATTAAACGGTTCCCTTTTTACCCCTTGTGTGATACAATTTCCCTACCACGATGGCTTAGGCCTTTGTGGAAGCGCGAACCCAAGTGCGATATCAAGACGATAACATAGTTATCGGCGTAGATATAACAGGAAGCACAGGCCATTCATTTCAATAATAAATATTATTGAAAGTCTGCCGAGCAAGCTGTTAAATCATTTTTCTTTTCCTAAATTCTTGGTACGCGCCAACTAAAGATCCATCGGATCTTTCATTTACGTAGACACATGGCTGCAAAAAAAATCAAAGTCATTCTCAAACTTAATCTTCAAGCTGGTGCCGCTACTCCAGCCCCTCCCACCGGACCAGCGTTAGGTCAACACGGTGTTCCCATCATGGACTTCGTCAACAAATATAACGAAGCCACCAAGGATCTTCGCGGTCAAGTCGTCCCCGCTGTCGTCACTATCTACGAAGACAGATCGTTTACTTTTGTTACCAAACTCGCCCCTGTATCAGAGCTAATCAAACAAAAGTTAGGTCTCAAAAAAGGTGCTTCTAACGTCAAAAAAGACGTTGCCGGCACCCTTACTATGGACGCCGTTAAAGAGATTGCCCAAAGCAAACTCGACGATACCAATGCCTCATCCCTCGACTCAGCCATTAAAATGGTCTTGGGTACCGCTCGCTCAATGGGAATTAGAATTCAATAATCAACAAATATAAACAACTCACGTGGGTAAAAAACGCACCGCCACCATTCAAGGAGAAGGAGACAAAAAGAAAAAGGAGATGTTCCGCTGGGAAGAAGCCTACAATGACCTCCCCATTCATATCGCCACTTCTCTTCGTGAGGCCCGTGTCAAACCCGACCAACTAAGAAATATGCCCGATGGTGAAGTCCTGGCTATTGAAGGCGTCCATAGTGGTGACCTTAATGATATCCGAGCCAAGTACTCTCCAGAACTAGCTACTAAGGTCGGTGCCGCTGTTTCAGATCAAACTCAAGAAGTAGCCTCCACCAAACCAGCTACAACGAATCCAAGATCTAAATATCCACGCCAAATGAGTGGCCGATCTTCCCGCTATAAGGACAAGAAACTTAAAGTAGAGAACAAAACATACTCTCTTTCTGAAGCCATCATTCTTTTAAGACAGATCTCATATTCTAAACTCAGAACCATCGAACTACACCTCAATACCAAAGAAACAGGTATCAGAGGTGAAGTCACTCTTCCCCATTCCATCGGCAAGCAACTCAGAGTCGTCATTTTCTCTCCTGAAGTAGAAACCGAAATCAAAGCCGGTAAAATAAACTTTGATATTCTCCTCGCCCGACCAAGTGACATGGCCACCATTGCCCCCTTAGCTCGTTTCCTGGGTCCCAAAGGCCTCATGCCAAATCCCAAAACTGGTACCATTACCGACAAACCTGAAATTAGGGCGCAGCAGCTCCAAAAGGGTAGCACCCTCTCCTACAAGACTGAGGCCAAGTCACCCCTCATTCATCTGACCATTGGTAACCTCAATCAAGAAAACAAACAGATTGAAGAAAACATTATGGCTATCCTTACTGGCATCGGCATCCACAAACTTAACTCTACCTTCCTCAAGTCCACCATGAGTCCCTCGATCAAGCTTGACCTCACCTCACTTTAACTCAAAAAAACAAACGGATATGTTTAAGGGCGGCCAATTGGCCGCCCCTACTCAAGTTAACATTCCGAAAATCTTCTCCATCAAGGTCATAATATCCTTGGCTACCAAGAAAACCGATAGCAAGGAAAGACCCATGAAAGTGCCCACTAAGACTCCATTTGCCGTCCGAGACAATCGTTCCCGGTTACCTCCAAGGCAAACAAACAACTCGATCACCCAGGCCATTGTGACGTGACCCCCATCCAAAGCCGGAATCGGCAACATATTGATTACCGCAAAAGCCAGGTTAAAGATTACTACCAAAGCTAGTGATACTCGAATGGGATCGATCGCCATCATCGGCGCTGTCATCGCCACCATCCCAATCGGGCTATACCACTCCGTAAGTGGGACTGTCCCGATAAACAGCGCTCTAATGCTTTCCAAGAGCACTGAGACTACCATTACTATCGCCTCCCAGCCACTCTGCCATCCGCCTGTGAGAATGACGAGAATGAGATAAGCTTGAATGAAGTTGATTGCCGGACCGGCCAAAGCAATTAGCGTCCGATGCCAGGCAGGGGTTTCCCAAAAACCTGGCTCAAAAGCGAAAAGCTTTCGCCAACCACTCACTTCCTCCTGATGACTCGGCTTACCTTTAAGGTAGTCGAGGTCAACCGCCGCTCCAACCAGAAAAAACGGCGTCAAAACAATCTTGGTTGGCCCAATCTTGCCAAGACACCACTGATGCTTGGTCAGCGGCCATCCCAGGTATACCGTCTTCGTAGGATAACCCAAGAGTCCGGCAACGATCGCATGCAGTGCTTCATGAAGGACAATCGCTTCGAAAAGAATGAGTATTACGATCAGTGAAAAGCCGATCAACATTGTTATCTCCCCTTATATGTTAGTTTGTGAAAGTATCCTTGGATAATATCAACAATTGCACTATAAGTCAACCTCTTTATAATTTGCCCTCCTTTTTTTATGATGTTGACAAAACTCCAACTCATACCATACTCTAAATTCATGGAAGAAATTACTGAGAGAGATCCTACCCAAAGCGCCGAAGAGATCGCAAAGAAGCTATATGGACCGTATGCAAGACTAGCTGATTTAGACCTTGGCCAACTTGAATCAATCCAAGAACAAATGGGTGGAACCTCAAAACGCAAAGAAACACCAGTTGCATCTACTCCTGAACCACCCAAACAACCTGAACCAATATCCTCTCAAACTCCAATATCTGAACAGACATCCACAAAAGAACTGACGGGTCTACTCTCAAGACTAAAGCCAAAGCAAGAATAATCTTGACCAACTTTCTCTTAAAGCTTATAATCCTCTCATAACGCTCTTTCATTCACGACTTAAGGAGATAGTATGAAGCTCTTTTCCTTTCTAAGGCAATTCATCAACACCGCCATCTACTTCATCACTTACGACCCAGTCAATGCCGTTCTAGTAGCCGCCTTAATCATTATTTGTATTATGGCTATTCTCACCCTCGTCATCCCAAATTGAAACTTATCTCAAGGGGCCATTTAGGCCCCTTCCCTTTTTCCGTCTCCCCATGATACAATCAAGCTACCTAAGACAGCAGGTTGAGCACCAAGACTCATAAATATATTGCGAAATCCCGACTTCAGTTGGGACGATCAATAAGTCCCGCTCAGGAAAATATCCATTCGGATCTTCCTCGCTTTTTAGGCGAGTTTTCATTTATACAGGTCAAATCCATGCCATCTATAAAAAACCAACAACAACTAGAAGACATCAAAGCCGCTATCAAAGACAGCAAAGCGCTCATTCTCACCAACTACGCCGGTCTCTCCGTTGCGTCCCAAAACTCACTCAGAAAAGCTATTACCACCGCCAAGGGTTCTTACTCAGTCTACAAAAATACTCTCCTCAAGATCGCCCTCAAAGAGATGTTTGGAGACCTCCCGCAAGAGGCCCACAGTGCCCTAGAAGGTCCTACTGCCATCCTTATCGCCCTTGAGGACCCCATCGCACCCACCAAAGCTTTGATGAAGTTCAAAAAGGACAATGAACTCCCTGAAGTAAAGGTTGGTTTCATGGACGGCTCCCTTCTCACCGCTAAGGATATCGAAAATCTCAGTCTACTTCCTGGCAAAGAAGAGCTCTTAAGTCAACTTGTCCGCCAGCTCAATGCCCCTATCTCCTCCTTTGCCCAAGTCCTTCGAGTCAACCTTCAAAATGTCGTCTACGTCGTAGACTCCATTAAACGCTCCAAAGAAACCCAAGCCTAAAACTTTATATAGAAATTAACAATTATAAAATCTACCATGTCTGACAAACTTCAAAAAATCATCGACTCCGTCTCAGAGCTCACCGTTCTTGAACTCGCTGAGTTAGTTAAGGCTCTTGAAGAGAAATTCGGTGTCTCTGCCGCCCCGATGGCTGTTGCTGGAGTAGCCGCTGCTGCTCCTGTAGAGGCCGTTGAAGAGAAAACCAGTTTCGATGTCATTCTCGCTGATGCCGGCGCCAACAAAATTGGTGTCATTAAAGCTCTCCGCGAGATCAAGTCCGACCTAGGCCTTGTCGAAGCCAAGACCTTGGCTGAATCTGCCCCCAAAGCTATTTTGGAGGGTGCCAAGAAAGAAGATGCTGAGGCCGCCAAAGCCAAGCTTGAAGCTGCTGGAGCGAAGGTCGAGCTGAAGTAGTGTACTTCAGCGAGATCCCGCGAGAAATTTAGTTTCGAGTAGGGACCGGAAACAAAAAATCTCCTGTGAAGGAGATTTTTTGGATCGACATCCTCCTCCCTTACTCCTACTCTCTCAAGAAATCTCTCAACCCTTCATTTATTTTGGGATACCTCAAGAAACGAAGTGCACTCCTCTCCAGTTGCCTCACCCTCTCTCGAGAGATCCCCATTTCATTTCCAATCTCTTCAAGGGTGTACGTCTGCCCAAACGGCTCCAGACCAAATCTCATCTTGATAATCTGCTTCTGTCGTTCTTCCGGCAGTGTCTCTATTAACCTAGTCAACTCCACCGCCAACATCTTTCTCGATACTTGCTCAAACACTAAAGGTGTCTCTGTATCCTCTATTGTCTCTCCTCTTTCACTAAAGTCTCCCTCAGCCATCGGTTCGTCCAACGAGACCACCCCCCGATATGACAAGACATTCTTTGCCAACTCACCCGAGATCCTCCCCCTGTTATCCCCCATTCTTCGATTGAGTTCTTCGGCGATCTCCTCATAATTTACCTTTCCTCCTCTCGTTTTTACTTCCTTCTCAATTTCTCTCAATTTTCCCACTCTCTCATGAACATGAGTCGGCATCGTTGGCCCAGGAGCATTCCGAGTGAATCCTCTCTTGATCCTCTGGTTAATCCAATAAGTCGCATATGTACTTAAACGATTCCCCATTTTGTAATCAAATTTATCAACCGCATGAGTCAACCCCTCATTCCCATCTTGAATCAAGTCAGCTAAGGCCGTCCCTCTCCTGGCATAACCAATGGCTATCTTCATCACCCAACGAAGATTACTCCTAATCAACCTATCCCTCGCTTCTAAACCCTCCGCCACACCCTTCTCTAGGGATATTCTTACCTCCTCATCTAATCTCTCATTTTCTAGTCTCTCTTTAGCCGCTTTACCCAGTTCCATTCTCTCAGCTAGTTGAGACTCCTCAGTCACCGTTAGTAGCGGCTCTTGCAAAGCCTGTTTTCGATACAAGGAAACTACGTCATCATACTCCACCAACTCTATATCACCACGAAAATCCTCTTCCTCAATCTCACCCTCTTCAGTCTTTGATATATCCATCCACTCATCCAAACCATTCTCCTCATCAGCATATTGGTCTTCCCTTTCTTTCATGCACGAGATTGTAACACGCAATCCCCTCCAATCACAAAATGGAAAGCTTAACTTTCCCTAATCCGCCTGCAAACAACTGTTCCTGTCCAAGGCAGCCATTTACAGGCAGGTTAGGAGATAGAAAACTAACAGGATTTAAGTGCTTCATTGGCTAACTGTTGCGCTTCTACCGTCGTCGCCTCTACCTCCTCCATCATCTCCTCAACCATTGCCAGATCCGGCTCCTGACCCATCAAAGACTCCGCAATCTCTTCGATCACCTCTCTTCGCCTATCCGACACCTCTTCTAAGACCTCATTCACTCCCTTTATTCCTCCTTCTACCTCCGGATTACCCCAATCCCTCTCCACCACAAACTGCAACGATTCGTCTGCCATATCCTTAATCTACCTCTATTTGCCAAAAAGTAAAACTATTCTAAAACTCCACTATCCCCCACGGGTGCGTCATTGATCCCACTATCTCAAGCCCTGGCAAAGCATCTCGCAGCGCTCTCTCTAGCGCATCTGCCATCACCCCCCGCTTTTGAGTATGTCCAATGATTATCCTTTCCGGATGCGCCAACTTTATCATCTCCACCTGATGTTCAAAATCAGTATGCCCGGAAGCGTGAAACCGCCCTTGCGCCGCCGCGATTAAACCTCCACTACCCGCCCGAAAATCAGACAGGTACTTCCACCCTCTTCTCTCGCACTCATTCATCACATGTCTTACTTCTTTCTTGGCACTGTCATCATATGCCCAATAGATGCTATCAATGAACTTGACTTTAGTTCCCTGACCTCCAATTCCAAGATTTGAGATTCTGTCCCTATGATCAAGTATCAGCATGAACTTGCGCGGAAACGCACTCATTTCATCATCCGATACATTTCCGTACATCTCCATCAACTCTTTTTCCCATTTGTGGTAGCTTTGTTTGTTCCCTTTATATACAAACACTCTGTCACTACGTAACAATGGTGCCCCTAAACTCATTTTGCCTTCCTCTAAAAGTCTCAGCCACTCTTCCTCATCTAAGGCCTCTTCCTCATCCTTATTCAACTGTTGCCAAATATTGTCCATATGTAGAAATTGTGCCACCCGCCTACTCACTAACACGATTCTGTCTCCAGCAATCTCCACTAGATTTTGCAACCTCTCCTCGTTACCCTTCACTACTCGGATAACCAACAATTCGTTATCAACATTGCTCTCCTTCAACTCCTTGTGGATATTATCCTTCACCATTGCTTCAGTTACCGCTGCCGACGACTTCTTTACCCCGGGAGGATTGGTTCCCTCAACAAACAATGTATGAACACCTCTCTTACCCACTTCTGCAAAAAAACGCGTGTCAAAACGGTAATCACCTGGATACGCTAATGACGCTATTACATTAGAAAACGCGTCCACGCTCTCAAGGTGATATCCCATCGCATCCATACTATGATAAATGGGCCACCCAGTCGCTCGTATTCCTCCTCCCAGATCAATCGTTTCTCCTTCTTCGAATACGATTACTGATCGATCCTCCACTGGATAGGCATTTTTCTTTCCTGTTTCTCTCATTTTTCGCTTGATCATTTCTTGGACCGTCCAGTGCCAACCAGAAATATAATCTACTTCACATACCAAATGCGTTTTCTTACTCATTCCAGCGGGAATTTCAAATCTAACAAACGATCCCCCTGCCGCATGATCTTGATGCCCATGAGTAAACAACATTGCCAAAAACTGTTCTTTATCCAAATATTCTTTCTCCCTCCATCTGGGCAAAATCTGCTCCCACCGTCTCCAATTAATTGCATTTGCCTCATAAACCGGAATCGTTTTTCTTGTCATCTCTTTCAAATCAGGAAGACCATGACGATGATACAGCTCCTTTAACACGAACATCCCGTACCGATCTTCTGTATTAAACAGCTGCGCCGACATCGACACATCTAACAAATCATGCCGGAGTAATCTCGGTACATCAGGAATGATTCCCGCTCTTAAATAAGGTAGCAGGCCGGCAGGGTAACCCGGCCTTCCCAGAACCGAGTCAATATTTTCATCCCGCCCAAATGGCCAGCCAAAATCTAACAATACCGTTTGTCGAAGCCCACCACGCTTGTTAGTAAAAAACATCTGCGTTCCCCCAATATCCGAATGATCAGGTTCAAACATGCGTAAACTCACTTCCCCTCCCGTCCGACTGGGAATATAAAATCCATGCCGTACCTGAGTCACCTCATCACTATCTTCCAAAAAAGCCACCACGTCTTTTTCTAATGCCACCACTCTTCCTTTTTCTCGCCACATCTGTAGTGTTTGTTTGGTCACTGCCAGTATTTGCAACTCCCGATTGCTAAACCACGTCCTCACCCACGTTTGCACCCCTCGTAACTTTTCTTTTCTTGCTCTAACTGAAATCCCATCCTCAAAAAAAATCATTCCCGCTACATTAGCAATCGGCGCCTCTTCCCCCATCCCAACCTCTCCATGACCTCCACCGTACATAGTTAAGGTCATTGGTCGTCCCTCCCCTCCTCCTTCTTTCGGAACAAACAGGATATCTAACCCCGCCGTCACACTTCTGCCATCTACAAAACTACACTCTTTCTCAAGCCATCCTCCCTCGCCAAATAATGCCGGTATTACCTCTTCCATAAAGGCCAGTTTCTCTTCCGAAATTACTTCCGCACTCTCATCTGTCATCAATTGCGAATTGGTTTCGGCAGGCTGCACCATTTTTTGATTGTTCAACCAATATTCAATTTGTCTTTTATACAGATGTCCAATCACCACTCCTTCATTTAACTGTCCCTCCGCGTTCAGTTCCTTCTCAACCTGCAGATATCGCTCCTGAACATTGTCATCCTCATCTATGACTACAATCGCCGCAACATATACCTCAACCCCCGCCAGCATCAAAGTAATCGACCTTACCCTCCCCGCCGCATCATATCCCTTACTTTCTCCCTTTTTAGTTCCAACAAACAAAATGTCTGCCGACGGAGCCATTCCTGGTCGACTCACCCACTGTACCCCTCTACTTTGTAGCTGGTGCCGTACACTAGGCAGCCCCATCAATTTACCAATCAACTCTCCTTTTGTTCTACCTTCTTCCTTGTTCTCCCCTATTTCTCTTTCTACCATTAACGACTCAATATATCCCCCACCAATCTTCTTGTCAAAGCCATAAAGAGTGGACTAAATACCACCTATCTATCAACTAGTGCATCAACTCATGCCTAAAAACGTTTCCACAAAATCACTCCGACAAAGTCGAAACAGACAACAACTACATCTTGACGACCAAACGACTCTTCTGTTATTTTCTACATCAGACCTTGTATATATCAAGACGATAACTCAAAAGCAGTTATCGGCGAAGATATAACAGGAAGCGCAGTGCTTCGGACAAGTAACGATTAGTTACTCCGAATAAGCGAGCAAGCTGTTATCAGATATGTCCAATAGAAAAGATCTCGATCTAAGTAACCTCCCCGACCTCCTCACCGTCCGTGAAGTCGCCGACATCCTTCGAGTCTCCATTCTCACCATCAAGCGCTGGGGCAAACGAGGCAAACTACCTGCCATCAGAATCAACTCCCGGGGTGACCGCCGCTATCGCAAGGAACAAGTTCTCTATCTTCTCGGTATTGACCCCAATATGCAGAGGTAAGCGTGTTGTAGACAGCAAAGGCGAAACTACTGATCTCTAACTTTTTTTCTCTAACGTCTCAGCATTATCACTAAACTTATTTGCCGCTCCGGATAAGACATCACTGATCCTTCTATTAACACCTTGTTGCCATTCATCAATAGATCTGTTTACATCCTGTTTTAATTTATCAGCACTGTCTTTAATCCATTCCTGAGTATTTCTCACCGTTTCAGACCCTTTATTAGCAGCGTCACGTCTCGCCGCATCTAAAATATCAGGGATTTTCGGTAGCACAGAAGCTACATCTGTCACAGCCACTCCTACCTTCTCGCCAGCCGCCATACCAACTCCCACGGCTCCAGCTTCAGCAAGAATAACACCCATTTCAGATCCTGCAGGAACACCAATCAAAGCTAAAGCCGCTGCCATAGCTAAACCAGCCCCCAAACCAACCGCTACCCTCGCTTGACCACGGATAGCCCCCTTCTCAGCTTCAGTTCGCTCTGGCCACCGTGTACTTTCAGGATCGCCCCCACTAATCCCGCTTATTTCATCAACCATTTGTGTTTACCTTATTACTAACTTCTAACTTCTTTCCAAACTCTACCAGGATGTCCCTCATCTGAAGCACTTTGTCATGCTCCATATTCGGTAGCGTACTGTTAAACCACTGCCCCATGATTACTTGTGATGACTCAAGCACCTGTTTACGTACTTCTTCAGCCTCAAAATTATCTGCCAGTACGTTCAGTAACACTTCAGCCTCGTCGCTCACCCCCATCTCCGCCTGGATCTCCATTCTCTTTTCCTCGTCAAGTCCTTCCATCAGCCTACCCAAAGCCCTTCTGTATATATTGGCTATTTCTTCTTCCGCCACTCTTCCTGCATCTGGCACCTCCGCTATCGAATACAGAGTCACAAACAACCTGTGAAGGTCATCAGATTCCAGTCCTACTTGTTTCTTCGTATTTTGGTCCATAAAAACACAACTAAAAGATAATAGCTTCTTACTCAATCCCCGGCTTGACGTCTGTGGCTCTCAGCCAAGTCGGTATTATATCCACACTATATATTCTGCCAAACAAAATCAAGTCACCAATCGAATGAAACTCAAGACACTCCTTCTCTTATCACCAACCACCAGAACTTAAATAGCTTTAGCTGTCTCTTCCATCTCCAGGGCTCATCCACTAGTCTCCATAGCCACTCTAGCCCCATCCTACCGATCCATACCGGTGGTTGCTTAGCCATACCAGCCATATACCTCAACGCTCCCCCGACTCCCATCCCTATCCTTATGTCTAACTTCTCTATATTCTCAAGTAACCATCTCTCCTGCTTACCATGGCCAAAGGCGACAAACAACAAATCCGGCCCAAACCTATTGATTCCCTCAATCAACTCCATCTTCTCTTGCTCACTCGCTCTTAGTATTTTTCTCGGTCCAGGATTAGCCTTTATATTCATCTCTCCCCATCGTTTTTGTATCTGCAAGGCCGCCATTGACGCCTCCTCGCCTTCACCACCAAGCAAATATACTTTTAGTCCTTTTCTCGCCGCCACAGCCAATAGGTCCTCCATCAATCCCACTCCCGTAACTCTCTCTGATATCTTCTGATCTATTTTCCCGGGTCTTAACCAATGCAATAGCCTACTTGCTAGTACGACTCCCATCCCATCTGGTATATTTAAAGTTGCACTACTCAAAACCTTCCTAAACTCCTCACTCTCAGCCGCCTCCACCAAGATCTCCGAGTTAGGCGTGAAGATCAATCTTTTCTTCATCTTTTCCTTCTTGCTCTCACCTTTCTCGTCAAGCCACCCAGTCACCAGATCTAGCACTTGTATCCCCGTTCTGCTAGAAACATCCACCCCTAGTATTTGACTGATAAATCGATTCTTTCCTTTGGTCACTTTAACTCCATCTCTGATCTTAGCCACTGGTTATGGGACTAACTGGTAATCTCTATCTCTTATTTTACAACTTTCCCAAGACTTGCATACAACAAAAGTCATTAAGAAAGCCACTAAGGTTCTCCAAGAGATAGCCCTGTAATGCAGAAAGAATCCTATTACCTCTAGTCAGAAACTATATTCCTCTTCACATACACTTGCGCCGTATCCAACTTACCAGCAAACGAATACAAAACTGACTCGGTCACTGACCATGATCCTTCTTAAACGCGTCTCAAACGAGCGTAAATCAATCATAGCCGCTCCCAACACTTACAGATCCTCCCCTCACGTTTTCAAATCGTCTTTTCTTTAATCCTGTAGCATCTGGAGCACCTATCCGATAACTGAATCAGAGTGTACCAATTTCACATTATTTTTATTCCTCCCCAAACCAGATCTTTAGTAACTCAATTTCATCAAACTCTCCAATCGGATACCTGAGCACAATCTATTGGGTCTCATTTCACCAACAACTATCTAACCACTCAACCAAATCATCACCAAGACGTAACACCCTTTAATTCTCTCAAACTCCCTGGCCACAAAAGATTCAAAGTATCTACAAAAAGTATAATTTTTAAAACAACTATCTCCAGCCTAAATCATATCCCTCCAGCTTAACAACAAACTATTACTGAGATAATCTTCTTACAACAAAGTAAATCACACCAGTACACTTTCACTTCAATAAAAATACCGCAACCCTCAGCCAGCCCCTTAAAACATAAGTTTCTCTTCGCTCCCGCTCTTCTAATCTCTCTCATTTCTAAAATTACAACTACTTACATGCACATCAACACAAACTCCCTAACAATACTAAAGCTTATATAATTTACTAGCTCCCATCTGATCCCTATAGACTGTTGTACAGTCGATCCTGTCACTATGTGTATCATTCTCACTAACCAGTCAATCATCCAATCCGTAATGAAACCCTCGTTCCATCCTGTCACCTCGTCAATAGCCCACATTATAGACTATTTTTCTCTCACTACAAATTCCGCAAATAAAAGCTATATTTGATCTCAGTATCTCTATTGTCACTCTACACTAGTAAGTGACAAACAAACGAGAAAAAGCTGGACTAAACAAACTAAAAGCACGAACTGCAATTACCCGTCTATATCAATCCCAACCCCCTGAACTATATCTCGAAAAACACCTCTCGTATTTCCCCAACAAATCTCCTAATCGCTTAACCAAAACTCGATTTGTAAAATATGGAATAAGTTGCCTTAACTTCTATTTCGTACTAACTGATCTCTTGTACATCTCTAGATTCTCTACCACTACTCCTGTACCCTTAGCAACACATAGTATTGAGTCCTCGGCTATAAATGCCGGAACATTTGTCTTCGCTGTAAGCAATCTATCAAAGTTGTTAAGTATCGCCGTCCCACCACTCATTACCATTCCTTTATCGATAATGTCACTGCTCAATTCTGGTGGAACCTCTTCTAATACTCGTCTTACCATCTCAATGATTTTCTCTAAAGGCAGTGTAATCGCTTCAGTGACCTCCGAGGAACTGATCTCGATCAAACGGGGCAGACCCGTCACTGAGTCCCGTCCTCTGACCTCCATCTTTTCTTCTTTCTTGGTCGGGATCGCACTCCCTATCTTTATCTTTATCTTCTCCGCCGTCTGATCTCCAATGACCAAATTATTTTTCCTCCTTATATATGAGGCAATCGCCTCATCAATCCTGTTCCCCGCCATCCGGACACTTTTGCTCACCACTACCCCGCCCAGTGAAATCACCGCCGCTTCTGCTGTCCCTCCTCCCATGTTCAAGATCATGTTTCCCGTTGCATCGGCAATCGGTATCCCCGCCCCAATCGCCGCCGCTAGTGGCTCGTCAATAAGATACGCATTTTTGGCTCCCGCGCTCAGTGATGCATCCATCACCGCTCGTCTCTCTACTTGAGTCACTCCTACCGGCACCGAGACCACCACTTCTGGCCGAAAAAATGCCCCTCGCCCCAACACCTTACTAAGAAAATAACGGATCATTGCCTCGGTTACTCGATAGTCAGCAATCACTCCGTCTCTCATCGGTCGACTTGCCTTGATGTTGCCCGGAGTCCGTCCCAACATTTCTTTTGCCTCATTTCCTACCGCCAAGACTCGTTCATCATCCAAAGAGACAGCTACTACTGTTGGCTCATTGAGCACTATCCCCTGTCCCGCCACATAGACAAGCGAGTTAGCTGTCCCAAGATCAATTCCAATTCTTTTATTCAAATTAAACACAGGCCAAGTCTAACATGACTTTTCTTGATACAATATTACTTGATGTCAATCAAACGCACCCGTCTCCTTCTTTCTATTTTAGTTGCCATTGCCTTAACCACCGGCACCGTCACCGCCATCTATTTTGCCAAAGGATATCGCCCCAACCTTAAAGGCGGCAAGATCCAAGGCACCGGCCTTCTCTCCGCCACCTCATATCCTAACTCTGCCCAAGTCTACATCGACGACAAGCTCACCACCGCTACTGATGACACCGTCAATCTTCTTCCTGGCCTCTTTCGCGTCCGCATCAGCAAAGAAGGCTTCATTTCCTGGGAGAAATCACTCAAGGTGCAAGCCGAACTTGTAGCTACTACCAACGCTCGTCTTTTCCCCGCCGTCCCCAGTCTCTCCGCGGTGACCTTCTCTGGGGCATATTCACCAGTTCCTTCCCCTGATGGCAAGAAGATTGCCTATCTGGTTAGGAATTCTCAACTTGAAAGCGATAATGGTCTTTATGTAATGGACATCAACTCCTCTCCCTTTGCCTTTAGTAAAAATCCCCTCCAAATTGCTTCAATCTTAAGACCAGTCGATCAAGAAAATCTTTCTTTCATTTTTTCCCCTGATTCAAAACAAATCCTCCTCACCTTCCTAGATCCCAAAAGGACAGTTATCATCAGAAGCTACCTGCTTGAACTCGATAGACTAACCAACTTAAACTCAACTGCCGACACCACCATCCGTCTTCCCCTCATTTTCTCCCAGTGGGAAGGCCTCCTAACCCAAACCCATTTGCAAAACCTTCGACGCCTTCCCCAGTTCATGGAGAATATCGCTTCTTCCTCTGCTGTCAACGTTTTTTTCTCCCCTGATGGGGAAAAAATGCTCTATACCACCACAACCGAAGTCGAAATCCCAGTTCGACTAAAAGCTCCCCTGACTTCCATCAACTCCACCCCAGAAGACCGTTCCCTAAAACCCAATCACACCTATGTCTACGATATCAAAGAAGATACCAACTATCTCATTTCTTCGCTGAACTCCCAGATTGAAGACCTTGCAAGGAACTCTATTAACTCTGTTTCCTTACTTTCTCCCCTATTACCACAACCAACTAAAGACGTTAGCACGCCCGCTGCCAGCAGTATCAGCCCGCTTTTCGATCGTCTCCAAAAAGACCATACCCCACTGGAGACTCTCCGTCTCTTTGCTCTCTACAGTAACCCCCTCCTAAGTAATAATCCCACTTGGTACCCTACTTCACAGCATCTTATTACCCTCAAAGACAACCAAGTCAGCATTTTTGAATATGACAATACCAACTACGCCACGGTTTATTCCGGCCCCTTCGATCCATCCTTCATCGTTCCTTCCCCAAACGGCAACCGCCTTCTTCTTCGTACCAATCTCAATGCCTCCGATGCCCCCGCCAACCTATACAGTCTCGACTTGAAGTAATTAAAGTTAGCCGTTTTCTAAAGAAACGTGATAGAATGTGAGCCTTCTTTCGCACCTTAATTTAGGAGGCAATTTTGAAACTTCGTCACCCCCCAGTGAGCTTTGACAATCCAGAAAGAATCAGGCGCCTACTGGAAGAGAAAGCCCTTTTGCCCGACGGCATAAGTTATCAAGAAATCCACGAGCGTCTCCCTGATATTGCACAAGAAGAACTTCAACGTGAACTTATCGGAGCCGTCACCACATCGCAAAAAACCAACAATGGCCTCATCTTGCGTTACAATGTTCTCAAAGACAAAGTCAGTATTCGCTTCTTCATTATCCCGCAAGGCATCCCCACCCCCAAAGAGCTGATCGCCCGTATCCAAGGACCTAAGATCATCAGAGATGAATCAACTTGCCGGATCGATTGGACTAGGACACTCCGCTACGCCATGCGCCAAACTGGAGCCGCAGGCGTCACCATCGACCAATTAGCCATCATCTATGGCCGGTGCCTAATGCTCGACAAGAACCTGCCTGATGAAGGCATTGCCCGCCAAACTCTTGCCGGTTACCTCGTCAGCGATCGACGCCACCACCAAGGCATGCAACAAACTAAAGACAAACGCTGGCTGGCTGACTCTCTCTTCGAAGAAACCGATCTGGATGAGCAACGAACTGAGAAGTTTCTTGGTTTGAGTACTCTTGCCCGTGTCATTTACTGGCACGGACCAACAGATCTAATCGATCTTGAGAGTCTTTGTCTCTTCCTCGAAGTCCGAAACCTCTTTCCCGGCGATACTCTTGACCGTGATCAGGTTCGCTTGGCAGTTGAAGAAGTCAAGCAATTTGTCTTCGAGAAAAGCTTTCAGCCTGAAGTTCAAACGATTCCCTTCGAAGACAACAACAGTAATTATGTCATTGGTCCAGGTCCTCAACCAACTTTTTCACCAGACAAAGTCATCGGTCCCGGCCTCAAGCCGGATACTTCAAACCCTTCTTTTACCATCCGCCTTACCCCCCCTTTTTATAAGATCCGCCTCACCCAAGTCAATGGCACCGTTATCGAACTCCCCATCCTTGACCATATCGATATCGACGTCTTCTCCTAAGACAGTACAAGTTTCGCACTAAGATAAATCCAACCGATCCCACCCAGGGTCGGTTTCTTGTTACTCTCCGTCCGCCTGATCTTCCAAGATCTGCTCTATTCTATCTCTATCTACATCTTTAAGCATCTCGGCTAATGTCCCGTCTCCACTCAGATCAATCTTTTGCTTCTTTGCCATCAAACTCAGTATTTCCAATGCCTTAGTTATCTCCTTCTCGGTAATCACATCCATTTGTAAATCCACTTCTTCCCGCAAATCAGCGATCTTTGCCGCCCGGTTTTGCGAAATCAAGACAAAGATAGCTAGAATAATCGCCTCTATCGAAACTACCGTCGTCAACATCACAAACGGGTACGGATCAAAAGGCACATTCCCAAGTATACCCGAATTCATCGTCAACCAACCCAAGAACCAGACCACATTAATCGACAAAAACAGGAACGTCCCTGAGGCTGTCACCACTCTATCCGCCATCCTCTCGGTCACACTTCTCCTCGCATCTGCCTTTGCCTTAAGACTGCGTATCTTGAACATAAGACCAATATACTACATATTCCATTACTCCTTTGTCGGGGTGCTGAGAATTGAACTCAATCTACACGCACCCGAAGCGTGCGTACTACCGTCATACTCCACCCCGAGAAACTCATTTTATAACAAACAATAGTGAACCCACCAGGCTCACTATTGCTTAGGCTATAACAGGAAGCACAGTAAAACAAGCAAAATAGTCATAAACTATGCTTAGTGAAGCGAGCAAGCTCTTACCCTGCCCCTTTCCCCTTGACAAATTGGTCCACCTATAGTATACTGACCGCCTTCTTAACAAAAAGGATGTTTCAACACGCTGGGCGCTCGCCCAGGTAAAATCCCAAGGAGACGCCGCGTGAAGACGAAACGACCTCTCTAGGGCACGGGACTGCGTGAGTCCTAAACAGAGTACGCAACGCGTCTCTGCACGGCCATACCCCGTGCCCAAAATAACAAATACCCCCAGCTAAAGCCGGGGGTTATTTTTGATGGTAAAATATCTCTGTCTACTCCGCTCTTGTAGCTCAACTGGATAGAGCAGGCCCGTCCTAAGGGCAAGGTTGGAGGTTCAAGTCCCCCCAAGAGCACCTTTCTACCTCAAATCCTCATCTGGGTAAACCAGCACCTCACTCGCCGACTTGTACTCATGGATCTCCTTGCTCGAAAATACCAGCGCCAATTCCCGCTCGGCTGCCTCTAATGAGTCTGATGCATGAATCAAGTTGTAAACCTGACTCATCCCAAAGTCTCCTCTAATCGATCCTGCCTCTGCCTCACGCGCCTTAGTGATCCCAACAATCTTTCTCACTGCTGCTACCGCTTCAAGTCCTTCCCATACCATGGCTACCACCGGTGTCCAACCAATATACGCCTTTAAATTTGGGAAGAAACTTTTATCTTTGTGCTCCACATACCATTGATCCAGGGTTTCGTCAGAAAGTGCCACCATCTTAAGGCCAATCAATTTCAGCCCCTTACGCTCAAATCTACTCATTATCTCACCCACCAATCCTCGCTGTAGTCCATCAGGTTTGACCAACACAACAGTTCTTTCCATCATATTACCCATTTTACCCCACCTTGATCTCAAAAACCATTCTCCCCAACATGTCTCATTCGACCCTTGACAAGGAGTAACAAAATAAAATAAAATATAAGATTGTAAGTTCTTTTATATCTTAACTTAGTGCACGAGCACAAAGGAGTTTCTCTCATGATGTTCATTCCCTTGTTCGTCATTGGCGTGATGGTGTTGGCACTGGTCATCATCGTCATGACCGCGCCCTTATGGGCCCGTTCAGGTTCTGCTTTGTGGAAACTGCTCGGTAACCAGATGAAGGAAGCGGGCGAAACCATTGACGAATCGCTCGCACCCACCAATAGCTCTGAGGAGAAAAATTAAATGCGCGGTAGCTCAGTTGCTTTAATCTTTCTGGTTGTTATCGTTGCCTTGGCCGGCTGCGCCGGTCTTCTTTCCGTTCGACGAGTTGACCCCGGCAATGCTGGCGTAATTATCCACTACCGAACTGATGGACAAACCGTAGTAGAACCTGTTCCAACCGGTACCATTAAGTTTATCAATATCATTAATCAGCGCTTCGTCGAATACCCCATCTCCCAGCAGACTCTCACCATGGTTCAGTCAACTGAAGAAGGTGACGTAAAGGGTGATGATTCAGTCAAATGTCAGGATCATAATGGCGTTTTACTGAACATCGACTCCTCCGTTCTCTGGAAGGTTGATCCCATTCACGTTGGCGATTTATACCTTCTTCGTCCAGGCATGCCTCTGGTAAACAATCCAGGCGCGGACATTAGCAGTATCATTGTTCGACGCGAGGTGCGCACAGCTATTACGTTAGCGTGTAGCAAATATCGCTATGACGAGATGCTCGGAGATAACCGTTCATCGCTCAACAACGACGTTGAACAACTTCTTGCTCCCGAGTTAGCCAAAATGTATATCATTTTGGACTCTGTTCAGATTGCTGAAATCCATCTACCCCAAGAACAACAAGACGCGATTACCCGTGTCAGCATTGCTCAACAGGCAGCGCGTGAGGCATCGTTCGCCGCCGAAAAGGCCCGCAACGAGGCCGATGCCGCCATTGCCACCGCTGAAGGACAACGTCAGGTCGCCATTCTTGCCGCCGAAGGTGAAGCGGAATCTATCCGTATCATCAACGAACAATTGGCTCAGTCACCGGACTACATCAAGTATCTTTATGCCTTAAACTGGGACGGCAAACTACCGACCACCCTCGTCATCACCGACAGTAACGGCAACCCCCTCCTCACTCTGCCTCTGGGCAGCACCGGAGTTGGAACGACTCCCACCCCTGTCCCTAACGGCGACGATAACGGTGGCGGTCACTAACAATTCTTCTCTGGCGGACCATTTTGGTCCGCCTTTTTTTGTATTTCAAGACTAATGAGACACGTACATCATTGACATGCAATTCATAATGACTTATCATCTTTATTATGTTAACTACATATACCACCATTACACCCAATTTCCAGCTTCATATTCCTGTCAGCATCCGTAAGACCATCGGACTCAAAAAACACGGCAAAGCCATCATTAAGGCAGATCAGGGCAACATCGTCATTCAACCAATGAAAGAGTCCCCCGTCCTCAAACTTGCAGGAACTCTTAAAGCTTTTAAACCATTAAAAAAGATTGATCTAGATAATATCAGAGACTATATCGATTACTCCCGTGCCTAAGATTCTTATAGACACCAATGTTTGGCTAAGATACCTACTTCAGGATTCTCCCGAACAATACATCCAATGTTTACATATATTTGAACAAATCGAAATTGGCAGAATACAGCCATACATCTCCAGCATTACTCTTCTCGAAATCGTCTACACCCTCAAAACATTTTACAAGGTTCCGGCAAAAAAGATCTTTACAATTTTAAAAACCATCCATTTAACTCGTAACCTTACCATTCTCGAAAAAACTGATAGTCAACTCGCAAGCAGAATGTACATTAAGACAGGTGTCAAATATGCTGACTGTCTAATAGCTAGTCAAATCAAACCAGGCACGACTCTAGTCACATATGACCGTGACTTCCTCAAATTAATACCCAAACAAACAAGTACTCCCAAAGATCTTTTGTCTTTAGTTTAGATACTTTTGAAAAAATACACTCTATGCGTCGTTACCTTCCCATCCCCGTCATTTTTTTCCTTAGTCTACTAGCCTTTTTTTCTCTTCGCTCTATTCTCCCATCTCGTACCCCGGCTCCCCTACTACCCACTCCTACGGAAATTGTCCCAACTCCTACTCCAGCTCCGCCAACTCCCACCCCTAACCCCCCCCCCCTTACCTTTGATGAAATAAGCGCCTTCTCTGGCCCCTGCACCAGACTCCCCACCCTGATGTATCATCACATTGAACCACTCGATCAAGCCGAGGCCGCCAACCACAAATATCTCGCTGTTGCTCCGGAGATCTTCCGAAGTCAACTCCAATATCTCACAAGCAAAGGTTATCGTTTTGCCTCGATGCAAGAACTTGTCAATTTCTTTAACTCCAATACTCCTGTTCCAGCCAAATCAATTCTCCTTACCTTTGATGACGGCTATGTCGATTTCGCTACCTACGCCACTTCCATTCTCAACGAGTTTGGCGCTACTGCCACTCTCTTTCTCTCCACTGGCCTGACCGAGAATCCCAACTACATCTCCTGGAATCAAGCCCGTTCCTTCCCTTCTACTACTCTCATCGCCAACCACACTTGGTCTCACAAAAACATGCAAAATACGAAAGCCATCGTCGAAAAGGAAATTACCACCGCTGATACCCAGCTAGCCGAAGCAGCCTTCAATAATCCTAAGATCTTTGCCTATCCTTATGGCTTTTCTAGTCAAACCGCCATCACCGTCCTGCAAGATTTAGGCTACCAAGCCGCCTTCACTACTAATCCCGGCTCCATTCTCTGTCGCAAACAACGCTTTCAACTCCCCCGTATCCGCATCGGCAACTCCTCTATGGCCAACTACGGCTTCTGACCTAAACCTCTCTTCTTCTCTAAGCTACTCAAATATCGCTAGAAGCCTTTTCTCATCCCTAAACGGTCCTACAATACTCAAGTTCATCTTTGTAGGCGTAAACAGCTCTCGTGCTAGCTCCATCACCTCATCTTCAGCAACCCTGTCTACACCTTTAATCAGCTCCTCTGGACTCCTCACCTCCCCACCTCTAAGCACCCAGTCATCAGCCATCAACATTGCTACCTCCTGACTATCTTCCAAGTCAAGTTTTAATCCCCCCTTAATCCCTTCTTTAGCCATTAGTAACTCTTTCTTGCTTACCTTTTTCTTCGTCAACTTCATCAGCTGCTCCACAATGATCTTTACTGCTTCTTCTACTTTCTTAAGTTTTACTCCTGCCCTGACAAATACCACTCCATTATCACTCTGGCTGTAGAATCCTGATCGGACATAATACGCCAAGCCTCGTTTCTCTCGAATCTCATCCCACAACCTACTACTCATATTTTCTCCTAATATCTGGTTCAGCACCCACAAAGAATAGTTACGATCATCAGTCGCCGATATCCCTCGCAGCCCCAAAGCCAGGTGAGCTTGTTCAGTTTTCTTGTTACTCAATACTATCCTTGCCGTCTCTTGCGTGAAAATCTCGTGATACCCAAATCTATCAAACTTCTCCTTTTTCTTGTCGATTGAACTAAACTCTTCCTCAATTGAAGCCCGCAAGACACCTGCCTGTGGTAGCTTCCCTGCCACCACCACTACCATGTTTTCCGGATAGTACCAGCGATCTCGAAAAGTTTTCAAGTCTTCAATTTTCATAGCCGAAACCGATACACTGCTCCCTAAAGTCGGTCTCCCAAGACCCGAATTAGGAAATATTATCTTCTCCATTTCTTCGACGGCTTTTTTGGGGAAAGTATCCTCATACATCTTTATCTCTTCAATGATCGTCCCTTTCTCTTTCTCTAACTCTTTCTCCGGAAGCAGCGGTTCACAGACCATTTGTGATACTACTGATAGTCCCGTTCGCCACTGACTATCTCCCACCTTAACCCAATAACCCGTAAAGTCCGTCCAGGTAAACGCATTCATTTTCCCTCCTATCTCATCTATCACTTTGGTAGTGTCATTTACCTTTGGATATCGTTTGGTACCTTTAAATACAAAGTGTTCTAGAAAGTGGGCTACTCCATATTGCTCAGGAGTCTCATCCCTGCTCCCTGCTCGAATCATCGTTAAGATAGTCACCGACTCGCCCGGCAACGGCACTGACACTAGAGTCAACCCCGACTTAAGCTTTTCTATCTTTGGCTCAATTTGCATAACAACCATTCTACCTCCTCATCGTCCTCTTGACAAAAGTCCACCAAACATGTTAAAAAGTATCTATGTTTAATCAAACACCACAAACTTATACACCAGAACAGGCTGCCCAGCTATTGCAGTTGTCCAAAAATACCATCTATGAACTAATCAATCGTGGCGAAATCGTTGCTAAGAAACTGGGCAAGGTCTATCGTATCCCCCGAAGTTCTCTCTCGTTCATCTTCACTGGTCTGGACACAGATCTCTACCGAGCAGAACGTCAAGATCTAAAGACTATCAATAAAGTTGAAACTGTCCTTTCTCGGGTTCGCCAACAACTATGAAATTCAAAGCAAGAATCTTTCTTGACTCAGACGTCATTATCTCCTCCCTCATCTCCACTACAGGCGCCGCCCATCTCCTGACTCGTACCTCTCAACTCGATTTATATATCTCAAATCATTCTCAAAAGGAATTAGCAATTGTCGCCACTCGTCTTAAACTAAGCCACCCCAAATTACATTCCCTAATTAAACAATTTACCGTCATTACTTCTGATCAAACGCTAAATAAGATAAAGAAAGAGTTTTCTCAATATACAAATGATCCAAATGATAGTCATATCATCGCTGGAGCTGCACAAAGTCAAGCAGATTTCCTGATTACATATAACCTTAAACATTACAAAATCGAAACGATCAAACGCCAATTGAATTTTATGATTCTCACACCAGGGCAATTTCTCCAATATCTCAGATCACTCTCTTCATCTTAAGAGAAGTTAAGTCTTCTAAAGTACTAGAATCAAATAAGCCAGCCCCAGTCCTATCGCCCCAACTCCTAGTGTCAATAATACTTGTACTACCACTGCCATTTGGATCCTCGCCCCCGCCAACGGATTCCTCCCTATTGCCTCTACTCCTGCTTTGGCTACTCGACCAAAGTATATAAATCCAACTACAAACGACACAACCACTATCACCGCTGCCGCTAAGTAACGTAATGCGGACAACGGATCCAAAAACGGAACACTCAAACCCTCTCTTAATGTCTCAAATAGATTCTCTCCGATACTCTGTAAATTCAAACTAGGATGCACTTTTATCGACACCTCTATTTGCCCCACTTGGTTAGGATCACCACTCTCCCATCCTTCCAGTGCCGTCCCCAAGACAAATCCGTTCTTAACCGCCTTCACTCCGATTCCCGGCGTTGTTGAGCTAGTAACTAGATCTCCCTGAACGATTGCTCCTCTGGAAGCATTCACCCGTACCACCGCCCTTCCAGAGGTAATGACTGAAAACGAATTAGGTATGTTGGTCGCTACAATTGCCGCCGCCGGGCTCGCTACGACTACTCCAAACATCTCCACCTGAAACTCTTGGTTACACAAAACATACTCGTCTCCCGCGTTACAAATGACACTACCAAGTGGCACTTCCCCCTCCGTAACAGTTACCGGTATTGCTACCCCCAAGTCAATTGACTGAGCCAGGACTTGTCCAGAAGATCCCATCATCAATAAAAACATCAAAACCAAGAAAAAGAAATTCTTCATTACTTTCAATGTAACAAATTTCTCCAATTTAGAGATATCTAAAAAAACCCTTGTATTCACTTCCTAAGAATGCCACAATCAACCCCATGTCCGCCCAACAACAAACCAAAGCCTTTGATACCCTTTCCTTAATCAGTCTTTTTGCCATCGTCTTCCTCCTACCTCTTATCTTCCTCCCCTCCTTTGTCAACTCGCATATTACCGGCAAGCTGACCCTTCTTGGTATCGGCCTTACCCTCATTCTCGCTTCCAAAATCGCCAAGACCCTAATTAACAGAAGGCTTGAGATCACTTTAAGCCACTTTGACTTGCCTATTTTCTTTTTTGCCCTCATATACATAGTAGTTACCTTCCTCCGCACTCCCAATAAGATGGAAGCTTTCTTCCTCCCCGGCACCACCAGCTTCGTCATCGCCGGCACCATCCTCTACTTCAGCCTCACCCAGCTTTCGGCAAAGCTTAGACAGACCGTCCTTACCACCCTGATTCTCTCGGGAATCCTCGTCAACTTTATTTTCACCCTTTCCCATACCGGCGTCTTTGCCAAACTAAACGTCTTCCCTGCCTTTCTTAACACCAGTTTCACCACTTTCGACGGTGTTTTGGCCCAGACTATTTTCACCATTACCCTCCTCCTCATTCTACTTAGCCAATTAGCCAGCAAACCCAAAAACCCAACCAAAGGTTTCTTCCTTGTTTCTCTAGTTCTTCTCACTATTGGCAGTTTCTTCTCCGTCAACAGCCTTCTTCCGGGCAAAACACTCTCACCCCAACTTCTTGGCTTCAAGGACTCCTGGGTCATCATGGTCGACAGCATCAAAGAAAAGCCCTTCCTCGGCAGCGGCCCGGGCAACTTCGTCAGCGCCTTTGCCCGCTTCAAGCCCCTCGACATCAACAACACCGATCAATGGAACACCCTTCATGCCACCTCCCGCAATCTATATTTCACCATTGCTACCGAAACCGGACTACTTGGAGTCCTCCTTATTATCATCTTCCTCCTCTACTGGATCAAAGTCTTAAGAACTACCTCAAACAATCTCCCACAGGGATCTTCGATCTACTTAGCCTGTCTCTTCCTTCTCTTGGCTCTTGTCTTTTTCCCAACCTCCAGTAGTCTCCTTGTCATTCTCTTCCTTCTCACTGGACTAGCTTCACCAGCCAAAAAACACTTGAAACTAGAAAACAAAATCGTCCTCCTGGGTACCACTCTTCCGCTTATTATCGCTTTGGCAGCCTTCGTCTTCTTTGGCGGTTCAGCCCTTGCCGCTGAAAACCATTACAAAAATGCCCTAAGCAGCCCCAATGCCCAGTATGTCTTTGAAGAGCTAAGAAAGGCGATTAAGGCAAGCCCCTATGTCGACCGCTACCACCTCACCTTCTCTCAAGTTAACATCAACCTAGCCGCCAATCTCTTCAAAAAAGGCCAGTTGAGCGAAGACGAACAAAAATCCCTCAACCAATTGATCGACCAAGGCATCAACCAAGCCAAGATCTCAGTCAATTTGAATCCGCAAAGAGCCAGCAACTGGGAAATCCTAGCTAACATCTACCAATCCCTTACCCGCATTGCCAAGGGTGCCGACGAATTTGCCTACACCGCCTATCAGCAGGCCATCACCCTCCATCCCTACAACCCTATCCCCCGTCTTTCCCTTGGAGGCCTCCTATATACCCAAGGTCGTTTCCAAGACGCTGTACGGGTCTTAGAAATGGCCGCCCTCACCAAACCAGACCACGCAAATATCCGTTACAACCTGAGCCTTAGCTACCGCGAAGCCAATCAAGTCGACCAAGCCATCGAACAACTAAACACTCTCCTCACTCTAATTGAGAAGGACTCAAAAGACTACGAACTAGTTAAGGCCCTTCTTGATCAACTTGCGTCACGCAAAAAATCAGAAGCCCCCTCCGGTGAGGAGTTGACCGCTCCAGTAGCCCCTCCCAAACGACCCATCACTCCCCCTCTAGAACTTCCCGATACTTCCGCTCCACCAGAGAATCCTCTCCCCGAAGCGACACCCACTCCCACTTCGACAGAGAATCCTACCCCAACACCCTCCATATAATTTCCAAAACCGAAGCCATACCCGAAACAACTGCAAATTTGTACATTCAGCCTCAAAACTGTACAACTTTCACGCTTCTCTTTCCTAACTCCGCTTCTTTCTTCTACTTACAAATTTCGCATTTAAGTTCTAGATACCTGTAAACAAAAACATTACGCAGACAGAAAAAGCCGGTTTCGAAACGAAGTGAAGAATTTTTCTAGTCGAGTAAGAGACTGGCCGAGTCGCTGGACGAGGAACATGTCGTTTTTTGTGACAGGTATTTGGAATATCAGAAGTGCGAAAGTTGCACTAGATATTTCACTTCCTCCATTCTTCCCTCCAGTGTTCGCGTCATCAATCCATTCCCACTTTTACCTGTTGACTTCACCCACAAAATCCTTCATAAATTAATACTAGATAAAGTTGTACATTTAGCCTCAAAAAATATCTAAATTTTATATACAACTTTTCTCCAAAGACAAAACTGCCCAAATGTCCGCCCAAAAACATACCCAAACTAGCGAAAATCAAACTCTCACCCTTACTCAAGCGGCGCAAATCCTGGACGTCAACATGGCCACCGTCCGCCGCTGGACTAACAATGGCAAACTCCCTTCTTTCCGTACTCCCGGAGGCCATCGTCGCCTCCACCAGGCCGATGTCGAAAAAATCGCCCTCCAAAAACAGCGCCGCCAACTTCTCAAGCAACAAGCCCTGGCCGATGCCATCCAAATCCAACAACTCGCTCTTCCTAAAACCCCCCTCAAACCAATCTCAAGTCTGCTCACTGAACCCTCCCTGAAAGTCATCGACTCTGACCCCCTCAACATTCCGCAAGCCGAAGGTCCCCGTGGGATCCCGTTAGGGATAGACAACAAATCCAAGTCTTCCTTTCGTTCCTTTCTCACCCTCGCTTTGATCCTTGCTACTCTTCTTGTTTCCTTCAAGGGAGTCAAAGCCTTTAGAGACACCATTGCCTACGAAACCCTCTACAACACTCTCCCCTTCTTGTCCCGTTTTACGGGATCCCCTCTCTCTCCTCTTACTCAAAACAAAATCACAGACAAATTAAAGGGTTCCGTCCTCCAAGCCACCGATACTGTCGAGGAACTAATCTTTGAAGTCAATATCCCCACGAATATTGATAATGACCTCAATGTCAGTGGTGATCTCACCGTCGATGGAGACCTCATCACTAATGGCAATGTTGCTTTTGACAGTATCTCTGCCGATACCGCAGACTTTGGTTCTGCCGACATCACCACTCTTAGTATCGGTGGTACTACTCTTACCTCCACTGCTACGGAACTAAACTACCTCGATGGCCTGACTCTCGCCGCTGGAGGTATTGCCTACTCTACCTCTACCGGTCTTCAGATCTCCGCTGCCGGCACCAGTAGCCAGGTTCTGACCAGCAACGGTAGCGGTGCCCCCACATGGAAGAGCGTTTCCAGTATCCAATCTACCGACGCCTCAACGCTGGACAGTCTTGACTCCACCGCCTTCCTGCGTAGTAACGCCGATGATACTTACGACTCCGGTAACACCTTAACCGTCGCCGGTGCTCTCGCAGTTTCTGGTTCCCTGACCTCCACCGGAGACGTCAGCATCTCTGACACCAATATTGCCCTCAATGGCGCCACCACCACCTTTACCACCACCGGAGACTTAACTCTTGCTGTCGGGGGGTCCGACATCCTCTCAACTTCTCGAATGACTTTGGGCTCTGCCACTGCCGGAACTGCCCAACTTCTGATCGACGGCAACGCCGATGTCATCCAACTTCAAATCCAAGGACACTCTACCCAAACCGCAAGCACCTTCGTCATTGAACAGTCCGATGGTACGGATGTGCTTGCGGTAGGCAACACCGGGGTCCTGACGCTCACCAACAGCGGCACCACCAACACCACCTTCAACCTCTCCAGTTCCGGAGACTTCATCATTCAGGACAACGGCACCGCCTTCATCACCTTTAACAGCAGTGGCCAGGTCGTGGGAAGCGATACCCTTCTTTTCAATCTCTCCGCTGCCACCCATAATTCCACCACTCCCGAAGGTATCATTCTCCCTCAAGCCACTTCCTTTACCTCTCCCTCTTCCGGAGAAGGTTACATTGCCTGGGACTCTGATGACAACAAGTTGATGATGTATACAGGTAGCGCCTGGGTTGACGTCGCTGCTGCTGGAGGATCACTCTGGACTGACGGAGGAACGACCACCTACCTCACCGCTACCACCGACGATCTCGCCGTTGGCGGCACCGACTCGGAAAGCAACCTCTTCTTTGATGAGTCCGCCTCCGCCCTCTCTCTTAACCCCTATGGCACTTCTGCCGGTAATACTGGTGAATTAAGGTTTGAAGAGTTAGAAGCCAACGGTGACTCCTACACTGGATTCAAAAGTCCCGATTCGCTAGCCGCCAATGTCGTCTACACTCTCCCTTCTGCCGACGCTACTACCAGTAACCAAGTCCTCGCCTCCTCTGCCGCCGGCGTTCTCTCTTGGATTGACGTCTCTGCTGGTGCCGGCACTCTCTGGACCGATGGAGGTACCACTACCTACGTTACCTCTACCACCGACGATATCGCTATGGGAGGAACTACCGCCGAATCCCCTTTCTGGATGGACGTCTCTGCTTCCCTTCTTAATCTCAACCCCTACGGCACTTCTACCGGCAATACCGGTGCTTTTGTCTCCCAAGAACTCGAAGCCAATGGCGACTCCTACACTGGTTTCAAAGCTCCAGACTCTTTAGCCGCTTCTGTCGTCTACGCTCTTCCCCTTGCCGATGCCTCCTCTGCCAACCAAGTCCTTTCGAGTAACGCCTCTGGTACCCTCGCCTGGATTGACGTCACTGGCGGTGCTGGTGCTCCCTGGACTACTTCCACCACCAATACATATCTCACTACCACCACCAACGACGTCATCGTCGGTGCTTCCACCCCCGTCTCCTCTGCCAAACTTAGTGTCGATGGTGATGACGACCAGATTCAACTTGTCGTCCAAGGTAATGCCACTCAAACCGTCGCCACCCAACTCTTCCTCGTCGAGACCTCTGCCGGATCAGATCTTTTTTCCGTTGATGTCAACGGCGACTTAGTTCTCTCTGGCGAACTCGACATCAACGGTACCGGTACCCACGACATCGCAGGAACATTAAACCTCTCCGGGACAACCTTAACTGCCAGTGGCGACCTCACCATCACCCCCGTTGGTGGAGACGTCATCCTGGGATCCTCTGTGGCGCTTACCGCTTCCAAAATTAACAAAGTCATCGTCGTCGACGGCACCACCTATGCCCAGACGTGTGCCGGCATCAATGCCGCCATTGATGCGCTGGGAGCTAGTGGAGGAGAGATATACCTCCCCGAAGCTACTTACACCTGTACCGAAACGATAACGGTGGATTACAACAACACCACCATACGGGGCGCGGGGAAAGGGAGTAAAATTGTCGCGTCCGCTTGGGGTAGCTGGGGGACGCCGGGGGATGTGATAACGACTGGGACCACCGACTACAATAGTTTCCGTGATTTTCAGATTGACGGAACGCTTTTGACGGCACAAGCCTATGATCTTCTCGATCTCCCCAACGGTTCCAACTACATCGTGATTGACGGACTCTACCTAAAAAATAGTGATCGATACGGGATAAACATCAATCCCGGCGGAGCCTTCGTCATGATCACCAACAGTATCATCGAAGGGTCAGATAGCTATGGCATTGTGGCTGATAACACCTCGGCGTATACCAATATTGCCAATAACATCATCCGCACAAACGATTATGGTATCGTCATCGCGGGTGATTTCGTCGACGTAAGTAACAACATTATCACCGGCAACACCACCGCCGGTATTTCCGCAACCGGTTGGGGCGAGGATGCGACGATTACCGGCAACACCTTTTTTTCCAACGGGACGTATGGGGTATATGTCAGCGGTACAGGCTTTGATACCAATAACAATGTCACCATTTCCGGTAATGAATTTAAAACGCATACCAACGGCGTTTATCTAAATAACACCAAGCAGGTAGCAGTGGTCGGCAATAACATTTTCCAATACTCCACCCAAGCCGGGCAGTATGGCGTGTACATAACCGGTGCTTCTGCTGATCCGGCCAACAGCAATCTGATTTCCAATAACGTCATAACGGGCTATACCGATGCCGGGGATATAGGTATCTACATCGTCAACAGTTATGCCAACAATAACATCCTTTCTTACAATAGCTTTTCCACCAACGAAACAAACATCACGGATAATGGTGTTAACACACAGATCAGCAATGCTGACTCCGGTAATCTTAGTATCGGCGGTGCCGACTCCACCCCAGACACCACCCTTGAACTCTTCCGTGCTTCAGGTTCCGACTCCACTTTCAGTATGACCGACGGTGACGTCGCCCATGGAGTTACTACGCTTGCCAATACTGACGCCTTCTTCCACGCTGGCCCCATCTCCTCCACCGTTGGTGGTACTAGACTAACTTCTCTTGCCGATGCTGATGGCCAAGCCCTGGAACTAAGAGCAGTCCAAACTGCTCCTACTGATACCACCCCCGCCATTAAACTCGTCGGTGCCAAAGCCTCTGGAACTGGAGTAGTTGACCTTGATGCTGCAGAGACTGTCTTTCAGGTGGCAAATAACGACGACGCGGCAGCACTTACTGTCTTAGGATCCGGGTCAGTCGGGATCGGTGATACCACTCCAGACGCCGTTTTCGACGTCGATTCCACTTCAGCTACCGCCGTCATTTTTGGCGACGGCACCAGTAACTACTTTACCTTTGACGGTTCCACCGATGTTGGCGACACTTTGTTTACCTTCACCGGAGCCAGTTCGGGAATAACTTCCGGAAAAATACTTTCCGTAGTCGCCGATACCATCACAACTGGCAATGCGTTAGATTTCTCGGTTGATGGCATCTCCACTGGAAATGGCATGTATTTGGAATCTACTTCAACCGCCCTCTCCTCAGGCAATATTGCCTCGTATTACTGGAATCCTGGGAGTGCCACTACCGCAACCGGCGACATTCTGCGGCTAGATGTAGGGAGCAATGGGACCATCGGAAATATTCTAAACGTGATGAACGGTGGTTCTTCAGTCTTTTCTGTATCACAATCCCAAATTACTAGTGCATTACCCCATCAGTTTACCGCCGCAGGAGATGTATCCATCGCCTATGACTTGCAATTTACTAACCAGACTGCTTCCTACATAAAGTCGTATGCCCCGTTGTATATCGAAGCAGGAGAGACGTTTGAAAACAACGACTTAACCTTGAGAACCTATGGAACTGGTGATGTGATTTTGGATTTCACCACTTCAACGGGAACCGGAAAGTTACAGATTGCCGCGCCTGATCCATCCATCGTTTTCGATACCGAAACAGCCACCGATACTGACTTTTGGATGGGGGTAGTTGAAGACGCGGGCGCAGATGATGACGACACCTTCCAGATTGGTGATGGCACCACTCCTGGAACCAATCCCTGGTTAGTCTTAGATACCAGTGGTAACGTAGGTATTGGTCCAGACACCACCCCAGATTACAAGTTCGAGATCAATGTGGCCGCCAGCAGCGACTCAACCTTCGCCTTAGTGGACGGTGACGTCGCCCACGGTGTCACCACCCTCGTCAACACCGATGCCTTCTTCCACGCTGGCCCCATCTCCTCCACTGTTGGTGGTACTAGACTTACTTCTCTTGCTGACGCTGACGGTCAAGCATTTGAGATCAGTGCTGTTCAAACCGCTCCCACCGATACCACTCCTGCTATTAAACTAGTTGGTGCCAAAGCCTCTGGTACTGGAGTCGTTGACCTTGATGCCGCCGAAACTGTCTTTCAAGTGGCAAACAATAATGACACGGCAGGGATTACCATGCTTGGTGATAGTTCTGTCGGTATTGGAACCGTCACACCCAGCTCCTTTGCTAATAAACTCGCAGTTATATACTCAGTTAGTGGCATCACCGGTGGTACCAGCGGCACTTTCCAAAATACTTTTACTCCCACGGCGAATACCGCCGGTAGCCCTATCGCTCTCAAAGCCGCCACCACAGTCAGCGGTGGATCAACTAACTACTCCTCGGCCAATACTGCTATACGGGCACAAGCAAGTAATGTGAATAACACAGGTTCATTAACCACCACCTATGGCGTATATTCCCAACACGGAGCCCTTTCCGGAGGAACAACCGGATCTTCTGCCGCCTCTTATGGCGTTTACTCTGATACCGCCTGGAGCTCATCAGCTACATTGGCATCTGCCTATAACTATGCCGCAGTTATTTCGGCCAACTCTGGCACCTTCACCAATACTTATGGATTCTATGCTGGTGACCTGACTTCTGGCACTCAAAGTAACACTCCTTTCTCTTTCTATGCTTCAGATACGGGTACATTCAATTATTTCGGTGGTCGTACTGGCATCGGCGACACCTCACCTCTTGGTATGCTCGAAGTCAGTAGCGCCTCTGTTGATACTTACGGCAAAGCCCTTGCCATCTTCAACCACGATGAGACCGAGGACTTGCTAACAGCCTCTGCCTCCAGTGTCACCAAGTTTGCTGTCAGTAGTACCGGTGCCCTGTACGTTGGTGACAACACCACCCTTGGTACCTCTACTGCCCTTTGTTGGGAATCGGTGACGCGTAATGGTGCCACCGTCTACCAGGTAGGTGACTGTACCGGTACCCCCGGAGACTATGCCGAAATGTATCCGGTGGAGAATGATATCACTTATGGAGACGTCGTGACGCTAGGAACTGAGAATGTCGTCCAAACAGACGGACAGATTGTGAAGAGATTAGTTAAGAGTAGTCGAGAGTATGACAGCAGTGTCGTCGGTATTGTCAGCAACAACTACCACGACTTTACCTTAGCAGGGAGCGCCTCTCTTAACTCCTCCGACAACCCCATGCCAGTCGCTCTCAGTGGACGTGTTCCCGTTAAAGTCTCCACCTCCTCGGCTGAAATCCAAGCCGGTGATTTTTTGACTACTTCTACCGAGGCAGGTAAGGCGATGAAGGCAACAGTCAGTGGTTATGTCATTGGTAAGGCCCTGGAAGACTGGAGTCCTGGCCAAACCACGGTGATGGTATTTGTCAACAACACCTATTACTCAGGGATTGCTCTCAATGAGCAAGGACAAACAGGAGTAACTGCCAATTCAGATACAGAAGGTACTATACCTTCCGATGAGCAAGTCCTTGCTAAAGATCTTCAAGACAATCAGTATGCTTCACAGTCCGCTGCACTCAAACAAGAGATTGACACCTTAAGTTCCAAGGTAACTGAGTTGACCACAAACCTCGACTCCCTCACCTCTCTTGTCCTCAGTGCCTCCGACTCCGCACTCGTAAATCCTGAATCATATATCTTAAATCTCAACGATGAAACTGCCACAGTTTCGTCGTTGATGGTCACAGACAAACTTCTCACTCAGGATCTTGGCATCACCGGCTCCCTCACCAGTGGCCTTCTCACAATCAACGGTCTCAACGGCGACATCCATACCCTCGCCGGCCCCTTACGTCTTCAATCCTCTCCCCTTGCTTCTTTAACAGAAGGTATTGAAATCCTAAATGGCTACCTTACCATCGATACTAAAGGTAACCTAAACATCAACCAAGGACATATTAAAGGCAATGATACCTTCCGTGGCTCCATTACCCTACCCACAGGTAAAATCAAAGTCACTGTTCCTCAAGAGTGGGAGACCGTACCTACCTCCATTACCTTGACCCCAAGTTATCTCACCGTCACCGCCATAACTAATATCACCACTGACGGCTTCACTATCGAAGTCCTGACCCCCTCTCTTAAAACAGAGAAGATATACTGGACCGCCATTTGGTAGCATCGCTACCAAATACGATTTACGATTTAAGAATTAAGATTTATGAACACAAAAATCAAAGACTTCACCGATCTGAAATCCTGGCAAGAAGCACATAAGCTAGTTCTTGACATATACAAGGCGACCAGGTCTTTTCCCAAAGAAGAAACTTACTCACTAACCGACCAGATCCGCCGCGCAGCCGTATCAATTAGCAGTAATATCGCTGAAGGATTCGGCAGACAAACATACAAAGAAAAAGTCCAGTTTTACTATCTAGCCCAGGGGTCACTTGTCGAGGTCAAAAATCAACTGTTTATTGCCAAAGATGTTGGATATCTAAACCCACAATCATTTGCCACGTTAATGAGACAGGCCAATATTGCTCACCAGCTATTGCAGGGCTTAATCACCAAATCAAAATCTTTTATTCGTAAATCATAAATCTGATGTCTAAAATCTTAAATCATAAATCTTATCTCATAAATCGTAGATCTCGGTTGCTGTTAAAACTTGGTCTTCTCTTTCTCTCTATTACCCTCCCCATCGCCCTCCTCATCGCCCAAAACCCCAAAACCGTGGGAGCCGCCTGGTGGAACGGTGACTGGAAATACAGAAAAGTCATCCCCATCAGCTCTCATACCGCTGCCGAAACCAACGTCTACATCGCCATTACGGCTTATGACGCCTCCGACACAACCCGCTACCAGACCGACTGCGGCGACGTTCGCTTTACCAAATACAGTGGCGAACTTTTGCCCTACACCGTCACTAGCTGCGGCGCTTCTACCACCTTTAACGTCCTCTTTGACACCTTCCCCGCTGGCGCCCAGGATATCTATCTCTATTACGGCAACGGCAACGCCGCCAACGGTTTTCAAACCACCGCCTTTTCTACCCAAGCATCCGCCTATGTCATCGGCACTACCGGTTCTGAAGCCACCACCCCCGGTCCCGTTGCCTACTGGAAATTTGACGAAGGCCAGGGGCAGATCATAAATGATCAAACCACCCATAATAATGACGGTACCCTGGGCGCCGATTCTTCTTCCGCCTCCGACGACCCCACCTGGGTAGAAGCAGGCCGCTGTGTGAGCGGCAAGTGTTTGAGTTTTGACGGCAGCAATGACTTCGTAAATTATACTGGCTTGCCAACCCTTTTTTCCGATTGGGGAAGCACGTCGTTCTCCATGAGCACATGGTTTAAGACGATTGATAACGCCACTGATCGAGGTGTCTTTGGTTCATACGCTGCTAATGACATTGTTCAAATGAGAATAAATCCAAACTCAGATAATAAATTATCAGTCTACATGAGAGGATCCGCTAGTTGTGGTTGGGTCTCAAGTAATTCTGCAGTAGCAAATAACCAGTGGTACTACGCTACGATGGTGTACGATAGAACAAACTTGTATCTTTATGTTAATGGTCAGCTGCAAAATTCAACTGCATGCAACATAACGAGCGTTAATTTAAGTACATTTAGTGTGGGAAAGGTCACAGGAGCAGCTTCGTCGTTTACAGGCTTCATCGACGAACCCAAAATTTATCCCTACGCCCGCACGGCAGCGCAGGTAAAACTGGATTACGATCAGGGCGCCCAGGCGGTGCTGGGCAGCACCAACACCGTCGGCGGCTCACCGGGATTTTTAAGCAATGGCTTGGTGGGGTACTGGAAACTCGACGAATCTTCCAGTACCGCCGCGGATTCTTCAGGCAATAGCAACAGTGGCACTTGGAACGGCACTGCCGCTGCAGCTGCAGGTAAATTTGGTAATGGCATCTCCCTAGACGGAGACAGTGACTACGTCAGCATCGGAGACACAGAATTAATCAGCACAGCCTTCACCACCTCCGTCTGGTTCAAACCTGACAACGTCACCCAAACCGGCCCTATTATCAGCAAATACACTACTACAGGTGACAATAGGTCGTACATCATCAGACTCGACTCTAATGATTATTATTTTGCCCTTTCCAGTGACGGCACCAGTGCTAGCGGCAAATTTGACCAGCTCACCGTCAGCAACGTAGTTAGCGCCAACGTCTGGCAGTTGGCTACCGTCACCTACGACGGCACCACCGTCAAAATGTTCCTCAATGGCAGTGAGGTTGGATCTTTTGCTCATACTGGCGGAGTTTATGCCAGCGGAACTGCTTCACTATTATTCGGTAACCAATCTACTAACTATTTTGACGGCACGCTCGACGAAACCCGCATCTACAATCGCGCCCTGTCCGCCGCCGAAGTCCGCCAGCTCTACTCCTGGGCGCCCGGGCCAATTGGCCGTTGGAACCTTGATGAGGGGACAGGCACCTCTGCTGCAGATGATAGTGGAAATAGCAATACTGGGACGATTACCGATCCAACCTGGATAAATGGAAAATTTGGCAAAGCCCTTTCTTTCAATGGAACAAGTGCAGAGGTAAACATCGGAGATACAGATAACACCTCTGGTATGCTGACCATTTCTGCATGGATCAAACCAAACACCGTCAGCGGTGGGTATGATGCCATCTATGGAGAAAGCGGCTTTGGATTTTACAACTTCAATGGCGTTCTAACCTTGTGGACATCAGCGTTTACTGGAGGCACGGGTACGCTTACTGTTAATCAATGGCAACACGTAGCCGCAACATTTGACTCCAGCACCGATTCCATTTATTTCTACATTAATGGGACTCGCGTGTACAGTAAAACAAACTGGACAGGCACGGTGCCCAACGATGCAAACACAGAATTTATTGGTTCCTATAACGGTAGTCAGGAATGGTTTTCAGGTTTAATCGACGACATGCGCATCTACAACTACGCCCGCACGGCCGGGCAAATAATGGAAGACATGAATGCCGGGCATCCAGTGGGCGGCTCGCCAGAAGGCTCCCAGGTTATCTACTACAAATTTGATGAACAACAAGGCAGTACCGCCAATGACACCGTTGGCAACCAAAACGGCACCGTTACCAGTGCCAGTTGGCTGACTAAAGCAAGCTGCAAAATTAACGGCTGTTTAAGCTTTGACGCCGCCGGCGAAGTCGTAACTATCGCCACCGCCAACGACAGTGTGGTTGATTTTAACAGTAGCGAAACCTTCTCCGGCTCCGCCTGGGTCTATGTCACTACTATGCCCGGCTCTGGGGAACAAGATGCCATCATTGCCAAATGGGACGATACCGGAAATCTTGCCGATTACAAACTCTACGTCGAAAACGACGACGCCGATACCACCGGCAACTTTGAGGTCCAGATCTATGATGAATCCGCCAGCCAAGCCATCACCGCCAGCCAGGCCATTGACCAGGTAGCCGTCAACACCTGGTATCACGTTTCTTTCACCTTTAACGGCGGCACAGCTGGCGCCGCCGGCGACCTCAAACTCTACGTTGGTGGCAAATATACCGCTCAAAACGCGGCCAATACTTCCTTCTTGGGGTTAGAGGACAAGGCCAGCGACTTTACTATTGGTGAATATGATACCGGTGATGTAGTTTCCACCAATACCGCCTTCACTGGCTATATCGACGACGTCAAAATGTATAGCTCCGCCCTCACCGCTGACCAAATCGCCGTCGACATGAATGCCAATGCGGCGCTCAATTTTGGCACCACCGCCAACGCCGAAGCCGCGGATTTAAGTGACGGCGCCGGCAACGCACCAGTGGCCTACTGGAATATGGACGAAAAAACGGGCCAATCTACTAACGACACTTCTGGCAACAGCAATACCGGCACTTTAGGCGCTACCTCCTCCTCCGCCTCCGACGACCCCACCTGGGCTACTGGTAAATACGGAGCGGGGTTAAGTTTTGATGGGAGTAATGATTATGTGAATATTACAACGCCTTCCATATACAATCAAACTCAATATACTATTTCAGCTTGGATAAAATTGACCAACACCACTGGTAGTCAAACGATTTATTCAGAAGGTCGTAATGCTAGTTTAGGTTTTCTCTGGTTTTATATAAATGCCGGAAAAATAGAACTTCGTGATAATGATGGGACTAATTATAACCAGTACGATGGTAGCACTACTCTCTCCACAGGTGTCTGGCACCATGTTTTGGTAACTAGAAATGGCAATACCGCAGCAAATATTTATCTGAACGGTAAACTTGAAACGTTAAGCGTAAATTCAACTTTGGGTAGCGGAACTCTGCCCACGTTAACACTGGCTTCTGTTGGTAGCTTGTTACGTAGTACTAATGCCTCATTTTTTAACGGTTCTATAGACGACGTCCGCATCTACAACTACGCCCGCACGGCGGCGCAGGTGGCCTACGATTACAATCGCGGCGCGCCGGTGGGCTGGTGGAAGCTGGACGAGTGCCAGGGGACGGTGGCTAATGACGCGAGTGGGAATGGCAACCACGGCACCATCACCATCGGCGCTTCGGGTGAAGACACTGTCGGCACCTGCCAAACCTCCTCCACTGCCTGGGGCAGCGGGGCAACAGGAAAATATGGGGCGAGTTTGAGCTTTGACGGAACGGATGATTATGTGGATATCTCAACAACGGGGACCAACTATGCACCCACGGACAAACCATTTTCTGTCTCTTCGTGGTTTAAGTCAGCTGCTTCTCCTACAGTATATGGCAGAATAGTAAACTTAAAATCCAATTCTTCTCCGTTTCATCTTATATATTCAACAGACACTAGTTATAATCTTGGATTTGGGGGTGATACCTGGGGAAAGACATGGAAAGTTCCTCTTCCCTCTTCCAACACATGGCACCATGTTGCAATAGCATATAATGGCAACGGGGTAACAACCGCCAGCAACTTCTTGGTCACAGTCGATGGATCAAGTCAAACTCTAACTAATGCTGGTAGTATTGGAAACGTATCAAACACTTCATTTATAGGAAAATATTCCGGCGCTGCGGCCAATGAGCATTTTGCTGGCCAGATCGACGACGTGCGCATCTACAACTACGCCCTCTCTGCCGCCCAGGTGCGCAAACTCTTCAACGAAGGCGCCAGCGTGCGGTATGGCAATTAAGCACCAATTTTCAATCAATATCAAATTGAAAATTACACAGGCAAACTAGTCTTAATATACTGCCTCATAATGGTCGATCCTTACCGTTTTCCCTTTTTCATCTAACACCACCGCCACTACGTCAATTCTCTTTAGGTTATTTACCGCTTTGAAATACATATTTGCCATTCGCTGGACTTGGTTTAGTTTTCTCCAATTCACCATCTCCTCCGGACTGCCAAAACCTGCCCCCACTTTCGTCTTCACTTCCACAAACACAAACACATCACCATCTTTCGCAATTATGTCTATCTCCCCAAATCGGTTTCCCCAATTAGTCTCAATAATATTATAACCCTTTTTCTCAAGTAACCCTCTTGCTATTTCTTCTCCTTTCTTTCCCGTCGTTTTGTTGTTTTTCTTCGGCATACTTTTCAGTTACAGATCAACCAAGAAATCACTCAACGAAATCTCTGCTTGTCGCAAGATCGCCCGCAAAGTCCCAGTTCTAACAGGCCTATTATGAACAGGCACTACTGTCCTTTTTCCATTTTTATGGGTAAACACAACATGACTTCCCTTCCCTTTTCTCGGAAGAAAGCCTCTCTTAATCAAAACTCTTTCAACATCCCTTGGTTTTATTTGTGGCAGCTTCGACATTTCTAGATTACAGCAAAGTTTCCTCCAACCCCAATCTGAGTAGAAGTAATAATGTCTCTTTCGGGTCTATCGATAGGCACAGGTCGACGATCTTCAATCAAACTATCAACATACGTTTTTATCGCTTGCGTCACATTTTCTACTGCTTCTTCCACAGTATCTCCATCATCAGCAACTCCCAAAGTTGGAGAATAGGCATAAAAACCAGGTTTGCCAGTTCCTGTTTCTTCATCCGGTTCAACAATGATTCTGTAGTTCAAAAATGTTTTCTGCATATCCCTCATTATATACCCTCTTGCCAATCAAAATACTCTCATTCGATACTGCAACGCTTCAGCAATATGTTCCGATTTAACAGATTCCGATGAGTTCAAATCGGCGATAGTCCGTGCTACCTTCAGAACTCTAAAATATGACCTTGCTGACAGATCATACTTCTCTACTGCCAATCTCATTAGCCTGGTGCCTTCTTCGTCAAGCACGCAGTACCTAGTGACCAATTTGTTTCTCATCTGTGAGTTTGTGTAGATTCCTGTCAAATCTTGGAATCTGTTTTCTTGAATCTTCCTGGCATTTCTAACTTTGTCTCTAATCTGGCTACTATTCTCTCTACCTTCTACATTCAACCTTCTATCGTCCGCCAACTTTTCTACCTCCACTGCCGGCACATGAACATGTAAATCAATTCGGTCCAAAATTGGCCCTGAAATTCTCCGTTTATATCTGTCAATCTCCCTAATTGTACAAACACATTCTTTCTTGGGATGATTCAAATACCCACACGGACATGGGTTCACCGCTGCTACTAACATGAAGTTCGCTGGATACTCAACCCTCCCTGCTGCCCGACTTACCACAACCTTCCCATCTTCCATTGGTTGACGAAGCGACTCCATCACTGTCCGAGGAAACTCTGCCATCTCATCCAAAAACATCACTCCTAAGTGCGCCAGACTCACCTCTCCCGGTAAGGGTTTGCTGCCCCCTCCAATTAATCCCGCCAAAGAGGTCGAGTGGTGTGGCGACCTGAAAGGTCTCACCCTTATTATTGCTTCACCTGCCCCCAACAGTCCCGTTGCCGAATAAATCCTTGTCACCTCCAAAGCTTCTTCGGAAGATAATGGGGGCAAAATTCCGGGCAGTGCTCTTGCCAGCATCGTTTTTCCCGATCCTGGGGGTCCACTCATCAAAATATTGTGTCCACCTGCCGCCGCGATCATACACGCTCTTTTGGCCTGTTCTTGACCCAGAATATCAGCAAAATCAAACTCAATCTCGTGATTACTAACAAGCCGCTCAATCGGAATTGTTTTTAGCACCTCAATTAACTTTTCCTCATTCAAATGTCTTACTAGGTCCGTTAAGCTAGCAACCGGTAGTACTGTCACTCCTTCAACCACCGCTGCCTCCTGAGCAGATTCCTTCGGGACGAAAACATCTCCAAAACTCTCTTTCTGTGCCAAAATTCCTACCAATAACACCCCTCGGACGTGACGTAGATGTCCATCCAGTGACAACTCGCCATAAAAAATTGCTTTCTCATCCACCCGCTTGACTTGCTCCGATGCCAGCAAAATCCCCACCGCAATCGGCAAATCATAACAACTACCATCCTTGGCTAAATCTGCTGGCGCCAAATTCACCGTAATCTTTTTCTGTGGGAAAGAAAAATCCGAGTTGGTAATCGCCGTTCTGACCCTCTCCCTGGCTTCCTCAACCGCTTTACTCGGAAGTCCAACAATATTAAATCCCGGAAATCCTTGAGTCGCAACATCGACCTCAACTTCGACAAGAACACTGTTAAGTCCGATATGTGCCACCGAGTTTACCTTAACAATCATGGATTGATCTTACTACGACTTTCGCGTATGGGTTCTAGATGTTTACAAACAAAAACATTACGCAGATTAAGAAAAGCCGGTTCCTGAGTCAAACGAAGGATTTTTCTAATCGAGTTAGAGGCTGGCCGAGTCGCTGGACGAAGAACATGCCGTTTTTTGTAGTAAATATTTAGAACACTGAAAAAAACTTAAGTCACGTAAAACTTTCCGTCTCTTTCTGTCACTTCCCCTCTTAGTTGCAACATCGACAACTCCACGCTTACCTCTCCGACTGATTTCTTCAATTTCATCGCCATCTCATCCATAGTTAGTGCCTCAATAGACAGTAGCTTGTAGAGCGTAGAGCGTGATCCACCGTTTTTTCTACCCTCTACCTTCAACCTTCTAAGTTCTAGTGCTTCTAAAATGTCATTCGCGCTTGTCAGCATCTGCGCCTGCCCTTCTTTGATTAAATTGTTTGTCCCAACACAAACCTTGGAGGTAATTGGTCCCGGCACCGCAAACAACTTCTTGCCAAATTTGAGTGCCAAATCCGCCGTAATCAAACTTCCGGATTTCTCCGCCGCCTCAATCACAATTGTTACCTTGCTCATCCTCGCTACAATCCTATTTCGCTGCGGAAACATCCATACTTGGCAGCCCCTTCATACTCACTTATAATCAAGCCCTTTTTCTGTATTTCTGAATACAATTTTTGATCTTCAAAAGGGACCTTCCAATCAATCCCCCAGCCCAAAACAGCCACCGTCTTCCCACCACAGGAAAGCGCTATCTTATGCGCCTCTTGATCCACCCCATACATAAACCCCGAAACAATCGTTATTCCGACGTCACAAAGAGACGGAATAATTTTTTCCAAAACCGTCTTTCCATAACTAGTCATCTTTCTACTCCCCACTACTGCCACACAATTTTCTAAATCCGCTTCCTCCAAAACCCCCTTGCGGTAAAGCTTCTTGACCTCAGGCTTAATATCCTCGAATAACCCTCCATTCATAACATCATTTTACAAGGTCTCTCCTTGTTATTTACTTATAATTAACACTTGCAAACCCCAAATTTGTTACACTAATTTTAATGCCCACCGATCAGGATACCAGTCCGACAACTCACATCACCGACCCTGTCATGCCCGAAGATTACTCCACCGTCAAAACGCCTACTTCACTTCCCCCTCTCCCTAATCTACCTTCTCTTGAGAGGCCTTCTTCTACACCTACATCCTCACCCCCACCTTCACCCATACCAAGCACCAGACCTTCTCTCGTCACTCCCCCTACCCCTCAACTCGTCCCGGCCTCTCTTCCCCAATCTAAATCAGCCTCTGGCATTGTCATCTTCATTCTGAGTCTTCTTGCCTTCACAGGCATTGCCGCCAGCACTTTTTTCTACACCCAAAATCGTAAACTAAATCAACAACTCTCCACTCTCGAGTCGATCGAAGCGCAACGTACTGTCCCCGAAATCACTCCTACCCCAGAGATCACCCCCGTCTCTACCACCTCCGCCGCTCCCTCTGCCACTCCCTCTGCCTCAATGAGTGCCTTTAGCAATCTCTCCTCGATTCTTGACTTAGCCAAACAAGAAGCTGATACCGCCCAGCTCTTGATGGTTACCAGTGACAATCTTCTCGCCAGTAAACCCGTTTTTAAATACTGGTTCCGTCGTGCCCCCAGTCTCAAATCGTATTTCTTCATTCAATACGAAATGGGTTCACCCGCCCAACTCTTCTCTTCTGCTAATGTCACTCCCGACAACAACATCCCCGACCTAATTGAATATCACAATCAGAATACTCTCGGCCTGGATATCGAAGCCACTCACAAACTCGCTCTTGACCAAGTAGTTACCGTTGCCAGCAGCGGCAAGAATCCTGTTTCCGTCAACGCCAAATATCTTCGTTCCTTCAGCAGCAATCCTTCCCTAAATACCCCGGTCAACCTCTGGCAATTAAGCTACAAATTTGACGCCAATGCCGGAGTCCCTGACATAATCGTCCAAGTCAATGCTCAAACCTCTGAGATAGTCTTCACTAGTCTTCCCAAAGAGATTCCTACTACTCAATGACTTGACTTTTGTTCACTGTCATCTTATAGTAACCAAAATTCTGGAGGTGCACTTTGTTAAAGATAGCCTATCAACATAGTCTCGCCAAAATCTGTGAGATCAAGGCCAAAGACGTACCCCTACCTACCCAAGATCATTTAGAGTACTGGCTGGCGCATTGGTCCAACCTTGATTGGATCAAGAAAATCAAGTTTGTTCTGCTCGCCCTCATCTTCACCCCCCTTGTTCTTTTCACCCTCAACTATATCCAAAAACAGACGGAGCTTGAATCTGAGAGTGTTCTCCCTCCTTCACAGGAAGATTGGGACAACGACGACACACCGGTCGACCTCTCATCGACCTGGAAAGCCTTCATCAACACCCTTGATCTTCCCCAAAACGCCGAAGATCAGGACAAACCACCCGGTCGCTATTACAGCGACTATCCCTTCTTTTACTAGTCTCGTAAGCGGTGCCACCAGGCACCGCTTCTTACTTCATACCTTCGACCCACCACTTCTTCCCATCACTGACTACCACCACCTCTCTATCAATATCAGTCCTCAACACTCTTATTCCCAGCACTCCAAGCCTGTCCAACACCTCTCTCGTCGGATGTCCGTAACGGTTATCTTTCCCCACCTCAATTATCGCCAATTCCGGCCTTACCGATTTCAAAAACTCTTCACTACTCGAATACTTTGATCCATGATGCGCCACCTTTAGTACTTCAATGTCTTCCAGCTCTCCCAACATCTCTTCTTCTTGTTTCTCGCTAATATCCGCCATAAATAGAGCATTAAACCGACCATAACTTAATTCCAGAACAATCCCTCGCTCGTTAGTTTCTCCTTCGTATCCCTCCCTGGGCCACAAAACTTTGAATTCCAACTCTCCCACTTTTATTCTCTCTCCTGTCTTTGGATGATACTCATCGTCAACTAGTCGCTTGAACCTTCTGTAATCATCTCCCAGACCTTCCATTCCGTTACTAAGTACCCTGCCTACTGTGTATCTTTCCAAAATATCTGGTAACCCCCCAATATGATCTTGATCTGGATGAGTACTGACCACCAACTCAATCTCTCTATCCCAAAAAGGCATGTTTCTGCCCAAACACGAAAGCACCCCCTCCTCGGTTGGCCCGCCGTCGATCACTATCTGTACCTGTTTCCAGATCACCAACAAAGCATCCCCCTGCCCCACATCACAGAAAACCACCTTCAATCGCTCTGACGGCCACTGTTTCACCAACCAGAAAACACTCAACCCGAAAACAATCGCTATCCATTTCTTCATACATCTAGTCTAACCCCTCTTCCCTCACTTGACTCAGAACCCATAACTATATATAATTCACTCAACGCACATTCTAAAAGATACCTGTTTCGCATATCAAGAAAAAACGAGACTGTAGCATTTACCGCGCACAGCGACCCCATGCTTGACAGGGGCACGTGAGCACGGATAAATGCGCAGTTAAGTAAAAATTCCAAACTGCGAAACTCGTAAAGGAGTGGATATGTACTACGAAGACTGGTTACAAAACGACACCGGCCTCACCCGCTTCATCGTCAGCGTCATCCCCAATCTGACTGAAAACATCTACCGGGCCAACTGCTTTGGTCAATACGTCACCCTCGACTTTGGCAATCGCCCGCAAATGCTCGCTCTCGCTATTCGGGATGGCGTCCTTCATTCCAAGCACCGCGACATCGACACCTTCCTCCACGGCCTTCGCACCTGGAAGCACATGCTCGACATCCGGCTTTTTCACCGCATTCTCGACCTTCTCATCGCCAAGGACGTTAAATCGACCGCGGCGATCCTCGTCAAACTCGGTTTGCACGAATGCCCATGCGGAGGCAGTAGCACTTGTGAGTTGTGTATCGCCCTTGATCAAACCGTCCTCCGTAGTGACCTACGTCGTCGTCAGACAACCCATCCCCACTTTTGTCTCGATGAACTCGACGAAGACGTCTTTGAACTCCTCCAGTACACCAACTAAACTTAGGCCCCAATCCGGGGCCTACCCTTTTCCAAACCACCCAATCAAGACCACCATCAAATGAAGCAGGCTAAAGCTTATCGGTGCCACTAGATTCCCAAGCGGCTCCCAAACTAAATTGAGCAATATCTGAAGCGTTCCTAATACCATCACTGGAGTAATTAACGGCAAAACAAACAGATTGCTGATGATCCCCATCAAGTTGATTCGTCCAAAATGCCAGGCAATTAGCGGCGCTGTCATCAATGTCGCCGACACCGTCGGTACCAACTCTGTTTGTAATACAAACGATACCAAACTGTTCTTGAATCTATCAAGCATCTTCTCTAGAAACGGGCTGACATAAATCATTCCCAGCGTTGCCGTTACTGACAACTGAAAACTTACTTCCTCAAGTAGAGATGGCCGTACCTGTAGCATTATCAAGCACGCCATCAAAAGCAACTCTCCTCCCTCTATTTGTCTTCCCTTTACCTTGGTGAGGAGCATCACACTCCCCATTATCGCCGCCCTCACAACCGGTGGCTCTCCTCCTGCTAACAATACATAGAATACTATCGCCAAGATCACCAAAACGGTTGCCTCTCTTCGTCTTAAGAAAAAGTTACTGAGATACAACACCGCCAATCCCACCACACTCACGTTGTATCCCGACGCCACCGCAACATGAATCGTTCCCGACTCAATTAACGCATTGGTAAAACCCTTGCCCAAAGACCCCTTATATCCCAACAAGATCCCTGCTAATAGTCCATTTTCCGGCTCAGGTAGCTGTTTTGCTGTGGCTATTAACAGCTTTTCTCGAAAACTTTCTACCTGCCTGACTAGCCACGCCTTTTTCATCACTTCCATGGATCTTTCCTCTATCCTTGGCTCTATCAAGCTAATCTCACCCCGCAAGATTTCTATCACTCCCCTGCTACATTTGCCAACCAGGGAAACTTGCTCCCCCACCAAAATTCGCTCTTTCCCCTCCCAAACTACCCGAAAATTGCCGATCAGTAATATACTCTTTGTTTTATTGCGATATACTTTCTCAACTATTCCCGCAATCCTAACTAGATCATTTGGTTTACACCGCGAAACCAAACCAAAATTGACCATTAACCGCAAAGCCAAAAGCAGTAATATCACTCCCACCCTCATATCTTTCACCAGATCTCCTCCTTGATCTTCTCAAAGACTGCCTTGGTTAGTATCTTTTTGCTAAGCAATTCGTCAATACTCCCGTATGGCCTCCCTCCAATGATCGCTTTGGCTCGACTTTCGCCGATTCCCGTCAATCTCTCCAGTTGAGCCTGACTGGATGTATTGATGTTTACTCTACCTCCGATTACTTGACTACCAACACTTATGCTTGTTCCGGCTACCTGTCCTCCCCCTTCTCCCTCTTTGGGAATGTATATTTTCACTCCATCAGCGACTTTCTGAGCCAGGTTTACATATCTGGCAACGAAGCTTCTGTCTGCGCTACTACTTAAGCCCCCTGCTGCCAACAAGGCATCTTTTACCCTAGCCTCACCTTCCAATTGATAAACTCCTGCCTTCTCAACTGCTCCCTGAACATCCACCCAGACTTGTCCTGAGCTGACCAAAGGATCTTTCCCATTTCTATCCTCTGAAATTATCTCCACTTTTACCGGCGTCCGATTCTCCCACCACCATAATCCTCCTCCAATCAACAAAATACTCCCCATTACTCCAACAATCATCATCATCTTCTCTTTACCTACCACCGTTTTGATCTTTTCTATCATCTCTTCCATCCCCTCTATCTTTCCCATCCCACCACCTTCCTGTCAACTAGGAATCTCTCTAGAAACAAAATTAACCAGCCTTCCCGGTACAAAAACCGTTTTCTCCCCACCCTTAAGCCATTTGTTGACTTTCTCATTCCCCCTCACCTTCTCTAAAACCTCTGTCTCTATCCTCGACCCATCTTTGTCCATTTCAAACACTTCTCGGGTTCGTCCATTTACTTGGACAACCATCTTCACGGTCTCATCTTCAACTTCAACCGCCTCTGGCCAAGCACTAAAATGGATCGAGGTCTTCTCACCTAGATTGCTCCAGATCTCTTCGGTAATAAAGGGGGCAAAAGGGGCGAGAATCTTCAAAAACCGCTTCAAGTCATCCTGACTTAACTGTGATTTACTCCAGGCATTGGCAAATTCCATCATCCCAGCAATCGAGGTATTAAATTTCTGCGTCGTTATATCCTCGCCTACTTTTTTAACCAGCTTGTTCAGGGCAGCCGCCAGTTTCAACTCACTTGTCCCCGTCACATTTTCAAAAGACAATTTGTAGATCTTTTCCATGAATCGATAGCACCCCACCAACGATCGGGTATCCCAAGCTATCGCCTGCCCCCAGGGACCCATAAACATTTCGTAAACTCGCAAGGCATCAGCTCCAAAACGCGCTACCATATCATCAGGATTGACCACGTTTCCCCACGACTTACTCATCTTCCGTCCGTCATCGGCCAAAATTGTTCCTCTATCTCTAAGTCTAAGGAATGGCTCCTCAAAAGTAATTAATTCCAAATCATAAAAAGCCTTGGTCCAAAACCTAGCGTACAAAAGATGTAACACTGCATGTTCCGCCCCCCCCAAGTACCAGTTAACCGGCAACCAATTCTCTAATTTGGGGCGAAAGATCTCTTCCCATTGTTTCTTCAGATCTCCACTTTTTTCTCCCGCTGTTCTCATTTCCGCTCCATTTAAGGCAAAATATAGAAAGTACCAACACGATCCTGCCCAGTTAGGCATTGTGTCTGTTTCCCGCCTGGCTTTTTCACCACACTTGGGACAATTTACCTCTACCCATTCGCTAGCCGCTACCAAAGGCGATTCTCCCGTCCCTGAAGGCTCGTATTGCTCCAGGTAAGGCAGTGTCACTGGCAATTGGTCTTCTGGTACCAGCACCACTCCATTCTCATCACCACACTTACTACAGTAGATCAATGGAAACGGCTCTCCCCAGTAACGCTGACGAGAAAAGATCCAATCTCGAAGATGATAGTTGGTCTTTTCTGTGGCCCACTTCTGACCAACCAGCCATTCTGCTATTTTCTTTTTACCTTCCCCCCAAGCCGGTAGGCCGTCAAACTCTCCTGAATTAATCAGGATTCCATCTTCTTCATGACTCCTGGTCCCCCTAGACACTGCCTCATTTATCTCCCGATCTTCATATTTGACTACCTGCTTCATCTTCAAACTGTATTTCTTGGCAAAATCAAAGTCTCGTTCATCGTGAGACGGCACTCCCATCACCGCTCCACTCCCGACGTTAGCCAAGACATAATCCGCCACCCAAACCGGCACATCTTCTCCAGTGGTTGGATTCTTAACCGTCAATCCAGTATCAACACCAGTCTTGTCTTTAGCTCCTTCAAGACGGCCCTGTGTAGTTCTGCTCAAAGAAGCAGTCACGTAATCCATCACTTCACCAGACAGTTCTAGCCCCGATTCCGTCCACTCCTTGACTAATTCTGGTGCCACCACTAAGAAAGTGGCTCCGAAAATGGTCTCGTAGAACTTCGTCCAAACTGGTAACCTCTGACCATTGCTCAACTCAAAAAATATCTCAAGTCCCCTATCCTTCCCGATCCAGTTCTTTTGCATCTCCAAAATTCCTTTCGGCCAATCCAATCCCTTTCGCTCGTTTCCATCTTCGTCTACCCATTCATAGTACATCAAATCATTCAAAAGTCGATCAGCATAATCAGTAATCCGCATCATCCACTGCGGCATCAGTTTCTGCTCGACTTTAGCTCCACACCGTTCGTGGGTTCCATCAGAAAGGACTTCCTCATTAGCCAAACCAGTCTTACAAAAGGGGCACCAGTTAATTGGAGTTTCTTTTCTATATATCAATCTCTCTCCTTTATCGTTCTTTAGTGAATACAGCTGTAAGAACAGCCACTGCGTCCACTTGTAATATTTGGGATCAGTCGTACTAAAGCATCTGTCCCAATCGTAAGACACTCCCACCAATTCAAACTGGCGTTTGAAATTGGCTTCATTCTTGGGGACCATATCCATTGGATTCGTCTTTCTCTTTATCGCCGCATTCTCTGCTGGCAACCCAAACGAGTCCCACCCCATTGGCATCAGTACTTTTTTCCCCCTCATTCTCAGATAACGCGACATAACATCTACAGCCGCAAAGACTCTCAAATGCCCTACATGGAGCCCTTCTCCCGATGGGTATGGAAACATACCAAGTACATAGGTAGAAGGCCTCTCTTGCCCATCTGACGTCTTGTAAAGACTAAGCTCCTCCCATAGTTTTCTCCATTTTGACTCGATCGCCTTCGGATCGTATATCTTCCTTTTCAACATAAACTTGATTTTACCACTTCTTTTCTCACTTCCTCCATGCCCAAACAATCAGCAATATTCGTCTGTATCTGACAATTCGAAGATTATATAAAACAATAAGCAGTCGATACTCAGTCATGACAACTTACGAACAAAATATATCAGTCAATTGACGTATCGGATTACACCTCCCAAGACAGCCCTCTTTCTCTAAGTTACCTTCCCTTACTTCTCCTCCTTCCTATACTCAAATTACTTGGGTATATCTCCTCGCTCTGACTCCTCGACATTGTAGTCCCTTTCTACACCCCTCTATCCTGACACGCAGCAACTTAAGGGTATATCCTAGATCCCAAATATCTATCGAAAACAACTTAACAACAAACCATATCAGGCAACCTTGAAGACAGGCCCACATCCCTGAACCCTCTCTAATATCCCCTTCATCATCCAAACTTGATAGTCATTACCCTCGCTCTACGTATTTAGCGCTCTCATCGATTATTTTGCCCAGCTCTTTTTCCTATCAAAACAATCACCCGAGTGCTAAATGGTCCATTACAGTCAAAAATTGTCTAGATTTCCGAGTAAAGAAAAAACCAGACTCCTTACGCGCAAACCTTATCCCGCTCATCTGCTGCTAAATCCAATAACCGACCCACATCAACACTATGACGTCCACACTTCACCGTCCTAGGCACAGATATATCACTTCCCGGGTTCAGCAAATCAATCTAGATCAGAATATCTCAAAATTCTTTTCACTCCAGACAGGTCTACAGTACAACACCTTCGGAAATAATCAACAAATATATAACAAACACCTCCTCCGTAGGCTCGGTCCATCACAAATTAGTTTTCCGCATAGATTCCCACAAAGCTAGATCTCCACAAAGTCTATCCTAACCGTTTTCATCCTCCTGATGTATCTTCTTTTTCATAAATGGCCCTTTTTTGACATGCAACTCATCTCAAACCCGTAGTGAGCCAAGTAATGACCCTAGACTGTTCACGTCCTTTTGTTCCACACAAATCAAGGGCCTCACCACTCCCCTTTCATTTGTCGTCTTCATTTAGACTATTTCGCAAAAAAATTAGTAATGTCCTATCAACTTTCTCTTCCAGACCAATCAGTACAAACCACCTGAAGATAGATTTTCTATCGAAAAATTATTAACGGTTAGCGTTTTAGCAACACGATCTTCAGTCTGGAATAGCAAAATGGGGGCATTGCTGCCCCCATTATTAGTTCCCTTCTTCTAACCATTTGTTGTACTGAACAAACGCTTCCGCCTCAGTCCAGCCAAAGGCTTTTTCAAAGGCCACCGGTGATGCCTCCCCTGCACAGAGACTTCGCCAATAGAGATGGAAAACTTCCAGACTACTAGCCTCTACACTCGGCGCTTCAAGTAGCAAAAAGACTGCAAAAGCCTCCGCTGTAGGGACTCCGTCACCAGACACTCTACCTGTAGACATTTCCTCAATTAACGGCTTTTCCCAAGTCTTTAGATTGAGAATCCAATCCTGATACTGAGAGGTCTCTAACAATTCCCTCCAGGTCGTCTGTTTTTTGGGGAAAGACCCCTCCAACTGACTATTCACCAAATCCTGAAGTAGATATGCTTCGCCTTCAATCATGTAGCCAGGCGCCGCCATATTGCCGCAACTTAGATGTCGTTGTGACGCATGAATCAGTTCATGGGTGAGTATTTTTGTCCGCCAAGCAGCATCCAGTTGATACCAACCTTCTGTCCCGTCAATAATAATCACTACCTGACCGGGCTCCTGTCCTGAAAGAGTTAGACCGCGAATCTCCTCATTACTCCAAGCGTTTTCAGAACGTCCTGAAGTTGACAATCTCTCTGTCGCCCGCATGATTAGTTCACGATCAAACCCAACCACAATCCGCGTTCCCTCAGGTAAAACGTAACCCTCTAAGGAAAGATAATCAACCACCGACAGCAACTGCGCTGCAGCGTTTACTTCAATAGCAGGGTCAACCGGTTCCAGATATTCTAACTCCGGCAACCCAACCAGCGTCGCTGTTTGGTACTTCTCGATTTTGTTTGTCTCCTGAATTAACCAGAACAACTCAACTGCCACAATCGTCCAGACAAAAATAGCTACGAAAGTCCAGGATCGCCTTTTCATCAATACCTCCGCAAAAAGTGAATGTACTACCCCATACTATATCATATAGATACAAATTGGGGTGGCTTAAGCCACCCCAATAGAAACTACTTTTCCAAAATCCGAGCCATCAGCAAAGTGTAAAACAAAGATGCCAAGGCCATCAAGATCATCACCAGCGGGAGCACTGCTCCCCCAATTCCCAATATCTGCATATCTGGTAGCCAGGAAGCACCCAACACTGCCCACAGCTCAACAACATACAATCCTATTTCCGCCGGGTGACTATTCTGCTCACTAAAGTAAAGACCCACCTTGACCGGCGTGGCCAAAAACAGCTGGACCAAGACCAGCAGAAGGTAGTTCTCGAAACGAAGTTCCGGTAACCACAAAAAGATCGCGGCAATAGTCAGCACTACACCACTGACCACCGCCTGAATTAAGTCCTGGAGCTCATACGGCTCCTTTAACGCCTGTTGTAAATTAACCCTTCCCATTTCTCTATCCTTTCAAAGAACCAAGTTGCCGATAGTATATCAAGACTGTGATGTGTAAGCAATTACAGATCTTGACAAGCCCCCCTTCTTATGGTACTATAGGACCCATCGTTTCCACATTATAATATTGGAGGAAACATGGATCTCTTTAACAGCGCTAAAGCCAAGGTTGTTCTGGTCAAGAATCATACTCTCACCCAGACCGTCCTCGACGTTCTGGAAGGCGTGATTCTGATTTTGACAGCCATCCAGGCTGCCAAGGTCACCCTGCTGTTCGCTCTCCATCTGTTTGGGGCGCAAATCCCCAGCTGGGGCGCACAGCTCGCCGGAACTTCCTACCTGCTGGTTTTGGGGGATTTCGCCCTTCGGGGCGCCGTCCTCTACGGCCTGGTCCGGCTCGAATCTGACCCGAATCAGCGGCGTGAGCTTCACGCCACGGCCACGCCCATCATGGCGCTGGCCAGCCTGGGCCTGATTGTCAACCTGCTCCCCTTTGAATGGCGGAGTCTGGGAACAATCGTTCTGATCGGCGCCTTCGGCGGCATCACCCATGTGAGCCTCCACGGCACGCTCATGAATTGGAAGCAGACGATTAGTGCCGTCGAGGCACTGTTCAACAAGGCGAACGACAAGCTCGCCAAGACTGCTCCGGCTCCGGCCAAGAAACAGACCACCAGCTAGCGCAACAAAAGATCACCGCCCCTCATCGAGGGGCGGTTTTCGTATACAAAATGCCCTCTTTGTCTAAAAACAAAGAGGGCTGAAAGTCCCGTTAGAGACGAAAAGCTATTCCTGCCGCGTCTGTGACCGCTCCCGGGGTGCCTCGGTTGGGATCCGTGGCGTCGCCGCCCTGGCCACCGGTATAGTCGCCGACGCATCGGGTTCTTCATTCATCCGCGCCTCAAGACTAGCCGCCGCGTCACCGGCAATCTGACCGATCTTGGCGCCAACTGGCTTAAGAGCCGACATGAGCATGGAAAGACCAGTGACCAAACCAATCCGAACTCCCCTAAAGACACCCAATTGGTGGTTCTCAACCATCCAAAGGAGGCCGAAACCAACGAGCAGGACCAGAAGTACGGGTACCGCCGATAACGACGGTAGTAAAATTACCCCAACTGCCGCAATCAACGTCAAACCAATCACCAGCAACTCAAAGGCTGCATCTTCAGCCGTATCGAAAAACCAGGTCATCACTTGGAAGACAGCAATCAACGCGATCGATCCACCAGCCAAGTACAATGCTTCCATCGGACTCTCGCCCAAAAGTAGGTTCAACAGCAAGTCAACACAGATGATCGTCAGAAAGATAGATTGAATCACATCCCAAACCATCGCCATCTTCGGCTTGGCTCGCTTATTCTTCCACGCATTCCACAAACCCATTTAAGTTTCTCCTTTTTAAGATATAAATGTTCGAATACGCAAATTATACTTCATAGTAGTGATAAGTCAATCTCATAACCAGACGATAGTAAGATTATTATCGGCGCAGTTATAAGAGGAAGCGCAGGACATCATTTCGATAATACATATTATCGAAGGTAAGGATGAGCAAGTCGTAAATCCTTTAGGGCTCTTATAAGGTAGTTACTTTTCAAACCATCGATTGAATATCACGCTTGTTTCATGAAATTTCGCCCGAAATGCCGGATAAACAAAATAGGCCGCCATTGCTTCCGCAAATTTTTCTCCGTTTTTTAACACTACATCCAAGGTCTCCAACTCTCCCGTTGCATAATCACGAGTCACATCAATTCTCGTATCACTTTCATCTTTCTCAAGAGCCGAAATAACATCGCCTTGTTCTTCTGGTGACAACTGAGCCCAAATAAGATGAGCCATTTCGTGCCGAAATGTTCTTTCATACGCTGCCAATAATATATCAGTCTTGTCTCCAGATACCTCCCTCATTCGACTCACAGTAGGTAAATACAGAAGGACTCTTTTCTGTTTAATTTCTGAATGGCCCCCATATACACTTTTGCGAGACTGGCTGTACCAGCGAGTCGGTATAACCACTATCTCTGAAACTACATCTTCCTTCTCTATATCACTCGGCACCATCTCCTCTACCATCACCATCATCTTTTTTCGAAACTCCTCCATCTCCATAGCAGTCATATCAAATCCCTCTGGTCCCAGTATCCTAACCCCATCAATTGGAGCAATCTCACTAGTCTTAGCAAGAATCTGCCACTTCCCCTCAATATCTTCCCAAGTTCTTGCCGTATGGAGAGCACTGTCAGGAAATTCTTGTCTTCTCAACATCTTTTCAGCCATGGTCTGGACTTGCTCATCAGCTTTGTGAGATACCCCCTGCTTTGCTCTTAATGCAAAAGTTGTCCAAAGCACCTTCTCAACATTCATTTTCCTATTAGTTTGTCCTTCAAAGTCAGCCGGTCTACTAGGTTGTTTCAACAACTTATACACCCACAACCTATCACGGTTCTCAACCTCTCGCTCTGTCGGTCTAGTCTCAATCGTCTCATCCATACCTTAGGCTTCAATTCTATAACCGTTCTCAAATAACACAGCCCTCAATCCTACAAAATACTCTAGATCATTTACATCCGTTACTAGTTTAACTCCATGCCCTATGACCCCATCTCCAGCTACAACTGTTCTCACTTCCACACCTTCTTTTACCGTCTCTAACACTCGTTTCAACTCTAGACCATTCTCTCCAACAACAACCCAATTTCCATTCTGGTATTGGATCCTCCATTCTCTGTTATCTTTTTTTACTCTATATTCTTCCATTATTTGATTTTTGGATTATGTATTTCGTCTAACACTCGCATTGTATTCCTAAAGAATTTCTTATACTGTCCCAGCTTCCCATAGCTCTTGTATATTTCCATAGACATCGTGTATATCTCCTGCTGCTGTTGTTCTTCAAGGAGTTTTAGTAAATATCTCTCGGGATAAGCAAAGGATGGTAAATACCCATCATTCGTTTGTTCGTCAAGTACGGCCGCTTGTAGTATTTGATCTTTTTGTTCATCAGTCAAGACATAATTCCAGTCTAAATGTCCAATTTCATGTATGAAATAATCTCTATAAAGATATTTAAATGTCTCAACGGCATCCTGACTCAAACCAGCCAAGAAGACTTTAGCCATAGGGGATATTTGTATATATCTTCTATCGGAGTCAGCACGACCCACAACAACCATTCCGCCTACCAACAGTACATTTTCAGGAACAAAATCTATATGATCAACTAAATCAACTACTTCTCCCCCTGGTAACATCACTGTATCACTAACATCTTTATTTACACAGCTTTCATTCATTATCATCTCATACGTACTATAAAGTCTCCTTATCTCATCCTCGGTTAATCCCCAAAGTTCCAACCCCCTTATTTTCCCTCCCCCAGGCACCTCTCCCTTTCTGTCTGATACTTCTTTCCTCAATACAATCAAACGTTTGACCAGTGAATTGTAAATTTTCTGATCAAAGCTATCTTCATCCCAAAGAGTGTTTGAGATTTGATCTGCCTCTTCTCGCAATACCACCATTTGATCTCTCAAGTCACCCAATTCCTCATCCTCTAAAACAGCATCTGCTGCTGCCACTATGTAGCTTGCTACTAATATCTGACCACCGAATTTCACCTTCCTTTTACCAACCCTACCCTCCTTACTCTCCTGTATCATCCATTTTGCTATCTCACCAATATCCTCCTTCATTCTTTTGACCGGTAGTCCTGGGATTAGTACTTTGTCATACAAAAACTCATACAACTTTCGACTCAGTTCACAACTTCTTTCTTCCTCCTGACTTTCTGGGTCCTTCATCCTCAGGGGAAATAACTCGCCAAACCTATCAAACACCCATTTGCTTTCGACTTGCCGTACTCCATCAATTTTCACCCCTTCCGAAATCTCATCCGCCATATTCAACATCCTACCACCAATCCCCCTCTTCTTCTATTCTTTCTTGTGGACCCGATCGGGATCGAACCGATTACCTCCACTATGCCATAGTGGCGCTCTAGCCAAGTGAGCTACGGGCCCGCGTAAAACGTGGCAAGCCAAGCTACATTTTACCATGTTATTATAACCACCAATAGTGAAAATTAAGCTCTTATCCCCCTACGCACCTTTCCATTCATGTTCTTAAGGAGACCTCCCATGTCCAATCTTCCTCTGTCAAGCATCAAAGTCTTCTCTGATACCACTCCTTTCAAGGTCGAAGTTCAAGCCCAAACCTGGTCAGAGCTGATGAGTCGCACCTACAACAACTTCCAGATCACCGCCCTTACTTCTACCTATACTCCAGCCGAAGGCCGCCACAAAGCTTTTTTCATCCTGACAATCGCCTATACTTACGATCCCTTTTAATCCTTTTTTTCACCACCTCCTCTTGGCTGGTTTCTGTCTGTTTCTTCCATCAGTGTGGCAAACTATCTCTGGCTTGCCGCGTTTTGGCTTGCCGCGTTTTACGCGGGCCCGTAGTTAAACGGTATACCATACCCTTCGCATGGGTAGATTCCGGGTTCGACTCCCGGCGGGTCCACATCTCAACAAAACTCTCCCGAAAGGAAACGCACCTTGATTCTCAAACACGTCTTTACTCTGGAAAGAAAGCAAGCCATCCGCGTCTTTAATTTCTCCGGCTTTCGCTTCACCTTCATCGATGACAAATTCCCCATCACTCTAGTCAAAGCCATTCTCCATCTCACCCCTACTCAACTCAACCCCAACCTTTCTTTTCTTAACGACTTACCTATTAACTCACCCCTCATCTTCACCTTCACCAACTGGGTTCTCCCCTTTGAGCCGTCCCCCCCGCTTAACTTTGACTTAAGTAGGCTTACCGACTCCGACCTCCTCATCCGCTCCCATCACTCCAGTTACGAAGCCATCCCCCGCTACCACTCGTATGCTCACTCCATTAGACGAATATATCGTCGTCTTACTCTAGAGAGTTCAGCCTTTAATTCTGTTGGCACCCGTCCCAAACACCAAATAATTCTCCCTCTCAGCCGCCAACACTTTCGCTTAAGCCAACATCTTCTCCCTGGGACTGTCTTTCGCTTTAATCTGCAACTCAAAGTCGATAACTAGTTTCACTCCCCCGCCAACCGGCGGGGTTCTCGTGTAAAATATCCTTATGTCAGATCTAACCCTTATCTGCAAGAACTGCGATAACGAATTTGTCTTCTCACAAGTCGCAGATCCCCGTATGGGGAGCGAACAGACTTTCTATACCCAAAAAGGCATTCCTGTCCCGATATATTGCCCAATTTGCCGTGCCCTGAAAAGAGCAGAAAGTCTCCACCCACCCAAACCAAAAATCTAATGTAATCTCTCCAGAAACTCAATATTCGTCCTGATTCCCTTCTCCCACATACTCAAACTCAACTTCTCGTTCGGGCTATGCAATCCATCATCAGGCAATCCATACCCCATCATCACACTATCAATCCCTAGTATTTTCTTGAAATCAACCGTTATCCCGATACTCCCGCCAGCCAGTTCATAAAGTGGCTTGTTACCAAACACTTTCTCAAACGCCTCCTCTGCCGCCTTGAAATACCGACTATCTTTATTAAGCAACAGCGGCTCCGCTCCATGAAGCGATATCACCTCAATAGTTGCTCCTTCCGGAGTCAGCGACTTGATATATCCAGTAAACTTCTCCGCAATATCCTTACTCGTTTGGTTTGGTACTAACCTCATACTGATTTTGGCATGCGCTTCTGCTGGTATCGCCGTCTTTGGCCCGACCCCAGTATACCCACTCCAAATTCCGTTTACATCCAATGTCGGCCTTGCCCCCGCTCTCATCTGGACACTCATCCCTTCTTCCCCCACTGCTATTGTGGCTCCTGTCTCACTCATTACCTCTTTTTCAGTAAAAGGAAACTTCTCTAATTGCTTTCTCTCCTGAACTGACACCTCCCTCACTTCATCATAAAAGCCTGACACCAATATTCGCCCATCTTTATCTTTCAGTTTGGCAATTATCTCCGCTAAGACATTGGCTGCATTTAAGACATTTCCTCCATACGTCCCACTGTGAACGTCAAAAGACAATGTCTTCACATGGACTTCCATATAGGCCAGCCCTCGTAAGCCATATGTAATCACCGGTTGGTTTTCTGACAACGAATGATTATCCGACAAAACACAAATGTCACTTTTCAAAAGCGTCTTGTTATCCGCTACAAACTCACTTAACCCTTTCGATCCTATTTCTTCCGCTCCCTCAATCAGAAACTTTATATTCACCGGCAATCTCCCCTTCTTTTCCAATAGCGCCTCGACCGCCGCAATCCAGGTGTATAGCTGTCCCTTGTCATCCGCCGTCCCTCTACCGTAGATATTTCCTGCTCGAATCTCTGGCTTAAACGGTTCGCTGCTCCACTCCCCTAACGGTTCCGGCGACTGGACGTCGTAATGGCCATAGATCAAGACCGTTGGCGAGAGGTCTCCTGCATCAAGTCTCTCCGCATAGACCACCGGCCGTTCATTTTCCATCACCTTCGCTTCAAAGCCCATCCCTTTCAGTTTGTTTATCAACCACAACGCCGCCTCTTCCATCTGGGGAGCATATTCTTCATCCGCTGATAGCGACGAAATCGCTAATAGTTCAGATAGTTCCTTCAACCATTTTCCTTTTTTCTCTGCCGTAATCTCAGCCATAAAGCAATTGTACTCTAACCCTTGCACATTTGTTAAGGGTTGTATATACTTATAGGATCGACATCTACACAAGGAGAAAACTTGTCCAAAACATCGCTGCCCCGCGTCAAAGTTGTCTTTGACGCCACCACAGGTGAATATTTTCTCAGCACTAACGGTGAAGCCGAACCACATCTCGCCCTCGTTGCCTTGCGCAAGACCGCCGCAGACGATGGTTGGGAGATCCACTCCAAGCTCCAGCGGATTCTCGGCTCGTATCGCGTCCTCGTCGTCAAAGCACATTCAGAAACGGAGAAATAATGATCAAAGTTGCTCGTTACGCTGGAATCAAAGTCACTCAGTCCAATAATACTCTGATGATTAGTGGCACCTCGCTGAGCATCAACGCAAAGTGGGCCGCCAGCCAGTTTGCCAAAAAATATGGTTATGAACTCGATACTGAGTTAGCGAAACGGGAGTATCCCACCCTTCATTTCGTGGTTGGCATTAAACCCAAGGTCACTTACACGGACGGCAACATTCTTGTCACCGGACTTGATGCCAATGGTACACAAAGTATTCAATCCATTCTCGAGTTGGCTTTGGAATACACTCGGGAAAACCAGTTGATTCTCGACTCAATCGACCCCGAACAGATCGTGTATCTCCATCTGATTACTTCAGATGGTCATATCCCGGCCTATCTCATTCCTGCCAAACCAATTACCTGGATCCGCCCGGAACCAACCGCGCACTCGCCTCTTGGCATGCCAGACGCCTGGTGATATATCTCGACCCCCTCTCACAGGGGGTCATTTTATACTTTCTTGAGTAACATCTTCTTCAACTCCTCAATCCCTTTTCCTGTTGCTGCCGAAACAGGCAGAATATCCACTCCCTTGTCCGCCAAATACCCGACTATTTGCTCCACCTCTCCTTCTCCCAACACATCGATTTTACTTAACACCACTATCTCTTTTTTCTTTAATAGCTTCTTGTCGTATTCCTCCATCTCTTTGCTGACTATCTGATAACTCTCCCACAATGCGGCAGGTTCCCTACCTTCCAGAACATGGACCAAAACTCTCGTCCTCTCAATGTGGCGCAGAAACTCATCTCCCAAACCCCTACCATGACTTGCCCCTTCAATCAATCCAGGAATATCGGCAACAACAATCCCTTTCCTCTCTTTTCTTCCTCCCACCTCTAATACTCCCAGGTTTGGCACCAAAGTCGTGAAGGGGTAATCGGCGATCACCGGATTTGCCCGAGTTAATACACTAAGAAGGGTGCTTTTCCCCGCATTCGGCAGCCCTATCAATCCTACCTCAGCTAATAGTTTCAACTCTAAAATCAATTCTCTCTCTTCTCCCCGTGTCCCTTCCTCAAACTCCATTGGCGTCTGATTTGATGCACTTCTAAATCGCCAGTTTCCTCGTCCACCTCTACCTGCCTGCACCACCATTATTCTTAGTCCTTCTTCATTAAGATCCAAAATATGATTCTCTCCCCGCCTATCTTGATATTTAACTAACGTTCCTACCGGCACTTTTAAAATCACATCCAACCCGCCTCTCCCCGTCATCTTGTTTATTCCTCCCGGTTTGCCGCTCTCTGCCTCAAATTCTTTTTTGTAGCGAAAATTGATCAAAGTGTTCAAATTTCGGTCCGTCTCTACATATATTGATCCACCATCCCCTCCATCACCGCCGTCAGGTCCTCCTTTTGGTTGATGTCGTGATCTCAAGAAATGAACCATCCCGTTTCCTCCATCTCCCGCCTTCACTTGTATTTCCGCATAGTCTATCATTTGTCCTATTTTAGCATTGATTATCCTCAAATGCTATGAGTCTGAAAATATTCTCTACTTCAAGAAACTCAATGGATTAAGCCCCACTCCCGTCTGCCGGATCTCGAAGTGTAGATGCGTCCCAGTTGACCGACCGGTCGATCCCATCGCCCCCAAGACATCCCCTCTCTTTACCGATTGACCTGCCACCACATTAAACTTACTCAAATGAGCATACAGCGTCCTAAATCCATTCCCATGATCGATCACTACTCTGTTTCCATATCCAAAATTATCCGGCCAACCTGCCACCACTACTCGTCCCGAATCAGCCGCCAAAATCGACCCTCCCGCCTTGTTTGCGATATCAATCGCCGTATGCCACGGTCTCCAGGGCTGAGTAATCCGTCCCGCCGCTGGCCAAATCCACGTTCCTGTCGCCGAGACCGCTCCTGCATCTGGTGTCAGGACTCTCGCAATACTGCTCGCTGGTGACCACGTCACCTCTGTCTTTACTCCGTCAGGAACATAAAGAGTTTGCCCTATCGCCAAAGCAAAGGTCTCATCATTGGTAAAGATATTGAACGGAAAATCCACCATTGACTGCGCATCAGTGTCATATTTCTTAGCAATCGAATATATCGTCTCCCCACTTTTAACCATATGCACCACTCCCGTTATCGGAGGGATCTTCAACGTCTGGCCCGGCTTAATACTGTTAACCGACACCACTTTATCTTCATTTTCCCATCTGATCGTATCCGTACTCACTCCGAACTTTTCTGCAATAGAACTCAAGGTGTCTCCCGTTTGAACTTCATAATCTACCACCTCTGACCTTGGCTTATTACTTTCCTCTGTTTGCGTATTGATTCCAATATTTGTTCCAAGGATTACTCCTCCCACGCCACGACTCTCTTCATCATTTCCCAGAGGCAACGAGGCCACTTCTGTCGCACTTTCCCCAAATACTCTCTGTGTCCATTGCTTTTGCGTTGCATCACTCCCCGACAAAATCGCCGGTCCCAGTGTCAACCCAAAAAAAACCAACATCACCATCCCGACATGAACAAATATTCCTGCATATTTCCCCCGTTGTCGATACATCCCTCCCACCAAGACTCCCTTACCTGCTTCAAAACTACCAAAGTATCCACTTATTCTTTGTTTAAGATAGTTACTAAATACAACCAAAAACGTTCCGAATTCCTCAATCCACTCAATCCATAGCTTCTGCCACCAACCTTTTGTATTTTGGCGCTCGAGTCGCTTCCATCTAGTCTCTAACATGACAACTAAGTATTGTAACATCAATAATTTGACATTTTTGAAAGTTTAATATAGGATTAAGAACATGACTACTAAAATTAGCAACCCTCTCTGCCCCTTCAACCGATTAAAACTCGGTGCCTTAACAGTTCATCTTTTTGTCGCGGCTTTTGACCGGGAAACCTAAAAACATTCTTTTCCTCTTGATCAAACGCTGCGGCACAATCCGCAGCGTTTTCGGTATTAGCTCTTTAACAAATTATTCATAGGAGGAAATGTGACTTTCTCAAACCATCCCCGGGGATCAATTGTCGTCAAAACCGCCATTCATTTCCGTCGTCTTCATCGTCAAATCACTCGCTTAAACAAAACCATAATTAGTCTCTACCATCTTACTAAACCTTTTCACCCCACCATTCTTGGTTTCTTCGCCATTCTTGGCCTTTACGAGGGTCTTCAAGCCGCTGACTCGCTTTTCCCTAGTCTGATCGTCAGCTTTGCCTTAAGGCAAGCTACTCTTGCTCACTGGATTGGCTTGTTTGTTGCCATTCTCGTCATGAGTGCTGTCCACATTTGGCTTGATAACAAGCTCGACTGGGTCATCATCATGAACCTGAGCAACCCCGTCTATATCCACCTCAAGGAAATTGCCTTCAGTAAACTTCTTAATCTTCATATGGCTTGGCACCAAGCGACCAACTCCGGCGCCGAAGTCGGCAAAGTCCAGCGTGGCGTCGACAAGACGCAAGAGATCTTTAGCTTATGTCTTTGGGAATTCGTTCCCACTCTCGTTCAGAGTCTCATCGATGCCGTTATCTTGCTTGTCAGAAGCCCTTTTGTTTTGATTAATATGATTCTTTCTTTAGTCATCTTCATGTATCTTTCTCTGAGCAACTTCGTCAAACGCACTTGGCCTCGTCGCAAACGGCACGACGATTACGAAGACGAGTGGATCCTCTTTAATCAATCGACCGAATCCGCCGCCGTTGAAACCATCAAAAGCTATGGTCAAGTCGACCACTACGTCGATCGCCTCCGGACTATTCTCTATGACATCAAGCACCAGGCCGGTATTGAAAGCCAAATCGGCATCTACGGTTACAATCGTCCCCGTATCGCCATCATCAAGGCCTCCCGTACCCTCAATTGGGTCATCTGGGCCCTCCAAATGCAAAGCGGTACCCTCACCATCCCTGAGTTTATCTTTCTTCAAACCCGTGCCGAAAAGATCTTTCATTCATACTGGCGCTTTGCCCGTCTCTTTGAACAGTTCCAGGAAGCCGTCGAAAGCGTCGATCGCCTTATGCGCGTCCTCGCTACGACACCCCAGATTGATAGTAGTCTCGGTGAACAGTTCCAAGATGTTACCCCAACCATCTCAATTGAGGATCTCCAGTTCACCTATCCCTCCAGCAACAGCAAAAATAACGGTGGCCTCCATGGCATTAATCTAAATATTGCTGCCGGCGAAGTTGTCGGCGTTGTCGGCACCTCCGGAGCGGGTAAAACCACTCTCCGCCGCCTCATTACCGGCCTCTGGCTGGCCAATGCAGGGCAAATCCTCATCGGCGGACACACGATCAATGAATGGAATCCAAACGCCCTCTTGTCTCAATTTGCCTATGTACCTCAAGGCCACGACGTTGTCCTCTGGGATTTTCTCACTATGGGTGAAAATATCAGCCTCTCTCGCCCCACTGCTACTCAAGAAGAGATCGAAACCGCTGCCCACCTCGCTGGCATCCACGACTATATCGTGAGCCTCAAAGGAGGTTACTCTTCTAAGGTTGGTGAACGTGGCGTCCATCTTTCTGGCGGTCAAAAACAGCGCCTTGCCCTAGCTCGTGCCATTCTGGCTGATCGCCCCTTCTTCATTCTTGATGAAGCTACCAGCAGCGTCGACAAAATCACCGAACATGAAATCCAGAAAAACCTCAAAAGTGGCCTTCTGGCCGGAAAAACCGTCATCGTCATCGCCCACAACCTAAGCACGGTTTGGGACATTGCTGACCGTATTATCGTCATGCAGCATGGCCGCATTATCGAGCAAGGCAGTCACGAAGAGCTCCTAACTCAAAAAGGCGTCTATGCCCAAATGGCTGCCCTACAAGGTGGCTCACACTAACGAAAACCCCTCTCAATTGAGAGGGGTTCTTTTTTTTGCCCAATGGCTAGCGGCGGCGGCCGCCACCCCCATGGGGGGCAGCCTTCTTCTGGCGCGCCTTTTCCTCCGCCTTGACGACGGAGGGTGACTTGTAAACCGCCACCAACATCAGCGTCCGGCCAGAGCCGGGATGACGCCCGTACAGGCCGTAGCCCTGAGGCCCGTTTTGAAGGGTGGCGACCACCGTCACGAACCGTGTCTGGAGCTTCGCTCCAGTCTCGGTTGTGACAACCTCGCGGACCTTGAAGGTCACGGTCGGCCGACGCTCGATGTCCCAGCCTGCCACTTTGAAAGTTGCCATCGTTTCCTCCTTGAAAATGCTGTCACAGCTGAGGGAATCGATAACCCGTAATATACTACAAAATCACCTATTTGTCAAGTCATGGGCCGTTGGCCCGAAGATCCCGAGCGTAGCGAGGGACCACAATTTACAAGAATATTCCATTGACTTTCAGACCCCAATATGGTACTATAAGTTTATCAAAATCTACGGAGGGCAAAAAATGACTTGGCTTCTGGGCAAGATCATCGCGGTGGCCTTGTTCACCGCCGCAACTATGATGGTGGGCCTCACCATCGCCCGCCTGTTTTAGATCTCGATTCCAAACCCCCGCCTTGTGCGGGGTTTTCCTTACAAGGTTCGTAACCTTGCTTTTTCATCCCTTCAGACTGGCCAAGAATTCTTTATTTGTCTTCGTCTTCTTCAATCGTTCCAGCAAGACATCAGTTCGCTCTCCGTCATTAAGCATGTCAAGCATCCTCCGCATCAGGATAATATTTTGGTATTCCGCTGAGCCAAAGAGCAAATCCTCTCGTCTGGTACTGGAGGCCTGGACATCCACCGAGGGGAAGATCCTCCGGTTAGCCAGCTTACGGTCAAGCACCAACTCCATGTTGCCCGTTCCCTTGAACTCTTCGTAAACCAGATCGTCCATTCGGGAACCGGTATCGACCAAGGCCGTACCAATAATGGTTAACGATCCACCGTTTTCCATCTTTCTCGCCGCCCCGAAAAATCTCTTAGGAGGGAACAAGGCAGCCGGATCAAATCCTCCGGACAATGTCCTTCCCGAAGTCGGCATCGCCAGGTTGTAAGCACGAGCCAAGCGCGTAATCGAGTCAAGGAGTATAACTACATCTGCGCCTTGTTCAACCATTCTTCGCGCTCGCTCTAAAGCGATTTCTGCTACTCGAGTCTGGTCTTCCGGTCTCTCGTCAAAGTTACTCGCAAAGGTCTCCCCCGGCATCTTACTTTTCTTAGTGATTGCTTCAATGTGTCTGGCAATATCCGTCACCTCCTCGGGACGTTCCCCGATTAAAACTGCCATTAAATGAATCTCTGGATAATTTGCCGCCATTCCCGTCGACATCTCTTTGATTACCGTTGTTTTACCGGCCTTCGGTTGGGCCACAATCATGCCCCGCTGCCCCTTACCAATCGGCGCCACCAAATCGATCAAACGGGTTGACAGCGGTTCCGGGCCTGTCTCTAGCGTTAGCTTCTCAAACGGATAAATGGGCGTCAGTTGATCAAACTTAGGTCGCTTGTTTAAGCCTATCATCTCTTTATCACCATTAACCGCGCTCACTTTCATCATCGCTCCATATTTCTCCCCTTCTCTCGCCTTCCTCGCCTGACCGGTAATGATGTCGCCCATACGTAATCCCATCATTCTCACTTGAGAGCTGGGCAGATACACGTCATCGTCTGAAGGTTTGAATTTAGGTCTAATTACTCCGTGATTGTCCATCCCCTCGATATCCAACACCCCCGTCAACTCCTCAGTCGGTAGAGGGGCTGGTGCCACAAGAGGCATCCCCGTCTGACTTATATTCATCGGAGGTCTAGTTACAATCCGTCCTAGTACTGGTCTTGGTGATACTCTACGCACAACACTACCCATTTCTCGCTTGTTTTCCATTAGTTGATGTTTAATTAATAGGCTCAAATGCTTACTGCTGTAAGGCTTTTTGCAAGGGAAAAAATTCAAATTCCATTAACCGAAAGTAAATTTACTTGAAGAAACTAACCCAAATTATGAGGATCACCCATCGTTTTGTCAAACGACAAATCACTAACCCATTCTTGGCTTAAAAGACGAAACGCGTCTGGCTTAATTGAGGTCTAGTGTCCTGTCCTCACTAGCTTCAACCCATTTCGTCTTCCAAACCAAGGAAGCAACCGGGCAGGACACTTAAGGTATAATATACCCGCATTCTATAGGATTTTGCTTGATCTGTCAATACATGATGTCTACCGTTTTTACCCCTAAACACTATAAATTGAGCCGTCTCCTCAAACGCGCTCTCCTCACTTTAGCCATCTTTTCTTGGGTCTTAGCCACGATCCTCCTCTTCACCCCCGTCTTCCCTCACCTCCTCTATCGCCTCTCGCCCCAAACACCCAAGCTCCTGGCTCAAACCATCGGGGAAACTGTTAAAACCCCTCCCCCGACGACTCAAAAGAAGGCTATTCCTCTCCCCCCTCTTGACACTTCCCTTCCTAAACAAAACTATCTCTATATCCCCTCTATTGGTGTCAACGGTCTCATTCACGAAGGCACCTGGGAAGACTCGCTTCCTCTAGGCATCTGGCGGGAAGGTCGCTTTGGCACCCCCGACTCTACCCTTCCCCTTGTCCTCGCCGCCCACAGATGGGGCTATCTTAACTGGACCAATTCCTTCCGCCGCCTCAATTCTTTTTATAGTCTCCCCAAGCTAAAAGTCGGCGACACCCTCGATGTCATCTGGCAACAACGCAAGTACACTTATCAAGTGTATGCTGAGGCTACTGGAGCAACCATCACCGACTACACCGCCGACCTCATTCTCTATACCTGCCAGCTCTGGGACAATCCCATCCGCATCTTCAAATACGCCAAGCGAACAAATTAAAGAATATGCTCAATTGCTCACAAGGGGGTTTTCCTTACATTCCCGGCAGACCAGTATTCCCAGCATCAGAGGTACTCGACACTGAAGGGACTCCCATTGAAACCGCGGACGTAGAAGGAGTTCTTTCTTTAATTTGTTCCGATAATCCTTCTATATTATCCATCAATTGCTCGAAAAACTCCCTTGAAGTCTCCTTATACTCTTCATTTGAATCAAGTATCTTCTCCCTGAGTGAATCTAGAATCACCAATTGCTCTTCCATCCCCCGACTTTCAATCTCATAAACTTTAGCTAACTCATCAGCTATTGCAGCTATTTTTTCAACTGTCTCATCATCTATTTCATTCTCTCCCTGAACATAATTCAAAACCAACAACCTCAAGTCCCCAGGAAAAGGGGCCGTCTCCAATAATCTAATCAACCGTTGTTTATCCATTTTGTTTTCTAATTCATATTTGTCTATCGTAAAGAAGCAAATCTTTGACGCTTGGCTTCCTCTACATCCTTCTCTTCAGGCCTTCTACTTTCTCGCATTTGCGCACCCGCTCTCAATTCATTCGCAAAATTCATCACTTCCCTACTTTGACGTCTTACATATCGTGCATTCTCAAATACAACGTCCGCCACCCCTTCTATTCCTCGAGCCATTCTTACAAGTACTGGACTCCCCTCTTCTCCTCCTCCCCCCACTTCCTCTGCTTGAATAGCAACTTGTTGTATCCCCCTTAATCTCGCTTCGGCCCGACGACCTGATTGATATCTCCTTGATGCCTCTCGTGCAGATCTTCCCAGCGCGCTTTCAGTTACAACTTCTTCGTACGCTCCCGCTGCCCCTCTTGCCATCCCCCTAACAGTCAACGCCTTTAACTCTACTTCCGCTGCCAAATTCCTAGGAACTCTTCCTGCTATTTCCATTACTCCAGACAATATTCCATTCACCGCCATGTCAACCTGACCTTCCATGTCAATTATCGCCATAGTCGAGCTGGCTTCAGCAGCTCCCACCAGTCCAACCACTCGAGTCTCAACATTTAGGATTCCCCTTGTCACATCACTTTTCAGTGTATCAACAGATCTAGATAAATCATTCGTTTGTTCCTTAACAAAACCATTAATACTGTCACTTATTTTCCTGTCTCTTTCTGTAACCCACTTATTCGCTGCCTCCGCTACATCTTTTGCATGTTTAACCACGGCATCACCCAACTCACCTTGCGCCTCCTTTGACAAAAGAAATCCGGCAACAGTACCTACCACTTTTTCTGCACGCATGACCTTCGATGACACTCTATCCCAAAGATTTTTAGATTTCTCTACAATCTCGCCTTTCTTTGCTTGGTACTCAGCCTGGGCCTTAGTCTTAGCTTCACCATATCGGTCTTTCTTATCGGAATCTTCAGGTGTAGTAAACATCCCTTTATCTCTACTAATCGCTTCCATCCTCTGTGTATGCTCAGAAGACAAAGTGTCAAAATTCGCATCATTCATAATCTCAAAATCTGATTTGTAACTCTCTCTACCTTCATCAAAGACTTTTTCAAAACCCCTGTCAACACCCATTTTGCCCCTCTTGCATTTATCCACAACCAGCCTTAAAATATAGGTTAATGAAAACTCTAGCTAGTCTATTTTTTGTATCAATTTTCCTTTTTCTTGCTTCTCCAGTATTTGTCACTGTCAACGCTGAGGAAACAACTACGCCCTGTACTCCCGTCTACGGTGGTGGTGAAGTCTGCGGCAGCTACACCCCCGCTCCCACCGGTCTAGATACTCCGGTCGTTTTATATTCCTCTCTTGGTCTATACTCCACCGGTCTTCTTTCCCTCGTTGCCTCCCAGAAAGTCAAAGACCTTGTACCTAGAAAATAAGTGCTAAAAGCTTCTCTTTGAAAGCGATCCCTCGGATCATTTCCAAAGTGGAACTTTTCCACGAGCACATAAAATCACGTCTCACGAAAAGGAGAAAAAGATCGTGAACAAGACATATCTTATCGTCGGCGGCGTTATCGCCGTCCTCATCCTCGTCACCGTTCTTTGTTTTTCTGCCGGTCTCCCCGGCAAAGCCTTCAATGCCATCAGTGGCATCCTCCCTCTTGGCAAACCACTCGGTGGTGACAAAGATGCCCCCGAGGTGGATCCTACTCCAACCAGCGTCGCTGCTCCCCCCGAAGCAGTTCGCCCCCAAAGCGAAATTCTTCAGACCATCGACAACGGCAGCAATGTCCAAATGACGTTTGAGCCAAATGGTTACAGCGTCGTCGTCGAATACGGTATGGAAGTTATTACCGCTGAGGGCAAAGAGATCCCCGGCTGCGGCACCGCCCTCATCCCTGATGGACAACAATTGACCATCGCCATTTGGGCTGGCACCGTTCACAAGGTCGTCGGTACTCTCGAACAGGCGGCCACCTTCGCCTCCTTTGTTCACAACTCACGGCAGGGCAACGCCAACTGCCAATACTGGGAAGTCATCGGTTTCACCCTTTCTCAGTAATCTTTCTGCCGGCATCCCGTAATTTTATACGGGATGCCGGTACTAATATCGATCACACTTTGATTCCTGTGTTTGCAACACAAAAAGACTGCGCAGATTTTGAAAAGCATGGCCCCTGAGCCTTATCGAAGGGTTTTCAAATCGAGCAACAGGTCGACTGAGCCAACAGCGAAAGAGATGCCGTTTTTTGTGGCAAATACAGAAACAAGTCAATATATGTCATTTTTAAACCCTACTCATATCAACAAATTCAATACGCAAGATTCTGTCTTGGTTGTCTCCAGTTTTCCCCAAAAAGGTCAGACATACGATCCCAAAGCCTTGGCTGTAGCTCCCTTTACCAAAAACAAACTTGATGCCATTTCCAAACAGGCATATACAAGCGGTCTCCCAATCAAATTCGTAATCCTCGCTGACATCCTTGGGGACAAACCTTTCAGTTATCAAGAAAACAACCATCTCGTCATTCGTTGTTGGAAACGCAATAACCTCAATGTCTGGCTCAACCTTCAAAAAATCGTAAATCTATTTCCCCGTGCCAAGGTTATGGTCATCGAACACGAGTTTGGTATTTTCGGCCTTAAACACCTCATTACCGCTCAATTTCCTCTCTTTCTTCTAGTGAATAAGCTCAAAGGCCTTCGAATCAATCTCATCCTCCACCAAGTTGTCTTCGATCTAAAACAGCTCAGTGGCCATTTGCAACTCCCCCCCAACAGTCCAAAAATTAAAATCTTCAACAAACTCCTCCGATTCAATTACTTCCTATTCGGCCAATTAAGCAATCATATTATCGTCTTCGATAACTCCCTCAAGAACAAACTTGGTAAATATGTAAACCCTTCAAAAATCACCAGTTTGTCTCTTGCCAATACACCCATCAAACTTTCCTCAAAAGCCAAACTCCGCCATAAACTCCACCTAGAAAAAGACACCTTTTATCTTCTCTTTCTTGGATATATTACTTGGTACAAAGGAGCCGACCTGCTAGTCACCACATTTAACAAAATTAAGTCTCAACTTAATCACAAAAAGAAAATCAAACTTCTCTTTGCTGGTGGACAAAGTTCTAGTTTACAGATCGATACAAAATATCTTCGTTGGTTGCAAAAGCTAAACCGACAAATGGCCAAAAATCCCAACATTATTACCACCGGAGTTCTCGATGAGAAAAGCTTATTTGAATACGCCAAGGCAGCCGACCTCATGATCATGCCCTACCGCCTTCTTATGAGCGCTAGTGGACCATTCACTATTGCCCAAAGTACTCACATGCCCGTCCTACTTTCCAACCACTTAAAAGGTATTGTCGAGTCTCCTGATTTCTCGGCCAGCCTCTCTGAATCTCAGCTTATTCCAGCCGACCTCTTCTACAAGAACCCCAAAGAACTCACCAAAAAGATAAACTTAAGCATTGAGAACCCTAAATTTCTATTATCCCTCTCTCGGTTCATGAAAAACCTAAGTCTCAAACGAACTACCACTAAACAAGCCCATCAATATCTGTCTATCTTCCGAAAAGACAATCGTCAGCTTGATCTCCAAACCGTCTTAGCAAAATCGTTTTAATCAATGTGGAATAAACTCCTTCGGATAATCTCCCATCTTTGGCCCATCTTAGTCCTCCTTCTTTTTTCCTCAACTCTCGCCTATCTTAATTTTCAATCCCACACCTGGTTGACTGGTTGGGACAATCTTCATCCTGAACTTAATCTCAGTCTTAACATCAAACGCTCTTTCTCAGCTTCTTGGCAAGAATACCAATCCCTCGGACTTCTTGGTGGTATGGCCCACGCCGCCGATCTACCCCGCCAACTCAGTCTCTATCTGATCTCTACGATCTACGATCAACCATCTATTCTCCGTTATTTCTGGACTTTTCTCATGCTCATCATCGGCCCCATTGGTACCTACTTTCTTGCCCAGAATACCCTCTTCTCCCGCCTTGGTCCCCACACCAAGCGCTTCATCTCCTTCTTCGCTGGCCTCTTCTATCTTCTCAATCTTGCCACTGTCCAAACCTTCTACACCCCTTTTGAGACCTTCACTAGTTTCTATGGCTTTCTCCCCTGGCTTCTCCTTGGTGTCATCAACTACCTCAAGACTCCTACGAGAAAGAACTATCTTTTTCTCACTCTCATCCTCCTTGTCAGCTCCCCTGCCTTCTACACCCAGACTCTTTTTCTTGTTTTGCTTGTAGTTCTAACACCATTTCTGTTACATCACGTAATCTCACAAATCATTCTTTTGTACTCACATACCAGTTTCACACACAAGAAAAAAAACGAGACTGTAGCATTTACCGCGCGCAGCTACCCCATGCTCCGACAGGGGCAAGTGAGCACGGATAAATGCGCAGTCGAGATTAATTACAAAACTGTGAAACTCGCATTGCAAACAAAAATATTTAAAGCACCCGTTTTAGTCTTACTCACCATTTTCATTACCCAAGCCTACTGGCTCCTCCCCGTCAGCTACTTCACCGCTACTTCCTCGTCTATCACCGTCAACGCCCTCCAAAATCAGCTCGCCACCGGAGAAACCTTTGCCCGAAACCAAGAGTTTGGCAACCTACCAAATGTCGCCCTTCTCAAGGGATTCTGGTTTGACTATGTCGACTTGCTTGACAACAATCAGATGGGTTACCTCCTGCAACCTTGGATCAATCATTTTCAGTCTCCCCTTACTACCGGACTAGGGTTTGCCTTCTTTACCTTAATTCTCTTAGGCATCATCTACTCCTTCATAAAAAAGGTGCCCTTTCGCCTCCCCCTCCTCATCGGTCTCACTGTCTGTCTCTTCTTTCTCATCAACAGCAATCCCCCCACCGGTTTCCTCTATACATACCTTAGTGAGCGTCTCCCTCTTCTCTCTCAAGCCTTTCGTTCCGTCTTCACCAAATGGTCAATGGCTGCCTCTCTCTATCTCTCTCTCTTCTTTGCCTTCGGTTGTCTATTTGTCTATAACCTCATTACAAGACTCTCTAAACGCTACGCTCCCATTATCCTCGCTTTCAGCATCAGCTTCCTGCTCATTTTTTTTAATCTCCCTTCCTTCCAAGGCCACCTCATCTACAAAAATCTTCGCACCAATATTCCCACCGACTATTTCCAACTCATCAAATACTTAAACGAACAAGATCCCACCACTCGATTAGCCACTTTTCCGCAGCATACTCCTTGGGGTTGGCAATTCTACACTTGGGGCTATCGCGGCTCAGGCTTTCTTTGGTATGGCATCGAACAACCCGTTCTTAGTCGTACCTTTGACGTCTGGTCGCCTTACTCAGAGCGATATCACGAAGAAATAAAAATCGCCACCTATTCTAAAGATGTTACCCAACTAGAAAATGTCCTGGAAAGATACTCCGTCACCTGGCTTCTCCTCGACAAAAGCATTACCGTCCCCGACAATCCCGATCAAAAGAGTCTTTTTCTCCCCGAGATTGAGGAGCTCTTCTCCCAAAGTCGTCGTATTCAGAAACAAAAGTCTTTTGGTCAACTCACTCTTTTCCGTTTCAATCTCGCCTCCAAGCCTAATACTTTTTTTGATTCTACTCCCAAGTCTTTTAACCCCTCCAACCTACTCAGTCAAATCAAAACACAAACCCCTACTCTGCCTGACACTGGCTCCACATTGCTCAACCGCCGTTCTCCTCTCAAACTAGATCCCAAAAACTGTGACAACTTCAACGCCACTGCCTTTGATAAAAAACTTGCTGGCAATATCATCACCTATACCGCCACCAATGCTTCGTCCTGTGACCACTTCCTCTATCCACAACTTTTTCTCAGTACTCCTTACAATCTCAAGATCACCCATAGAAATGTCACCGGTTCCCCCTTCCTACTCTGTGTCGAACCTTACTCCACCAAGAGCTGTATCGTCTTTCAATACCTCCCTCTTAACAGAAACTGGACAACTACAGATATCCCTCTCCCCACCCTCTCTTCCGAATATGGTTACGCCATCCATCTCTTTAATTACTCAATCGGTCGTACTCCAACTCAAAACCAATTAAGTTCCCTTACCTTTGAACCAGGTGACTCTTCTCCACCACCGACCTCTCTCTTAAACTATCCCGTCATCCTCAGTGGTATCTCCCATCCCTCCTACTCCTACTATCTCTTCACCGCTACTTCCACACCCTATTCTGATCTCCTTGTTCTGAACCAAGCTTTCGATAAAAACTGGAAACTCTTTCCCGACACCACCCCTCCCAATACTCCAACCTTTCTTAAATACTTTACCCATTTTTTCACCAAACCAATCAATGAAAACAGCCACTTTAATGCCTATGGCTGGGCCAATGCTTGGACACTCCAGGAAAGTAAGCAGTCCTATCTCCTCATCTATACCCCGCAGGATCTCCAATATCTTGGATTCTCTTTACTTCTCACCCTCCCCCTTCTCTATTTTTTTCATAGAAAAGACTCCTAAATTGTCACCACTTCAAGCTTGCCGATTCTCCTTTCATGTTTCTCTAAGATCTCACCATGATAGTCTACTAGGTTAATTAGTCTCTTATCTACCATTTCCACTCGTCCTCCTAAATCATCAGTTCTCTCAGTCAGTTCACCTACCACATCTTCCAACTTCCCCACTCGTCGATTCAGCTCTTTTATATTGGTATTTGTTTTTTTCATTTCGTCTAGAATCTGGTCTAGCACTGGCAGCACCACGCCATTAATACCCCCTGCCACTGCCTTAATTACCCACTTTTGACTATCATCATCTAGCGTCATTAATCCACTATACCAAATCCCAAAAAAGCCCCAAAAGCGGGTTGGTGACTCGCCTGCCCAACCAGTCACCAAACCCCTTTTGAGGCCTTCTCAAATGTCTGTTGACAGGCTATTTCTACAATGCTAATCTGGTCAACAGATTCGGGTCACCTGTCCTGACCCGGTCAATTTCAAGGCAAAGCCGTTCGAGGTAACACTGCGGCGGCATTGCTTCCTCAAATCCGCTAGTGCAAGCTGGCGGATTTTTAGATCTGGACAACTTTCTTGTTTCAAGGGTTATCCACGTTCAGATACGACTATATCATAGCCAGTCAAATTATTCAAGCCTCTAGTGTGGCTAGCCTTCCTTAGCTTGCGTGATTGCATATCTTTGCATAAGTGTTACACTTCTCTTATGACCAAGAGACTGCTCCTCATCGAGGATGATGAATTTACCCGCTCCCTCTATCAAGACGTCTTCACCGACGCTGGTTTTACTGTCGACACCGCTCCCGACGGAGAACTCGGCCTTACCAAGCTCAGAGAAGGTGGATACGGCATCGTCCTCCTAGATGTCATGATGCCCAAACTAGACGGACTCGGCGTCCTCCAGGGGCTCAAAGACCAACCAGCCAAATCCTCCAATGGCCCCATTATCCTCCTCACCAATCTTGCCCACGACCCCGTCGTCGACGAAGCCCTCAAGAATGGTGCCAAGACATACCTCGTCAAAGCCGATCACAATCCCGACGAACTCGTCGCCAAAGTCAAATCTTTTCTCTAAAGCAATCTTTTCCTACTCCGGCATCTGTAACGTATAGTACGCATCATAGGCATAGTTCTTGTTCTGTGCCATCACCTCAAAGTAGTACTTCTTCCCTTTCTCCAGTCCGCCCAGTCTTGCCCTATGCACATATTCTCTTTCTTTCAACAATACTTCCTCGCCATACGACGTTGACTCTCCATAATTAACTTTTCCCCATGCCGGGTGGTTAGTCTTAAATGATATAACTGCATAATCACCTCCCACCTCCTCAATCGTCACGTCTGTGATCGCCGTTGGCTCCTTACTAAACATAATCGCCACCGCTGTGTCATATGCCATTTTAGCTTTATGTGTAAACGAGGCCGTAGCGTCCACCGGCTTCCGTATCTCTCTTAAGACTAGATCCGTTGCCTCCACCAACTTCTC
>CAZUBK010000005.1:0-79795 GCA_964618725.1 uncultured Pseudomonadales bacterium
AGTTGGAAACCCCGGACATCGTCCCCGAAGGGGCTGTCCGGGGAGGACGTCATTTCGTAAAATACATTACAATACACAAATGACAAAACCAAACTTAGAAGAAATCAAAAACAAACTAATTAAATTATCCGAAGAAGATCAGAAGCAAAGAAAAGATACAAGCGTTACCCTAGTTGAGTTAAGAAAGTTTGAAGATTATCTCACTGTTGAATTGAAAAAAATCATCAAAGAACTGGGTCGTTGGCCTGGTTTGTCTATGGTTGGTAAAGAAGGCGAAACCGCTGCTTGGCTTTTGGCCCAACATACCCAAGACAAAGAATTTGCCAGATACTGCCTCCAACTGATGGAAGAAAACATCGATGAGGTTACCAAAGCCAACTATGCTTACTTGGTCGACAAAGTTTTGCTGGGTGATGACAAGCCTCAAAGGTACGGCACTGTCGTTACTGGAAAAATGGTTGATGGTGAGTTTGATGTTGTACCAATGCCACTGGAAGACCCCCAGAAGGTCGAACAGCTAAGAGTTGAGATGGGACTGGGATCACTTGAGAAACAAATTGCCCACAACAAAGAAATGTTTCTGAAATATCAGAAGAAGGCTGCCTAGTCCAAGTCAGACACGCCTAATCCCATTGCTCGCGCCAATCTTTTTGGACAAATTTTTGAAGATTTGCCAACCTATGAAGATTTGACTAATGGAAGATCTAAATTGCGCTCTCCTCGTACCAAAACGGGTTGTGGGATAATGGCGGTATCAAAAATTGAATTTTTATGGTTTACAAAATCGCAAAGAACGAAAACAGAGAGTTAGATCGTGTATATGAAAGGGCCATGAAAGACCTGGGTGAATTCTTTGAGATAGATTGGACAACTAACCAACCAAAGTTATGGATTGTGGAAGATGGTGAAACAGCTGTAGAGTTGCGGGGAGGTCAGGGACCTAGATGGGTGAAGGGTTGGGGTGGATTAAATGCCGGCGGAGTTTATATTTTAAAAAATGAAATCATCAAACAAGAAACTGGAGATGAATATAATGATGAGAAATATGAAGCACTCATAAAGCATGAATTAGCTCATTGCTACGCTGACATTCTTACTGGAGGGAAGAGAAAACCTAAATGGTTGACAGAAGGATTATCACTATTTTTGGCGGACCAGCTACAGTGGAGGAAAGAGCCAAAGGAATTATCAAACTTTTTAAGTTTTTATGAAGAAGACGAAAGAGTCTATGAAGAATCCGGCTTTGCTGTAAGAAACCTCATCAAGAAGTATGGAAAAGATAAGCTATTTGAGCTTCTTAAAGGGTTGAAGGAGAAAGAATCAACTGAGGTGGAATTCAAGAAACTGTTTAAAGAAGTTTACGAGGTTGATTTGTCCTACGCAGTGTTTGACTAAACCAGACAATCTGACCATCCCAAATGGGCACCGATTCCTTAATTTGCGGGGCTGACGGGACTCGAACCCGCGACCTTCTCCGTGACAGGGAGACGCGCTAACCAAACTGCGCTACAGCCCCAACTTGTATATTTTATCAAAAATAGCCTCACTTGTGAATCACAACATTTGCCACAGATCTTTATCTAGTTTGCTATTCTATTTTTATGAAGAAAACATTGCTTGCCTCATGGCTATTATTGTTTGCCTTCATCAGTCTCAAAGACGGCTGGATCAAAATGGGGGAAAATCTCCATAATATAGCTGCCAAACGTTTCTCTCCCCAACACACAATCAATCTAGATAAACTTTCCTCCAATCTAACCAGCGAAAAACTCGCCGTCTTCGACTCTCAAATCATAACTATTCCACCCTTTCTGGCTGAAGAGTCTGACCCTTCACCCAAGACAACTGTTCTTGGAGAACAAAGCAGCAATAAAAGAATTGAAGTCGACCTAACTAACCAACGCCTCTATGCCTATGAAGGTGACCGGCTCATCTATAACTTCTTAATTTCATCAGGCAAATGGGGCAAAACTCCCACCGGCACTTTTCAAATCTGGACGAAACTCCGTGCTACCAAGATGGAAGGTGGCTCCAAAACACTAAGAACTTATTACTATTTGCCCAACGTGCCCTATGTCATGTTCTTCTACAACAATGAAATCGCCAAAATGAGAGGCTTTAGTCTTCATGGCACCTATTGGCACAGTAATTTCGGTCACCCGATGAGCCATGGCTGCGTCAACATGAAGACTGAAGAAGCCAAACTAATCTACGATTGGTCGATGCCAGTTACTCAAGGTAACATGACTAATACCACAGAAAACAATCCCGGCACCACCATCATCATCTATGGCACAGCCCCAACATCTTAAGTACACTCGAAGACTTCAACTAAACGAATTGGTCACTTTAACCTTTCAAACTCTTGCTTGACTTCATTTTTCTTATTGTTTAGGATCTTGCTTAAATTATAGTCCATAGCAAAGGAGGTGACTTAACTTGGAAAAGAAACTAAAAAAACTACTAAAACAACTACGCATCAATGAGGACACTATCAGCATGATCCTCGGATCTGTCGTCTTAGTTATTGTCGGTGTCTTGGTTTACAACTACTTCACTTCGCTAAATAAAGGGGGGCAAATCGCCTCTGGCGCAACCAAAGAAGCCGTTGCCATACCGGGGAAAGTAGAGATTCAGCAAGAAGGAGATAAAAAATTCGCTAAAGGACTCCCTACTACTTACCAGGTCCAAAAAGGCGACCACCTCTGGAAGATTGCCGAGAATTTCTATACTTCCGGATACAATTGGATCGACATTGCCAAAGAAAATGGTATCAAGAATCCAAACCAAATCGAAGTAGGCCAACAGCTAGTCATACCTAAAGTCGAACTCAAGGTTACCACTCTGAACGACAAACAAACTATTCCACAAAGTATCGAAGGCACCTCCTACACCACCACCGCCGGCGACTACCTATGGAACATTGCTGTCCGCACCTATGGTGACGGCTATGCTTGGACCAAGATCTATCAAGCCAACAAAGAGGCAATTGGTAGCAACCCAAACAGAGTAGAAAAGGGGATCACCCTCATTATTCCTCGGTAAGGTATGAGGAGCCTCCCTGTGATGCAAGCTAGGCGGTATAATATTAGGTATGCCTACGTAGCTCACCGGGTAGAGCGGCGGTATCGTAAACCGCAGGTAGCTGGTTCGAGTCCAGCCGTAGGCTCTCAATCCTTTAATAATGAAAGATACTTCTCTAAGTTTGGCCGACCAAATAACTGGGTAATTACCTCATTACTCTCTGTTTCATCAAGCAGATTTATTCCCACGTTGTTTGTGTAACTCCAAGACCTCTTGAATACTTCAATGAGCTTTTTTGGATCATCGTCAGCGGCAATCCTATTCTTACTCAACACCTGACACCTTTGACACTGATGGACAATACACAACTCACCTTGTTTCTTCTTCCCTTCACTTTTAAAGGCCAGACCAATTGGTTTCATTTTTCCCCCACAGTTGGCCTTCCGATCTCCTGGTTTTCTTAAATCGAGATGCAGTGACCACAAACAAAAAGGACAGTGATTCCTATGTTGACTTCCTGCCCCTATCTCGTTTATTAGCTTGCCGCAATTTATACATTTGAACATCTTATTATTTTAATCCATTCTAGCCACAATATGCTACAATTACCCATCAATGACAAAAACTAAACAAATCACCACCACCCTTAAAACAACCGTAAAGAACGAAGCCGTCTTGGCGATAATTGTCTCCCAAGAGCTAGTAAAGACACAACGTCACGAAGCCATACAACACTTGGCAGAAGAAGTCACTATCAAAGGTTTCCGAAAAGGCAAAGCCCCTCTCCCTCTTATCGAAAAACAGCTCGACCCACAAAAAATTCTCGACCATACCCTTAATCACCTTCTTCCTATTATCGTCAACCAAGCCTTTTCCGATCACAAACTGAACCCGCTTGGCTATCCTAAATTCAAATTAGTCAAACTTGACAATGATCAAGATTGGGAACTGCAACTCACCATACCCATCCGTCCCACCTTTGAACTAGGTGACTACAAAAAACTCGTTTCAGCTTCCAAACCCAGCGAAATCATTCTACCCGACAACAAATCAAAAGAAACAATAAATTCTCAAGAAGCTGCCAGTAAAAGAGTTCAGGCCATCTTTGACGCCCTCCTAAAGCAGATTCAATTTGAAATTCCAGAGTCTCCAGTCGAAGAAGAAGTCAAACAATCCCTTAGTCGCCTTCTGCAACAAACTCAGAATCTTGGCCTCAAGATCGAAGACTATCTCAAATCCATCAACAAGACTCCTAAGCAAATCCGTGATGAATACGCCAAGGCTGCCACAGATAATCTACGCCTAGAGCTAATCCTCGAAGCAATAGCCAAGGATCTTGATACTCAAGTCACCAACAAAGAGATCGACGAGCTCATCGCTGTTAGCGGTGATGCCTCTGTCAAAGAAAATCTTGACACCGAAGGACAACGCCGTATAGTTAAATCAATCCTAAGACAACGAAAAACCATTGACACCCTGCTCAAACTCTAACAATTTAGGATAAAATGTTTAACCAAGGTTCTAAGAACCAGAGCAACACCAATCCAGCCATTCAAAGCTTTTTAGAAAGTCTAAGGCAATCGGGGCATCAACATAGCGCCTCAGGTGAAGAAGCAATTGGCGGCATTTCTCCTTTTGAACAATTTCAGGAACGAAAAAAACTCGAAGAGCAACGCAAAGCCGAATTCTTCCGCAACAGACAAAGAGAATTTCACGAAGTCTACTCTCAAAAGAAAAGACAGCAAGAAAATACCATCAAACAGACTCACGAGAAACTCAAAAAACTTGCCAAATCTATGCGCAAACTCAAGAAAGAAGTCGACACTGCTCTTGAAACTAATCTTCCTACTCAAAACGCTGGTAAACAACACGAATCGTTTCTTGACCACATCAACCAAATGATTGATCTCCTTAAACGACAAGTCGATAGCTCTCAAACCTGGCTCCACCTCTTTAACCAAAGGAGCAAAAAGAAATCATATTACTGGGGCCAAGTAAAAAAAAGCGGTACCAACTTCCTTCTTTCTGGAGAACGAACTGTGGCTACTTCTGTCGGTTAATCATATATCCGTGATAAAATATCAAAGCTTGGACTCGTAGCTCACCTGGCTAGAGCGCGGCATTGACATTGCCGAGGTAACAGGTTCGATCCCTGTCGAGTCCACCCCCAAAGAAACTCCGTTTCTACAAAGACTTTTTCGCCCATGCCCCCGCATGGCATGGAGCGAAGCAAAGGGCTTTTTGTATTCGGTAGGATCCAAAAACAAGAAAAGAAAACGAAAAAATTGTGGCTAGACCTATATTTATTGCCAGGCAGTTGGAAAGAAAACGGGCTCGTGATATAATATGGGACACATTGTTATGAAAGGATTTAGCACATGCCAAAAGTTCAAGATTTCTTGATCAAGAATGGTGCAGAAGTTGTTCTCGGTATTCCAGATTCCTTGGAAAAAACGGAGGAAGAGAAATGGCAACGCCACGGTCTTTCCGAGAGAGACATTGAGTCTTTGCGTCTCATGAGACTTCAAATTGATTTCATAAATCAAAGAAATGTCAGCGTCAAACAATTGATTCTTGAGTACATGAACCGAGGTGAGATACCACCAGAACCGCCATCAGAGGAAGAATTTATTACTAGAGCAATAGAGATCTTCAAGAAACTATCAAAAACTAAGTCTTTGACAGAAAAGGTCCCGATGGTTTGCTTCAAGCTTCGGCTATATTCATTAGTGCTTTCAGCCTCCCAGAAACTCGGACTTTAGTTTTTTATTAGCACGACATTTATTAATGTCGTGCTTTTAGTTTAGAAACCTGTCTGTTAACAGCTCTTGGCGTTAGCCTAAATAAATCGTGTGCAAAAATATTGTCGTCAGGTGTGTTTTTATATGACCTGTACCCCAAAATAAACATTGAGTGCTAAACTAAACACATGAAGGAGACAGCGCTTGTGTATGGAATAAAAGAGTTGAATAGTCGGAACTTCGATACGGCAGTGGAAACATTTAAGCAGATTGTAGAAATAGAACCGACTAATGCTGATGCGTTGGGTTGGTTGGCTAGATCTTTACTTGAAGCAGGCAACTCCATAGAGGCCGAAAATGCTATTAATAGAAACATCGAGCTTGCACCAAAGGATTTCGGATCTTTTCTCATTCGAGGGTGGACCAGACAAGCTCAGAAAAAATATCAAGAAGCAATTGAGGATTATGATGAATTTATCGAGCATGATGAACTTGTTGAAGCCTGGGATGCAGATGTTTTTTTAAGTTTGGGACGTTGTTACGAAGAATTGGGCGAATATCAAAAGGCCATAAATGCGTATGTGGAATATGGTACCTGGCCGTATGGTTATCACCATATGCCGGATGAAGATATTAAGAGGGTAAAAGAAAAATTGAAAAGTTAATGACACTCATCCCTTGAGAACAAGTTAACCTAGGCTTTTGCTCTAAGAGTTGGTGCCACAAAGTGGCACCTATTAGCCTCAAAAAGGGCAACCACATCGGTTGTTCTTTTTCATATTTAGATTAATTCTTTCAGACAATTAATGACAATAACCAACCAACGCTTACAAAAACAACCCAAACTAATAATTGAAGTGGAATAATTCTGATGGCGTGTTCTCTGTGGGTGCCTCGAATGTAGTTGTACAAATGACCTGCTTCCATTATAAAAGGTGAAATAATAACTAACCACCAGTTCATCTTCCCCAATCCATAACCTGCCAGCCCACACCCAACAAAGTGAATAATGTGGTTCATTGCACCTTGATGAAGATCATCAAAGAAAAATATTAGAAAATGTTTATGCTGATGATTATGTTCAGTCATATCTTCATATTATCTTATTAGATTTTTGCATATGTGCAATCTTGGTTCCCATACAAGGCAGCTTTGCTGGCTTAGCATTAACCAAAAGACAAACACAAAAAGTCATTAACGATTACAACAAATGGGGAAGTAGTACACAAGACTGGAGTAATTGGTTAGTTCCTGTAATCAAGAGGCGGTCAAAAACCACTAAGTCAATAACTTCTGAGGTTGCTTCTACCCTAGTTACGAGATCTCCAAATGAATCCAGAGAGGAAAATGCTTTGCCTGCAGATCGTCAAACTCTATCGACTAGGTTTGAAATTCCTCTAAGACCAGGCATTGTGTCATTTGTATCTACTCCCGTAGACCTAACAAAGTCTGAAGCAGAAAAAATCAAGAAATACATTGATTACCTGATTTTAATTGCCAAAGACGACTAACATGGCTGACATAATAAAGATTAACTCGTACACAGATGAATCGGGTCAAGACACAAAGGGAAAGTACTTTGTTGTTTGTACTGTCGCTGTTTTGTCCAAAAACTTTGAGAACATTGAAGAAATCATGAACGAGATTGAAAAAGAAAGTGATAAATATAAGAAATGGCATAACACCGGAAATAAGAGACGACATTCATATGTAAAACATATATTGGAGAGTGGTATTTTGAACCGATTAAGTGTGTTTTATTCCGTTTATCAAAATAAGAACGAATATACAACGTTAATAGGAGCTCATATTGCAAAGGCAATATTGGCCTTTACTGGGGCTCAAAAATACGAAGCTAAAGTATTTATAGATAAATTAGACAAGAAGGCCTTGGAAAACATAAAGAAGGAAATTAAATCATTCCACATTAGGTATAAAAAGATCAGGGGTTTATCTGAAGAATCAAGCAGTCTGATACGCTTGGCAGATGCTATCTGTGGAGCTATCAGAGATTTAGACAACAAAAATGTTGCAAATAGCTACAAACAACTTTTCAAAAAACTGAATATGGTCTAAAAAAACAAAATGCTAGGTTGTCTTGACCTAGCCACCCAGCATAGACATTTTCAGAGGTCACGGCTGGCTGTCTCTAGTCCTTTCGGACAATCTCCAGAACAGAGACTTTCGAGTAACTGCATTATACTTACTTTATTGATACTTTGTCAACCCATCTTTTCTCATTCCACCCTCTCTCCAATCAATCTTAGGCTAAAATACCCATATGCAAAAAGGAATTCTACTCGTCAACAAACCCATTGGTTACTCCACCTTTGATGTCATCCGTGATTTCAAGCGGATTACTTCATTCAAAGGTAAAATCGGTCACGCCGGTACACTCGATGTTTTTGCCAACGGACTCATTATCCTTCTCATCAATACAACTAAATCGTTCTCTGATTTTCAACAACTGACCAAGTACTACCAGGCTTCAGTTCGTTTAGGAGTTTCCTCAATCACTCTGGATATCGAGGGTGAGCTAATTCATCAACCCATGTCACCAAAGCCCTCTAGAAGTGACATCAACTCAACTCTAGAGTCCTTCATCGGCAGTTACGAACAAAGTATTCCTGCCTATTCTGCTGCCAAATTCAAGGGCCAACCCCTGTATAAACACGCCCAAAAAGGTGAGCTACTTACCCATAAAAGTAAACCTGTCACTATTTACACGCTTAATCTGATTGCCTACAAGTATCCTCTTGTTACTCTTGCGGCCTCTTGTAGTTCCGGCACCTATATCCGTCAACTAACTGTAGATCTCTTCAACAGTCTTGGCATAGATAGTTTTCTTTTTGGCTTGACCAGAACCCAAATAGGGGAGTACCACCTCCACGATGCCCTAGACATCAAAGATCTCTCCCTCTGGGAATCAAAATTGATTAATATAAAATCATGAAGATCATTACGCCTCACGTACGTCACACCCTGCTACACAATTTTCTTGGTGGACTAGCCTGGGCAGTTGGCTTGACTTTAGGTGTCTCCATCCTGGCCTATCTTCTCACTATCATCGCCACAGCTCTGGGCGGCGTTCCATTAATCGGTGACTTCATCGCTAAGGTAGTTACCGATACCCTCAATACGCTCAAACAAAAATAACTCAATTCGATTTGACAATCAACGCCCATAAGAATACAATAACCCAAATGAACTCATTTTCTTTAACCACTACCACTACCACAATCCATTAACCGGAAGGTAGTTGTGGGTCTTCACATACCTCCTCCGGGAGGTTTTTTCGTACTAAGACCATAATAATTACAAATCATCAGTTACAATAAACATATGTCACAACAAAACGACGATAAACTATCAAAACTCTCAGCTCAAGAACTTGAGCTTTGGAAGCTTCGCCATACTACAGAACACGTTCTTCACCAAGCAATCAAGGAGTTATATCCGAGTATCCACCTGGCAATGGGACCAGCGACTGACCAAGGTTTCTATTTTGACTTTGACCCATCTCCAAAGGGTGAAGACCCAATCACCATTTCCGAGGCAGACTTCCCCCAAATCGAGAAAAAAATGCAGGAACTTATCAATCGAGACCTTCCTCTTATCAAAGAGGAGCGCTCCATTGAAGAAGCAAAGAAACTCTTCATGGATAATCCCTACAAAATGGAGTGGCTTAACGAAATAGAAAATCGTGGTGAATTGATCACCACCTACTGGACCGGACAACCAAATGAAAGTGGATCCATGGTCGACCTCTGCTCCGGTCCACATGCCAATTCAACTGGCCAAATCAAAGCCTTTAAGCTACTTTCTCTTGCCGGAGCATACTGGAGAGGGGACGAGAAAAATAAAATGTTGACTCGAATCTATGGCACTGCCTTCTCTTCTCAGGAAGAACTTGATCAATATCTACACAACCTTGAAGAAGCTAAAAAACGCGACCACCGAAAACTTGGCAAAGAATTAGAGCTTTTTGCCGTTTCAGAAAAAGTGGGTCAAGGTCTCGTTCTTTGGCTTCCTAAAGGACAAATAATCAAAGATGAATTAGAAAACTGGGCTAAGAAAACAGAAAATAAATGGGGATACCAGCGCGTTACCACCCCCAATATCACTCGGTCGGAACTTTATTATACTTCTGGACATTTGCCTTACTACAAAGACGATATGTATCCCGCCATGAAGGATGATGAAGGAGAATACTACCTCAAACCCATGAACTGTCCTCACCACCACATGATTTATGATTCTCGTCCAAGAAGCTATAAAGAACTCCCGTTAAGATTAGCTGAGTATGGCACTTGCTACCGCTACGAAGCCTCTGGTCAACTCTTTGGTTTGATGCGTGTCAGAGGTTTTACTCAAAACGACGCACACATCTATTGCACGGAAGAACAAGCCGTGCAGGAATTCGTCAACGTTATGAAACTCCATGAGTTCTTCTACAAGTCTTTGGGCATTGAACACTATCATCTCATTCTTGCCCTCCGTGATCCAAAGAACAAGCAGAAGTACCATGGCAATGAAGCCATGTGGGAAAAAGCCGAGGCTCTCATGCGTCAAGCTGTTTCTCAAGTCGACATTCCCATGAAAGAAGAAATCGGCAGTGCTGCCTTCTACGGACCCAAAATCGATTTTGTTATCCATTCCTCAATTGGAAGAGAGTTTGCTATCTCCACTAATCAGATTGATCTTTTTATGGGAGAACGCTTTAAGCTCAAATACACCGCTATTGACGGAAAAGAAAAGACTCCTGTCATTATTCACCGTGCCCCCCTTGGCAGCCACGAACGCTTCATTGGTTTCCTAATCGAACATTTTGGCGGAGCCTTCCCCATTTGGCTCTCTCCCGTTCAGGTTGCCGTTCTGCCCATTAATGACAAGGTCAGGAACTATGTCGATGAAGTCATCAAACAACTTAAGGACGCCTCCATTCGATTTGAATTGCACGAAGATGACTCTCTCAACAAGAGAATCCGCCAAGCTGAAATAACCAAGGTACCCTACATGCTCATCATCGGCGAAAAAGAAGCCAACGAAGGTAAAGTCTCTCTCCGTTCCCGTGGAGAACGAAATCTTGGACAATTGACTCCAACTGAATTGATCCAACTCATAACCAAGAAGGTTGAAGAAAAGAGTCTTGTTTGCTAAAATATAAACCTACACTATAAATCACCAAAACCCATAAGTAGCAAATATTACCAAATTAACCAGTACATCAAGTTTCCCCAACTTCGGGTAATTGATGAACAAGGCAATCAACTAGGTGTCTTAACCACCCAAGAAGCCCTTTCTAAAGCACAAGTAGAGCACCTCGATCTGGTCATAGTCTCCGAGAAGGCCGATCCTCCTGTAGCCAAGATTATTGACTTTCAAAAGTTCAAGTATCAACAATCCAAGAAGGAACGTTCCGGTCTTGTCAAATCTAAATCTGCTCAGACAAAAGAAATCCGTCTCACCCCATTCATGGCCAAAGGCGATTTTGACACTCGTATAGAACGCGCTAAGGAATTTCTAAACGATGGTTATCGGGTCAAACTTGTGGTAAAATTCTCGGGTCGACAGCTATCCAAAAGAGACTTTGGTCTTAAATTGGCCGCTGAGGCCATCACCACCTTGTCCGACCTCAGTATAGTTGAACAAGAACCTAAGTGGCAGGGGAAACTCCTTGTCAGTCAGTTAAAACCAAAGAAGATATCCATCCCGTCTTCCATAGAAGATAAGGATAGAAAAGATGAATAAATTTAAGTTACATGAAAACCAAAGTCCGACAAATCGTCACCAAACGCTTTAAAGTTACCTCAACCGGCAAGATTCTTCGCCGAACTCCAGAGATGCGCCATCTTCGTCGCAACAAAACCAAAAAGCAAATTCGCCGCTACCGTCATTATGTCCAAGTCCCTAAGGCTCTGGCTAAAAAAATTAGACGAATGCTCGGTATCTAAAAATCAATCATTAAATTCTCAACATGCCACGAATAAAAACCGGACCAACCAGAAGAGCTAAGCACAAGAAGATCCTAACTGCCACCAAAGGCTATCGAATGACCAAAAGCCGTCTGATTAAAGTAGCCAAGGAAGCCGTACTCCATGCTGGAGAATACGCTTTTTCCGGACGAAAGAAAAGAAAACAGGACTTCCGCAAACTCTGGATCATCAGAATCAACGCCGCCCTTAATAGCATTGAAGGTGCTCCTAAGTATTCTCGATTTATCAAAGCCCTCTCGGACAAAAAAATTCTTCTCGACCGTAAGGTTCTCGCCCACTTCGCCGCCAAACAACCCTCTATTTTTCACAGTATCGTGAAGCAAGTAGATAAATAATCTATTCTCTGCTAAATTTAACCGATATGCCTCTCTTAAAGCACGAAATCAATTCACTGACTGAATTCCTCATCTCCAATCGACTAGCTACTATTGCCACTATTTCCCCCAACAATAAACCTCAGACCGCCCTCGTCTACTATATTTTTGACCAACCCAGTCGTAATATTTATATCCTCACCTACCAAAATAGTCGTAAATTAAAAAACCTAAGCATGAATTCAAGTATCGCCTTCCAAATTAGCCAAGAAGTCGAACCTAAAATCGTCCAAATTGACGGCGAGGCCACAGTTGTCAACGATCTTGCCCTCCAAACAGATATCATCAGTCGTCTTCCTCAAGTAGCAAACGCCAACCCAGCCTCAACTACCCAACCTCCTCTTTTTTTTCTTTCCCATAAAAGCAATGTCGTCACCGTTAAGATAACCATTAACAGTTTCAAATATTCCGACTTTTCGCTTAACAAACCTTCAATTGTCACCGGAACTGGAAAAGACCTGAAAGGCAATTAATTATAACTACAATGGAACTCCAGGAACTAGTTACTCAACTAAAACAGGAAGTTACTAAAACACCTAGTAGGCAACAATTAGATCAGCTTCAAATAAAGTATCTTGGCCGTCAAGGTCTCCTCAACCAAATAATCAAAGCACTAAGTAAAGATGGGCTGAAAACTCAGGGTCACTTGATCAAGTTAACTAAGGAATCTCTCCAGAACCTACTCAACCAACGTCTAACTCAAATTAATCTTAATCTAAGTTCTCAAGCTGCCGACGTCACTATTCCAGGTATTCTTCCTCCAATTGGCCATCTTCATTTGATTACAAAAGCTATTGAAGAAATTAGCGAGATCTTTTTGTCATTGGGTTTTGTCAGACGCCGCTATCCCGAAATTGAAACCGACTGGTACTATGCGCAAGGCTTAAACATCCCCAAAGATCACCCTGCCCGTGATGATCAAGAAACTTTCTATATCAATGACTCAGTAGTCCTAACAGCCCACACTAGTAACGGTCAACTTCGAGAGATGGAGCTAATGAAACATCCTCCCATCAAAATGATCAATATCGGCAAGACCTACCGTCGCCAAGCCAGCAACACTCACTCACCTATGTTTCATCAGTTTGAGGGATTACTGATCGACAAGGACATTAACATCACCCATCTTATTGCCATTAGTAATCACTTCGTTAAGAATTACTTCGGATCAGATCGCGAGATCCGCCTCCGCCCTCATCATTTCCAATTTACCGAACCTTCTTTTGAAGTCGACATTAACTGTCATTTGTGTAAGGGTAGGGGAGAGATCGAGGGAGAAAAGTGCAGGGTTTGCAAATCCGGCTGGCTTGAACTCGGGGGAGCCGGTATGGTTCATCCAACTGTACTTAAAAACGGCAGTCTCGATCCAAACAAATATTCTGGTTGTGCCTTCGGTTGGGGAGTCGAACGCGTCATCATGATGAAACATTCCATCACTGACAATCTTCGTGATCTTTACTCTGTCGATTTACGCTTCTTAAACCAATCATAGATCTCGCACTAAAATGGATATCAAACTTACCCACACTCTTCTTTCTGACTATCTTAAAACCTCCGCCACACCTCAAGAGATAGCTGACTCATTGTCACTTTGTGGTCCTACTGTCGATCGCCTACACAAAATCGAATCCGAAACCATCTACGATATCGAAATCATTACCAACCGAATCGATTCCGCCAGTGCTTTCGGTGTCGCCCGTGAAGCAGCCGCCATCCTCCCCCAATTCGACCATCAAACCAAACTGATAAACAATCCACAGCAACTTTCATTAAATGATCTGGGTGACTTACCTGATAACCCGCCTGTTACAGTCCAGATTCTTGACCAAAGTCTCATACCTCGTTTTACCGCCATCGCTCTGGAAATCGAGATCAAACCCTCTCCAACCCGCACTAAGAAACTTCTCGAACACGTGAACCAACGTCCCCTCAACAATATCATCGACGTTACCAATGAATTGACGCTTCGTTTCGGCCAACCCACACACGTCTTTGACCTAGACAAAATCAAGGGAAATCTTATGAAACTGCGCCAAAGCAAGAAGGGTGAGACGATTACTACTCTGGATGGTAAAATCCACACTCTCAAAGGCGGTGACATTATCATTGAAGACGGCAGCGGTAACCTCATCGACCTGTGTGGTATCATGGGTGGGATTTTGAGTGCAGTCGATCAATCAACCAAACGGATCCTTTTCTTTGTTCAAAACTATGATGGAAAAAGAATTCGTAGAACCTCGCTCTACACCCAACAAAGGACCCTTGCCGCCCAAATCTTTGAGAAATCTCCCGATCCAGAAATGGTTCTCCCCACCTTACTTGCCGGAGTCAATCTCTTCCGACAACATGCTAATGCCAAAATTATCAGCAACCTCATTGACATTTACCCTAACCCTCCTAAAACAAAAATCCTTAAGTTAAATATTCACTGGCTAACTAAGTTTATCGGCATCGATATCCCCTCCAAACAAGTAGAACAGATCCTGTCCACACTCGGCTTTGAAACCAAAATTATAGATAAAACTGCCACAGTCACTGTTCCAACTTGGCGTCTTCATGATATCTCAATCAAAGAAGATCTGGCCGAAGAAATCGCCCGCGTGATCGGCTACTTCCGCCTTCCCTCGGTTCTCCCCCCCACCACACTGCCTCAAACTCAAACAGATCCGCTCCTTAAGTATGAGTTGGTGGCAAGAAAGTATCTTTCTCATTTGGGCTTTACTGAAATATATAACTATGCCTTAACCGGAAAACAACTTTTCGAGAAAACAAATCTCTCCGTTCCAAACATAAAAGTCAACAATCCTCTGTCGAGAGATTTTGAATACATGCGTACTTCACTTCTTCCTAGTCTTCTTTTTGATCTTGAGCAAAATACGGGAAAAGCTGAACCACCCTTTCGTCTATTCGAACTGAGTAATATCTATCTTCCTCAAAACGACAGTCTCCTCCCTCAAGAGATATCTACCTTGGCTCTAGTCACACAAGGTCTCGATTTTTTAACCACCAAAGGATATATTGAGGCCCTCTTCAGCTCACTTCATCTGCCCGTCGACTTTAGCCCGCTTAAACGCGATATTCCTCCTTTTATAGCTCCGCAATCAGCTGAAATAACTATCGCAAATCAAGTGGTAGGCCATATTGGACCAGTGATGCCTAAAGTGGCTGACCAATTTCAACTTAATTCCTGTATTATCGCCGAGCTTAATTTTCAAAGCCTCTCTTCGTTAATCGATCCAATTCTCCATTTCAAAGCAATATCGGCATATCCTTCCATCCTGGCCGATCTCACCCTTAAATCAATCAAACCTGTAGGTCTTCTTCTCAAACAGCTACAATTTTCCCACCCACAGCTTACTGCAGTGACCTATCTTGACTCCTATCAAAACAAACATACCTTCAGACTAGAATTCACTAGTTTCACTGACAACCTCACCAAAGACTTTGTCGAAGTGGCCAAAGACCAAATAGTCGAGAATCTTAAATTGTAAATTTCAAGGAATCAAAGTAGGATTAGGCGTTGGAGTTGGAGTTGACACCACTGCTTCCTGATTAACACCAAAAGTGACAGTCGCTTCATTCTCAATCCCCGCTGAGTTTCTTGCCTTCACCTTTAATTCATAAACTCCATTTTCAAGAACAAAAGATCTCTCATAAGGCGGCGTGTCAAAGCGATGCTCTCTACTCCCATTCAGATATACGTCTACCCACTCAATTTTCTCGTTTGAGGCAACTGACACTTTGATTTTAACTTCATTACCTTCGATCCTACTGCTACTAGTCGGTTCTTCTATTTTAATTCCAATGCTCTTGGTATCACCGCAATACTCCATTGGTGGATGAAATTTGTCATCAGTCTGCTCCGACAACCATCGATCTATTGTTTTTTGCCACAAGTTATCCGCTGTCAATGGATCTTCCTCTCTCACATAGATGTATTCGGCTCTATCAAAATTGTTTTCCGCAATCTGGACCTTATTTGCCAACTTAGTCGGATCTCCAGGACAAACCTCTATTTTGCGATGAATTGGATCATCAGCCGTCGGCAACGTCCCTTTTACCACCCATTCCTTATAACTTGGAAAATCATCATGAGCCTGGTACCCCGAAACCAGATCCAAATCTACCTGTTCAACTCCACCAGGTTGCTCAAACTCCTGATCTCCAAAAGCCGTTATCACTTCAAGAATCTGACGTCGCCAGATAGGGGAAGCCCCCGACACTCCTGAAGCCACCTGTTTCATCTGACTATTATCATTGTTTCCCACCCAGACCCCTACCACCATTTTTCTCGTCCAACCCACAGCCCAATTATCTCGTCTATCATTTGTCGTTCCCGTCTTCACCGCTACGTTACGCCCCGATAGATTAAGTAAACTATTTGGCCCGAATGTCAAAAGCCTCGCCTTATTGTCTGACAAAATCGAATTAATCAAGAACGCCGATTGTTCACTCAAGATTCTCTTTTTACCCGATTGCTTATGTTCAAAAAGAGTCTTCCCGTTTTTATCCTCAACCCGCAAGATACTTACCGGTTCTACTTTAAACCCCGAATTTGCAAAACTCGCATAAGCCGACGTCATATCCAAAAGTCTCACCTCACCCCCTCCCAGAGTTAGCGACAAACCAATGCGTCTTAAGTTTTCGTTTGTCGGCTCTAGAGTGGTTAAACCCATCTCGTATGCCATCTTCAAAGTATCCCTGACCCCAACTAATGCCAGCAATTTTACCGCCGGAATGTTGAGTGAGCTACCCAAAGCTTCTCTTAAGTGTACCAATCCATGTTCTTTACCGTCATAGTTCTCTGGCACATAAAACGGCTTCTCTGGATCCCCAGTAGGAAACTCTGTTACCACATCGGCTATCACTCGTCCCGGCCACATACCCTTCTCAAATGCCGTCACATATGTTACCGGTTTTATTGACGACCCAGGTTGTCTGGAACTCAAAGCTACATTGACTTGACCATCTCCTTCTTTATCAAAAAAGTCTTTTGATCCAACCATACTCAAAATCTCTCCCGTTTCGACATCAATTATCACACTCGACCCATTTGTAATATGATGACTCTCAACCACTTTTTCTATTTCCTCAGCCACAATCTGTTGAGCTTTGTCTTGTAACTCCCAATCAATAGAGGTTGTCACTTTAAGGCCCCCTCCTGCCACCAACTCCTCCCCATACATCTCGTTCAGCTTATCTCGCACATACATTACAAAATGAGGCGCTTTAATCGTTGACCCAGCAGGTCTAAAGCTTGCTCCTGCCAATTCAGACAATACTTGTTTTTCCTGCACCGGAGTAATATATCCATCTTCCCGCATCCTCCTTGCCACATCTGTCGCTCTATTAACATAGGCCAACGGATCCTTGCCATACGGGCTATATCTACTTGGAGCTTGAGGCATACCGGCTAGAATGATTGACTCCGTTAAATTCAGTTCCTCTGGTTTCTTACTAAAGTATTGCTCGGCTGCCGAAGCAATTCCCCAGGCGGTACCACCATATGGCGCTTCATTCAAATACATTTGTAGGATCTCATCCTTGGTAAACTTTCTCTCAATCTGAACCGCCAGAACTAGTTCTTTTACCTTTCTCGAAAGACGTCTCTCGCTCGTCAACAAGACATTTTTCACCAGCTGCTGAGTTAAAGTTGACCCTCCAATTATTCTTTGCCTAAACACAACATTCTTCAATATCCTAAGAAAGGCTAATGGATCAAAACCTTGGTGTTTGTAGAAATCCTTATCCTCAATCGAAATAGTCGCTTGCTTAAGTGGAGCCGGAATCTGATCTAGTGGAGTAAATGTCCGATTCTCATCCTCATAGACATCGAAAAGCACTGTCTCTCCAGTCCGATCAAGAATCTGAGTCGAAAATCCCTCCTTTCGTTGAATCGAATTAGGATCAGGCAAATCCCTGGAATACCAAACGAAGGCAACTGTGGACAGAACGGTTCCCCCAAGCAATCCGAAAAAAACCAATTTCGCCAAGCTTGCCATGCTCAATCTTCCAAACACTCCCATTATTCCTGATCCTCTCCTTCTCTGCCGACCCAAACGTCCAAAACGACTCATTACTTCATTCTACCACCTCATTCCCACCAAAGTGGTACAATTTACCCATGAATGATCAATTAAGTGATCTCCTGACTCGTGGCGTTGCCAACATTATTCCTTCGGCAGAAGCCCTTAATACCCGTCTTCATTCCCTTCCTAAACTTAATGTCTACTTTGGTATTGATCCTACTTCCACCAATATTCATTTAGGTCATGCCTTTCCCTTAAGAAAACTTCAAACTCTTCTCGATCTGAACCACAATATTACCTTTCTCATCGGTGACTTCACCGCCCTAGTAGGGGATACTTCCGACAAAGAATCAGAAAGACCCATTCTAACCCCGCAAGAAATAGAGAGTAATTTTAAAACCTACAAAACTCAAGCTGAGAAGTTCTTAGACTTTTCCAAAGTCAAAGTTGTTCACAACAGCGAATGGTTATCTGAACTTACTTTTAAAGAATTAATTCACTTAACTCAGCAATTCTCCCTTAATGACTTTATCGGTCGCGAGCTCATTAAGAAACGTCTTGACACCGGCAAACATATCCGCCTCGACGAAACTCTATACCCTCTTATGCAAGGATACGATTCATATATTCTGGATGCAGATCTCCAACTCGGTGGCACTGATCAAACCTTCAACATGCAAGCCGGCCGAACTCTTCTTAAAAATCTCAAACACAAAGAGTCCTTTATTATCGCCAACGAATTCTTAACCGGTATTGATGGAAGAAAAATGAGCAAATCCTGGGGAAATGCCATTTTGTTAACCGATACTCCAGAGGATATCTATGGGAAAATAATGTCTATCAAAGATGAGCTCATCACCGAATACTTCACTCTCGCCACCAATATTTCTTTAACGGAAATTGACCAAATCAAAAAGACTCTCAAAGAAGGCTATCTTAAACCATTAGAAGCTAAAAAGAGACTTGCCCTCCAAGTCACTCAAGAACTTCATAATGAGGTCCTCGCCAAACAGGCGGAGGACCACTTTGAAAGTCTTTACCAAAAAAACAAACCGGAGGAACTAAGTTGGAACGGACCACGAGTTCTCACTTCACTTGCTACCACTAATATCCTCGCTCCAAGCTTAAGTAATTCAGAAGCTAAACGACTTATCACTCAAGGCTCCTTCAAGTTCAATGGAGAAAAGATCACCGACCCCACCATGCTAATCTCACTCAAATCAGGAACAGTTCTCAGCCTGGGTAAACATATTTTGAAACAGATAAAGTAAATGTACCTCAGTAAAAGACAACGCCGCCTTTTCTCTGTTATCATCTTCATTTCTTCTCTCGCCCTCCTCATATCTTCCTTACTCCCCATGTTTCTCTCCTTGTAGATTGATCTCCATGGAAATCAACAATCCCATCACCTTTCTTCCCGGAGTAGGGGACTCTTTTGCCAAAAGGCTCGAGAAACTCAACATTCACACCATTCAGGATCTACTGAAACACTTTCCCACTCGCTACGACGACCTGAGTAAAATCTCAACCATTAGCCAACTTGCCCCAGACCGAGTTGCCTGCATCAAGGCCAAAATAATCAATTTTCAAAACATAAAAACCAAATCGTCCTTAACTCTTCAAAAGGCAACTCTAGAAGACGCAACAGGAGAAACCGTCGCCACTTGGTTCAACCAACCCTTTCTAAACTCCGTTATAAAGAGAGGGGATGAATTTTTTTTCGCCGGTAAAGTTACTCAATTTAGAAACCAGTTTGCCTTAACCAGTCCTGACTTTGAGCCTGTTAGAGAAGTTCCTCTCCATACCGGTCGAATCATCCCTATCTACAACGAAACCAGAGGCATCAGCAGTAAATGGCTCCGAAACAAAATCTATTTCATTCTGAATTGTCTTAAAATAGAAGATCCCATCTCCGACTCTCTTCTCCCCACTGACTTCTATTCTCAAAATCAAAGTCTCCAACAAATCCATTTCCCTGATACGCTAGCCCACCAACAACAAGCAGAGAAGCGCCTGGCCTTTAATGAGCTACTCGCCATCAACCTCAAGTCAGAGCTAACTAAAAAAAACTGGCAAAAAAGAATCGCCCTTCCAATAAAGATAGATTCAGTGCTCCATAAACAATTTCTCAACTCACTTCCTTTTTTACTTACTCCTGACCAAAAAAAAACAATTAAACATATCTCTCTCGACATCCAAAAGACCATCCCTATGAATCGACTCCTTCAAGGTGAGGTCGGCTCTGGTAAAACAGTTGTTGCCGCCGCCGCTGCCTTACATACACTCAAACACGGTCTTATGGTAGTCCTCATCGCCCCAACACAAGTCCTTGCCAACCAACATTTTGAAACTCTTACAACTTTCCTTAAGCCTTTTTGCATCTCTCCACTTCTGTTAACTGGTCAAACTAGTAAAAATACCTCTCTTGACACATCTCCTTTTATCATCGGTACCCATGCCATCCTCTATCGATCAAAATTAAACAAATATCCCAACCTAGGCCTCGTCATTATCGACGAACAACATCGTTTTGGTGTCCTAGAACGCTCCCATTTCCTCAATTCAGAGACTACTCCTCATATCTTAACCATGAGTGCCACTCCTATTCCTCGAACAATTGCACTTTCCCAGTATGGACATTTAAAAATCAGTAATATCAAGACATTCCCCACCGGTCGGAAAAAAATCAAAACCTTTGTCGTCCCGGACCAAAAAAGACAAAAGGCTTACGAATGGATTCAAAACCAGATTAAGACCGGCCAACAAGCCTTCATCGTCTGTCCGTTTATTAAGATATCTCAACACGAAACGCTCAAGGGCGTCAAAGCCGCCACCTCTGAATTCAAAAGACTCCAACTCATCTTTCCTAAGCTCAAACTCGCTCTCCTCCATGGCCGCCTCGACGCCAAAAGCAAAGACCAAGTTCTCACTGATTTCAAAAACAAAAGGAGTGATATACTTGTCACCACTCCGGTCATCGAAGTCGGCATCGATATCAAAAACGCTACCATAATGGTCATCGAAGATGCATCTCGTTTTGGCCTGGCTCAGCTCCACCAACTAAGAGGACGTGTTGGTCGCGGAGAGAAACAATCATACTGTTTCCTTTTTAGCCAAGAGAGTGACTCTCTTCCTCGTCTCAAATTACTTGAAAAACACCACAACGGACTCAAGCTTTCTTTACTCGATCTCAAACTACGCGGAGCCGGACAACTTTTTGGTACATCCCAAAGCGGCCATCTCGATACTCAATTTGATTATTTTTGGGACAAAACTCTTTCTCAACTCAGCGTGCGCATATCCCATAAAGTTACAAACGACAATCCTCTTCTGGCTAAAGAAATCCTAGAGCAACTAGATCCCCAACTTGCAAATTTAGACGGCTTGAACTAAAATAATCCTAAATCTTTATTTTTTATCTATTTCTTTTCATGGCACCACTACCTAAAAGAAGACACTCAACCAGAAGAGGAGGCAAACGTTGGGCAGCCAAAATTGAACAATTCAAAAGAAGTATTCTCAATCTTGATCTGTTGAGCAACAAGAACAAACATCTTCGCTCAATTACTTCTAACAAGTAAAACTTTACTCACTTGAAGACCGCACACGACCCCCGCCACATTCGACGCATTCTCGCCGTCAAAGCCCTTTTCGCTAAGTCCTTTGAACCAGATCAGGAAACCGAATCGCAACTGGCCGTTAAGATCCACAATGATCTTGAGAAGATAGATCAGATTGTCTCACAATGTGCTCCAGAGTGGCCACTTTCTCAAATCAATCGTCTGGATCTTTGCGTCCTCCGTCTCGCTATTTACGAACTCCTTCACAAACAAAATACTCCACCCAAAGTTATCATCGACGAGGCTATCGAAATTGGAAAAAGATACGGCAGCGCCTCATCTGGTTCCTTTATCAATGGCGTTCTCGCCTCCGCCCTCAAGGCAACCAAACGTGAGGCCAATCTCTAACTATGACAACCTCTGATTCCCTGGAAGAACTACTTCACTATCATTTTCTCAACACCTCCCTTCTGGAGAAGGCGCTTACTCATCGTTCTTTTCTCAATGAATCGGAAGTCCTCGAAAGTAATGAGCGACTCGAATTTCTTGGCGATGCAGTTCTTGAACTAATCATCTCGCAGTATCTCTATGAAAACCGTCCCAAGGACCAGGAAGGCATCCTCACTGCCGCTCGCTCTGCCATAGTCAGAACCGAAACTCTCGCCCAAGTCGCCAGTACCCTCAGATTGGGCGAATTCCTCAAAATGAGTAAGGGTGAAGAAAAGACTGGTGGTCGCACCAATATCTCACTCCTTGCCAATACTACTGAAAGCATTATTGGCGCCCTATATCTCGACGGCGGTATAAAAGTTGCACAAAACTTCATCGCCCAACATCTCCTCCCCCTAGCTCAATCAATTATTGAAGGCAATAATTTCAAGGATGCCAAAAGTCTCCTTCAAGAAAAAGTTCAAGAGTTAGGCTTTAGTAGCCCTATTTACAAAACAATCTCCGAATCAGGTCCTGACCACAATAAGATCTTTAAAGTCGCCGTCTTCATCGAAAATCAGCAATTGTCGGAAGGTCTGGGAAGAAATAAACAAACCGCTCAACAGGAAGCAGCCAAACTGGCCCTTTTAGTTTACACTCAAAAACTTGCAGTCAAAGCTAAAAATTGATAAAATAACTTTTACAGGACAATTAACTCTCGAATATGCTAAAAATCAAACTTTCACGCACTGGTCGCAAACACCAAGCTCTCTTTAGAGTTGTCGTTTCTGAAGCGCGATCCAAGGCTGTTGGTAAAAACGTCGACACGTTAGGTTCCTATAATCCATCCGATCCTCAAAACCAATTATTAATTGACCACACGCGATACACCCAATGGTTAGAAAAAGGTGCGCAACCGACTCAAACCATTAGGCAGCTAATCGCAAGAATTAAATGAAACAGCTACTTGAATACATCGTCCCCAATATCGTTAACCATCCAGGAGATGTAGAAATCAATGAAACCCATGATGGTGACACAATCGTTCTAACCATCAAAGTCAATCCAGAAGACACAGGGCGCGTCATCGGCAAGGCCGGAAAAGTTATCAAGGCCATTCGCCAAATAGCGAGGATAATAGCCATTAAGCAAGGTGTTCGCGTCAATATCGACGTCCTAGATGGTCAAAGCAAAGGTCAAGCAGAGAATTTCTCTCAATCGGAAACAACTCCAACAGAAGAAGTTGAAGAAGTCTCAACCGAACCACAAACTATTGAGCCTGACGAAGAATCATAAACCGAATAAATTCTCTTTGCCTTTTGGCACTTCAATGATCGTTGGCACCTCAAATCGGGCATAAAGACCCAGTTCTTCTGCCAATGATAGGTGTGTACTAGTAAAAGGTCTTAGTATCTCAGCTTGATTGAATTCACGCTCGAAAGGGAGATAGTATGCCACCAGTTCTAAAGCTAATTCTGAGATTTGCCCTTCACTTCCTTCAATAGATTTGATTCCCAAGTTCTTTATTTGCTTAAGCGGTAAGGAGGTATCTACTAGCTGCAGAAAAGAAGTCACTAAAGTAGAACTCCCGGTCACCGATAACTCTATTTCAATTTCATTATTACTTTTTACTTGAGGCTCACTTACCTGAGTATAAATCTCCCCCGGCTTAAGACTGTAATCCGTCACCTCCACTCCAATGCTTTTTGCCAAATTCACCAGACTAGACAAAACCAAACCTACATCCTTATCAGGTAGAATGACATCCTCTAAAACGTATTGGTATTTCTTTGCATTTTGTAATTGAAAAGTCTCCAATAACTCCACTTTCGCGGCCAAACCAAGCACTGTTTCTCGTTCTTTCTTCAGATTACTCCGCATCACCCCAAAGTCTTGCCAACTCGGCCGCAAAAAGACAAAACCTGTCAAGCCAAGCAAAGTCACCTCAAGTACCAAAACAAATAACCACTTCACCAACCCAGGATCAGCACCGAAATCAACATCAACACCAAACAACTTTATAGTAGTCTTCTTCGTCATTTTCTTATTTTTTTCCATCGCTTTGAGTCATCATTTGTAACTCGAGATCATATAGATACTGACCATCTAAGTCTCTTGATACAGACTTCAATATGACATCTCCAAATTTACTATCTCCCTGACCTATTCTTGAGAAACTTTCCACCGAATTAGTAAATGCATGTACATTTACCGCTCTTAACTGTAGTAACACTCCACTATCCAAAAACCGTAAATCAGAGACAAAACTATCTGTAGACAATCTAGAATATATCTCTTGCAACATTACTCTAAAGTCCTTTCTTTCTGCCATAATCTTATCACTCATTGAGATTATTACACCAAAGCGTCGATACAGACTCTCCGACTCTTTCAAACCTTCCAGTTGATCCATAACCAGAAGTCTTCGCTGACTCCACACTTTGATTTGTTGATTAACAATAAAAAACCAACTGAAGAAACCTATGATAATCGTAATAAAAGCGACCAAAACAATCTGAACAATTGATCTAACCAACATCACTCGCCGATTAACCAAGGCAGACTCAACTACTGAAACTGGTAACAGGTTAACTCTATTCAAAGCCATTCTAAGATCTCAAGGTCGCTCCCACCGCCGCCGTATATATCACCGAAACAGCCGGAGTTTCCTTAACTTTCAAATTCTTTAATGGATCACCCATAGATATCTCCATGCCTGTCTTTGTCGACAAGTACACCAACAGTCCCGGCAATAAAGCCCCACCTCCAGTCAAAACTATTCTTGTTAATCTCTCACCCTTGAACTGTTGTTGATAGTAACTTTGAACTCTTCTAATTTCTCCTACTAATCCTTCCAATACCGGTGCCATCACCATAGGAAGCCTATTTTCCAATACTCCTGTCTTTACTCCATAGGTCCTCTTGTATTCTTCTGCTTGAGGAAGTGAAAGCTGTAATGACTGACTGATTGCTCGAGTTAGAGCTACACCTCCACTATTTAACTTAGAAACGAACAAAAGCTTACCAGCCCGAGATACTCCTAGACTTATACTCGATGCTCCCAAAGCCGCCACCATCAAAGCACTCGACTCTTTATCAGAATAGACCGCCCGCATACTCGCCAGTAACTCTGGTTCGATACTTACCGGCTCTAAATTGAGTGAAGTTAAGACATCTGTTAATCTCTGAATCATCATCTTACTTGCTGCAACCAACAGGACACTCATTTTCTCCGTTCCGGTTTTTCTACTTGGTCGATCCAGAACTTCCCAAGACAACTCGACATCCTTTAGTGGCACTGGAACATATTGTTCTGCTTCCCACTTTAAGGCACTCGCTAACTCGGTATCAGACAAAACAGGTAAATTGATTACCGAACTATATACTACGCTGTCCGAGACTACCAATGCCACCTTCTTTCCTTCAAATACAACTTGACCCACCGCCTTTTTCAGTGCTTCAGCTAGTAAAGTCACCTCCCTATCCGCTTCTAAATTTAATTTTCCTAAAGGATTAACCACCATAGTGCTCGACTTGAGCACCCCACCCCCTTCCTTCACCAATTTGATCAAACTTGTTCCCAAATCAATTGCTTGTACGGCAGGCATAAATCCATCATAACATCTTGCCGCGATTCAGTTACTTGACCAATTCCCCTCCTGAATACAATGCCGCATCGAACACTAAAGGCAAAGTCGACTCAGTCCTAATCGCCTCAACCTTTCTTACTACACCCTGAGCGGTTTCTGCCTCAGAGACAATCCTTCTATATGGATTCACTCCAAAAGTCCTTCCCGCACTCGGCTTCACGGCTATCCGTTGTTGGTTATACAGTACCCTGACTCGAACATAGTAATCTCTATTTGTAAGGCCAATCACCTCTCTCCCCATAAAAGTGAATCCTTGATACGTACCTGCATTTCTGGTTGATAAAGAAAAGCCATTTTCCGCTACCCTCGCATTGTCTGTGTCAAAGGCATAATGAATCGCTTCGTAGTTGCCATTGTCTATTTTCCTATACCTAATGACCTCAATCGCTCCTACCGGCAATTCCTTTTGATCATTTGCGTCTCCCCAATAGATTTCGATCTCTCCAGGTCTGGCCGTTGAGTCTACTATGTTGACTTCCACTACTTCGCCAGGAACGATATCTTCTGCCGTCACAAATCCATTAATGCCTTCCGCCTGTGAACTTACTGTGTAGGTTGTCCCTTCCAAAGTCTGTACGCCTCCACCCGTCAAAGTCTTTAACTCTTCTTCAATTCCTGCCTCTGCCACCCTTAAAGCCTGTGACGATTCCTCATCAATATCGACCACCCGAAGGTTTGTTATCACCCCCCCTACTGCCGATAGAACTACCGCCGAGACTACCGTCAAAATCAAGATCAGAAGTAAAGCTACTTGGCCAGAGCAATGTCGTCTCATGCCTTTCATTGTATATCATCAATAATTTCGCAAACCAACTATACTAGTGTAACTTCGCTCAGTCGAGAGCTCCCCTCCACTCATGAACTCAGCCGTTAAATTAATGGTTATTTGGTCCGGCGCTCCTGCTTGCCTTGTGCAAATAAACTCCAGATCTAAGATGGAGATACTTGACGCACTTATCTCACTTCCATTGGAAGCAACCGCCCCCTCCGCCGTCAAACCAAAAAGTGTCGTCCCACCATCGAATCCTAATATCGACAAGGTCGCCCCAGTGGCAGGACACTCTCCTCCACCTACAGCAAGAACCGTTCTTGAATTTCGAATATGCCTCTCTAAAATGTTCATCACCAAGACAACATTTTGTTCCAATTCTTTATATGATTCCGTTTTGCTTGTTCCTCTAAGTGCCCGATAAAATAAACCCACTCCCGCCACACTCAATGTCCCCACTACAGCAACAACCACCATTAATTCAATCAGGGTAAAACCTCCAGATCTTATTTTCATGCTCATCTTTTAGTTAATATTGTATTTTGCTCTACGGTGTAGGTAACATTGCCATCTATCCAGGTCACCACTACATCAACTTTAATTACACCAGCCGCTCTCACTGTATATGTTGTCGTAATGGTAAATCCCGGAGGTGTTTCATCTGTCTTTCGCAACTCCCGCTCCCCCAAATTGAAAAACCCTTCAGGATCAACGTTTTTCTCTTGGCGCACCTCCTCCATTTCTTTATCCGCCAACAATCTCGCATAGCCTCTTTCCTGACTAACCCGGGCCGCCTTAAGACCAAAGGTTGCTCCAGCCACCACACCCACCAAAGCCACACTCAATATCCCAATCGCTATTATCACTTCAATAAGGGACTGGCCATGACTCTTCATTTTATAACTAAGACTATTCATTAACATGTTCCCTGTACTTCACAATCCGGAGGCGGAGTGGGAGTTCTACCTTGAGTTGGCGTCGGTGTAGGCAAAGCTATCGAAACAGGACACTCTTCTGACGACTCAATCGGCTGACTAACTGAACCAGCTGACGTTATCGCAACTGAATATAGATACTTCCCCCCACATACTTCCACAGTCAAAGGCGTCGCTCCACCCTCTAAGACACCGAAACTTACCTCAACTGGATCCACCACCTTTCCCTCTAACAGCACTTGTCGACCTACGGGAGAACCACCACTACATATCGCCGTACTAGTGATAGTACTATCTCTTAAACTCACTTTGTATCCTTGCATCGGAAAGTTGCCACACTCCGCCGGCTTATCTCCCGCAATCGCTCTCCTTTGGGCCAGCCGTAACTCGTCGACCACCTTTTTAGCCTCTCTCAAAGCCAATCTCTGTTCTCTGAAACCAGTAAATGCCACCAATCCACCCCCAGTCAGCAACGCTAAAATGGATACTACCAACATCAATTCTATCAACGTAAAGCCTTTGTACATCATGGGCTAGTAAAACAACAAGGGTTAACCGTTCCAGTCGCACATTGGGTAACATCCTCCAAGTTCCCACACAAAACATATTGTGTGGCAGCTTGATAGGCATAGACATATCTATAAATAGCACTACCTCCTGCCGACTGTCCATCTTTAGGATCTTTCGGTAGGGGATTTAGATATGTATTAGTCCCACAAACCAAACCTGACGAAGGATTGCTAAAGTTTATGCTCAACGGGTAACTGCCTTCTTCGGACCGGCAAAGCTCAAGGGCCGCCCTAACTTGCTCAAGATCCGACAACCTTTTTGCGTCTCTCGATCTCTTGCTCACCGATTGATACGACACCACCGCAATCGTCGTCAAAATCGCGATAATCGTTACCACCACCAATATCTCAATAAAAGTAAAGCCTCGAGGCCTCTGGCCGAAGATCCTGAAGCGAAGTGAAGGATTAGTATTCGTTTTTTTCACTGTTGATTCTGTACACAAAAGTAATCTCTGTTGCCACTCCCTGTCCAAGTACAGCTTGAGGCCGACCGACCATATCCGTTGCCGGTGTTTACTGCTTCAAGTTGAACACAAACACAAAAACTCGTCCCACTACTACTACAGAACGCCCCTGAACCACCACTTCTATTGTTCCCTGAAGAAACATATTGAAAACCAAATTTTGGGTCCACCGGAGCTCCACCAATTAGATAAGTCTCATAACCTGTGCAATACTGAGTCGTCGGATATGTACTGTTAGTTGCTGCATAGAACTGCTCCAAGGCCTTGCTAATTGCCTGTAAGTCTCCTCTTCTTTTACTGTCTCTTCCTCTCGCCTGTGCCGAAGTAAATGCCGTAGATGCGATCGCTACCAGTATACCAATTATTCCTATCACCACCAATAACTCCAATAAAGTAAAGGCGTTTTTTCTATTCTTCATAAACTAATACTACCAATTTCTACTCCTTACGGCGCATTCAGTGTGTAACTGTAACCAGTAGTACAAATATTGGTCGTATCTTTCTCAGGATCTTCTCCATTCTCCAGACAAGTCACTAACGCGTACTCTAAAGTATCTGATACATTCCTTGTATATGAATAATCCGTCCAGGCACTGGGAGTCACCCTGTATGTAGGATCTGAAGGCAACTCTTTAAGATAATTTCCAGTTATTAAATCTGTCTTCCAGGTTGCCGTTGCTGGATATGTTTGAGGTATGTGATCGTTTTTGTATACTTCCAACGTATTTTGAATCGTTTTCAAATCCGACTTTCTTTGTACATCGCGTGCACGCTCCCGCGCATCCTGAAAATTAACCGTTGCCAAAGCCGTCAGCACCCCAATGATTGCAATCACTATCATTAACTCAATCAAGGTAAAAGCATTAGGTTTTCTCATCTGTTACGGACAATTACTATTATAGTCTAAAGCAGGGCTTAGGGTTACGTTGGCACTACTTACCCCATAGTTACACTCAGAACTGTCATCGGTACACAAAAGTCCATAGCCCTCTTGATTAGCTTGAGGATCCCTCTCATTTTCCAAACGAGTATAGATCTGATAACTCTTACCATCAGTACTCGCTGTATACATAAAAGACCGATCTGATACTGGGTCTTTGGGTAAGGCACTCATGTATATTCTGCTACCAAAAGAAAACGGCTCACCCCATAGACAAACTGATCCACCACACCCGACTATCTCTCCTCCACACGAATCGGGATATCTACCCTTGTCTAACAAGTAAGACTCAAGTGCTTTGGTTACCTGATTCAAACCTGCCTTTCTCTGTGTATCACGACCCTTCTTCAAACTGGCGATATAGTTAGTAAATCCAACTGTTGAAAGAATTCCCATAATCGTTATTGCCAGCAACAACTCAATCATTGTAAATCCAAAGCAACAACGACGTCCTGAACATAGTGAAGGGTCTCTTCTCCCCATATAAGATTAGAGTACCATATTCCAATACCAAGCCCACATTACTCCTCCCCATAAAAGCGATACCACTGTCCCCATCACCAGAAATGGACCAAACGGCACAACCTGATTCATTTTTCTCTTCTTCATCATCAACATGCATACTCCCATCAAAGAACCCAAAACAAAAGCCAAGAAAACTGCCACAAGTAACCGCTGACCTCCCAAAAGCAACCCGAGCGCCGGAGCAAATTTAACATCCCCCAAACCAAATCCTCTCTTCTTAGTAATCAAATACAATCCCAGAAAAAATCCTGCCAACAGTCCTCCTGCAATCACCGAATTCACAAGATCCTCCGCTCGCATTTGATCCGTCCAGACTAGACCAAGTCTATAGACCAGTACCCAAATTAACAAACCAACCGATAGAAAATCAGGGATCACCATATACAACAGGTCAAATACCAGTATAGCTAAAAGCATCATTCCCACTAATAACCAAAAAATAGGTTGTATCCAGACAAAAGGCTCCTGTACCAGAAAGAAGAAGCCTCGTCCAACAAAAAACCACCAAACAAACAAAACACCGGTCATAAACTCAACCAAGGGATATTGCCAGGAAATCTTTTTCCTACAATGAGCACAACGACCCTTCAACAAGAAAAAAGAGAGTAGGGGAATGTTGTGTTTCCAGTCCACCTGTTTTTTACAGTTATCACAATAGGATCTACCCCGAAAAGGAGAGTCACCATACATCGTCCTATAAACTACCACATTCAGAAAACTTCCGATCGATGCTCCCAACACGAACAAAAGTAGTATCAGCCAAAACATTGCCTAAATATATCACCTATACATGAAAAAAGGAGGTTTCCCTCCTTTTTTCTACTTTCAATTCTCTTCTCCCAACCTCTATTTAGCACACCAGAAACACGTTGTTCCAGTCGAAAGACCTGCTTTCAGCGTTGCAGTACAACTAGAGCTGTTGTCTGCGCCAACTTGAGTAAACTTGGTCGCCTCATCATTGAACTGCGACTTACTCTCAGGACTAAAACATACTACCGCTGTCGAGGTACCAGCCGAGGATATATAGACTTTACCGGCTGCTGCAGTACCCAAACCCGATTCAAAGCCGGTTTTCAACTCACCATCGTTAACCAGCGCTGTGGTACAACCACTAGTGCCCATTGCTGTCACAGTCACACCAGCCGCCATTGCAGCAGCAGTTTGGGTACAACCCGAACCAGTGGTATTCCATGGCAAAGAACCATGAGAAGCATAGTAGCGAATAAGCGCGTTGTGGTACTCAATCGCCGCATTCTTAGTATTTGTATCCCGACCCTTTTTCAATTGCTCAAACGGATCCACCGCGGCTAGTAGTCCTGCCGCCAAAATTCCCAACACACCGATAACAATCAAAAGCTCTACTAGTGTAAAACCTTTAGATGAGGCAGAAGATTTCATGTTTTTAAAGAAAATTAATAATGATCTTTATCTCATTGTCACTGTCTAGAACTGACTTGTCAAGTTATATATCGGCATGATTACCGCCATAACCAGAAACCCTACTCCCACACCCATGACCACCATGATTAGTGGCTCTATCGCCGTGGTGAGAGTCTTTACTGCCACTTCGCTTTCCTGTTCAAAATAATCTGATAATTTGGCCAAGATTTCATCCACCTTGCCCGTTTGTTCACCCACCGCAATCATCTGAGGAATAATCGGCGGAAACAGCTCTACGCCCGCCAATATCACTCCAAGCGGCTGTCCTTTTTCCACCTTATCTGCCGCTTCCAAGATTCGCGCCTTGTAAATCCGACTTCCTACTCCTTCTGCCACAATTCTAAGTGAGTTAAGAATTGATATTCCTGAACCAACCAATAATCCCAATGTTCGCGTAAATTCAGTCAGAACAACTTTTGTCTTTAACGGACCAATGACCGGCAACCTAAATAGCGTTTCTTCAATCACTACAGACCCAACCTCTGTTCTTGCCCACTTGCCAAAGAAATATCCGCCAACCCCAAGACTAAGCAACCCCAAGTACCAAAACTTAACCATAAAATCGCTCGTTCCAATCAACACCTTAGTCGGCCAAGGTAGCTCTGCTCCAAAGTCCTTATACATCGCAGTCATCTTAGGTACCACAAAAATCATCATAACGACTGATACCAAAACCATACCCGTCAAGATAATTGCCGGATAAACCAACGCCCCTCTCGTCTTGTTCCTAAAATCCCGTTGTTTCTCCATTGTCGTCGCCAAACGCTTTAAAACGTCTTCAAGTACTCCCGCCGTTTCTCCCGCCTTAACCAAAGCAATGTAAATATCTGGGAAAACGCCTTCCACCCCCCTTAAGGCTTCTGTCAAACTCACCCCCTCCTCAACTGCCGCCAAGATCTTCTCGACAATCCGACTCATTGCCGGCGGACTTTGAACTTTTAAAATCGATAGCGATTCTGTCAGCGGCAGCCCTGCCGCAATCATTGTTGCTAGTTGTCTCGTAAAATTCACCAGGTCATCTGTTTTTACTCTTTGAAATCTTAGCAGTAACGACTGTATCTCGGTCTCTTTCTCTTCATTTATATCTATGATCACCAAACGTCTATTTCTAAGTAATCTAATTGCCTGCTCCTTAGAAAAAGCCTCCACCTCACCAACCACCATTCTACTCTGTTCATCTTTTACCTTATAAGTAAACTTCTGCATATTACTAAGCCCTTTTAATTAAGCGGATAAGATCGGCCGGGTGCAAACTATGTTCCCTAGCTTTCTCAACATCTATCACTCCCTGATTAACCCAATACGCCAGAGACGACTCAAGTGACATCATTCCCATTTCCGAAGAAGTCTGAATCACGCTATCAATCTGGTGCGTTTTACCTTCCCGAACCAATGTCCGAATCGCCGGGGTCGCCACCAAGATCTCTGCCGCCGGCACTCGACCACCATTGATTGCCGGTACCAACCTTAATGAGACAATCCCCTCTAACGCATTGGCTAATTGCAACCTCACTTGTGCCTGCTGTTCTTCCCCAAAGCTATCCACTATACGATCAATCGTTTGAGCGGCACTATTAGTGTGAAGCGTGCTAAAAACCAAATGTCCCGTCTCTGCCACTGTTAGCGCCGACTGCATCGTTATCGGATCCCGCATCTCTCCTACTAATACCACATCCGGATCCTCACGAAGTACCGCTCTCAATGCCGCCTCCCAACTGAGAGTGTCAGATCCTAACTCCCGCTGAGAAAAAATCGATTTCTTGTTTGCAAATACAAATTCCACCGGATCCTCAATGGTCACAATATGCGTCGTCCTCGTCTCATTGATTTCCCCCAGAGTCGCCGCAATTGCTGATGTCTTTCCTTGTCCAGTCGGACCGGTAAACAAAATAAACCCCTGCCTCAATGTCGCAAACTTATGACAGATCTTCGGTAGACGAAGCTCTTCAATGGTGGGTATCTTTTCCTGAATCGTCCTCAGATCAAGTCCCACCGTCTGTTTTTGAAAATAGGCATTTGCTCTAAATCGTCCCACTCCAGGCAAAGCAATGGAAAAATCTAACTCTTTCGTCCTCAGCAGGATATCCTTTTGTTCCGGTCGCAGAATCCCCCAAATCAAGGCCTGGGCCATATTTCCATCCAGAACAGGTAGATTAGGTACTGCCCGCAGTTGACCATCAACTCTAACCGTCGGTGCCACCCCCGCCACAATGTGTAGATCCGAAGCTTTCATCTCAAACGTCAGCTTCATTAGTTCCACCAAAGTCATTTTAAATCCTAATTTCTAATCATGATTCTCCTTCGCCCACCTGCGCCACTCTTAGTACTTCATCAAGCGTCGTAATCCCCTCCAATGTTTTAATGTAACCGTCCTGTTTCATCAACACCATTCCCTCGGTAACCGCCTGTTTCTCGATTTCCGACGCCGCCGCCCGTTCCATAATCAACCGTCCAATTTTTGAACTTACCGACATCACTTCATAGATTCCAATTCTACCTTTATAACCACTTCCTCCACACTCTTTACAAGACCCACCCCGTCCTCTGAAAAGAAGTATTTCTACATTCTGCTTCGCTGCCATTTCCACCAACTCCGGCCGACTCGCTTTCCAAGCCTCATACAAGGCCCCCAAGACACTCTTGATATCTTCAATAACGCTTACCTCAGGCAAATAAGTTTCTTTACAAACCGTACAGATCTTTCTTACCACACGTTGAGCCATCACCGCCGTAATTGAAGATGCTAACAAATAGGGTTCCGCCTTCATATCTAGTAGCCTCGGTAGTGCCCCAGCTGCACTATTTGTGTGTAGGGTAGAGAAGACCAGGTGTCCCGTCAATGCCGCTTGAACCGCCAAATCGGCCGTCTCTTCGTCACGAATCTCTCCCACCATAATGATATTTGGATCTTGGCGCAAAAAGCTTCTCAGACCAGTCGCAAAGGTTAGTCCTGCCTGAGGGTTAATTTGTACTTGATTCACTCCCTCTAATTGATACTCAACCGGATCCTCAAGCGTTACGATGTTTACCCGAGTCGTATTGGCTACTGTCAACACTGAATACAAGGTTGTTGTCTTTCCCGATCCAGTCGGCCCCGTCACCAAAACGATTCCGTGTGGTACTAAAATTGCCTCCTGGAAAATAGCCAAGGCCTTGCCCCTAAGTCCTAATTCCGCCAATGATGGTGCTTTCTGTGCCTTGGGAAGTAACCGCATCACAATCTTCTCACCATTTACTGTCGGCAAGGAAGAAACGCGCAAATCGACTTCTATTTCTCCCACCACAAAATTAAACCGCCCATCCTGAGGAAGTCGTTTCTCATCTATCTTCATCCCCGACAAAATCTTAATTCTACTGACCACCGCTTCATGAACTGTTTTAGGCAAAACCAATTTCTCCTGCAAAATACCATCAATTCGATATCTTATCCTCGTTCGCATTTCTTGTGGCTCAATATGAACATCAGACGCTCTAGCTTTAATGGCAAACTCTAAAATTGTGCTCACGATCTTAGCCACCGGCGCTTCTTTAATCACTTCTCCCAAACTTTTACTGTCCAAAGTTTTCACTCCGCCAGTTATCACCCCACCTTCTCTAAGCGCTTCGGTTACTTCCCCAGACAAACTCTCGGTATATCGTTGATCGATTACTGAACGCAAGTCAGTTGGCGCCGCCGTAAATGGCTTAACCTTCATTTGTGACTTAGTCTCCACGAAATCGGTTACCGTCAAGTCCGCCGGATTGGCCATCGCCACCGACAAAATCTTATTTACCTTATCTACCGCAAAGGGTAGTACCTGGTAACGTTTAGCCACTGGTTCGGGAATCAAACCGATTGCTTCTGGCGAAACTCCTGCTTGATTAACATCAATAAAAGGAATCCCCATCACCTCGGCTTTGGCCTCATAAATTATCGACTCGAGAGCATAGTTGTGTTCAAGGATGACCTGTTCAACCGCCACTCCTCGGTTAATAGCCTCAAGTCTCGCCTTGTCATACTGTTCCTTACTAATCTTGCCATCCAAGAGTAAAATCCCTTCCACAGTGTCCCGAGTCAACAGAGTACCATTCGTTGGCGGTGTTTGGGTGTTCGCATTGGTGGCCATAGGGGCAGACTGGTCCATACAACGAGTCTAGCAAATACGAACAAATGAGTATACTGGGCTCTAATGCTTACCCTTCTTATTACCGGTGCCAACCCCAAAGACAGAATTAACCTGGCTTTAAACCATCAACCCAATTCTCCTCACATCCTCGATGGCAGTATTGATCCTATCACCATCGAACAAGTTCGCCTCTTCCAGAAAGATCTGGCTCTCAGTCACACCGACAGTACTACTCGCTTCGCCTTCATTCTTGAAGCTCAGAGTCTCACTCTTCCCTCTCAGCAAGCCCTCCTCAAGATCCTCGAAGAACCCCCCACTAATACTCAATTCATTCTTACCTCATCTAAAGCCAGTTGCCTACTGCCTACGATTGTCTCTCGGTGCCAAGTCAGACGCTTAAACATGCTAACTAATCTTGGCGAAACGGAGATAAACATCACCAAGGATATTCTGAGGCAAGTAAACACCCTTCCCCATGCATCACTTGTTACTCTCGCCGAGAGTCTAGTTAAAAATCAGGATCAACTGACCAACCTTCTCCTACTTCTCAAACAATCACTTCACGACCACCCCACTCCAAAAAGAGCCATCGCCCTCAAACTTATCAACACCTGTCTCTTGGACCTCACTACCAATATTCAACCCCAACTCGCGATAGAGAATCTTCTTTTCCATCTCAAAGCACTCACTCACTGAACACCAACCTCCCAAAGGTAAGAACTCTCCAAAATACTGTTGATGAAGGCTTAAGGATACGTTACAATGGCTTGTGGCCACAACATCAAGTTCATATTCCGCTAAAGACATTACCGTTCTCGAAGGTCTCGAACCCGTCCGAAAACGTCCCGGAATGTATATTGGTAGCACTGACGAAAGGGGACTTCACCACCTCGTCACCGAAATCATCGATAACTCTCTCGACGAAGCCATTTCTGGGTTTGCCAAAAACATCAATGTATACATCCATGACGACGGCTACCTTTCTGTCTCTGATGATGGCCGAGGTATCCCCACTGACATGCATCCTTCAGGCGTCTCTGCCCTCGAGATTGCCATGACCAAACTCCATGCCGGAGGTAAATTTACATCCTCCGCCTACCAAGCTTCAGGAGGTCTTCACGGTGTCGGTGCCTCCGCCGTTAACGCCCTCTCCATCCACACTCGCGTTATTGTCAAACGAGAAGGCAAGTACTACACCCAAGAATACAAAATTGGCAACCCTTTCTATCCCGTCAAGATTATATCCGACGCTGAAGTCAAATCGCTTCTTCCTGTTACCCATCACCGACTGTTAATCTCTGATTCCGGAACCTTCACTAGTTTCAAGCCCGATACTGCTATCTTCAAAAAGTCTACTGAGTTCAACTACAAAAGCATCAAAGACAAACTTCGAGAAAGAGCCTATCTCGTCGCCGGCGTCTTTCTCCATCTCAAGAAATATTCCGGAGAAGAAGCCAATTTCTATTTTGAATCCGGCATCAAGTCTCTTCTTGTCCACCTCAACCGCCACAAAGAAACTCTTCACGAAATCATTCACCTCAAAAACACCGTCACCGACGCCGCCGAATATCCCATAGGAGTGGAAGTTGCCATGCAATATACCGATGCCTTCTCCGAAACTGTCGAAAGCTTCGCCAACACCATTAACACCTATGATGGTGGTACTCATTTGACCGGATTCCGCATGGCTCTCTCAAAAGTTATCAAAGACTACGCTACCAAGAATGGCCTTGTTGACGAAAAAAAGAAGGGCGGGGGAGTCGCTTTCACTCCTGACGACCTCAAAGAAGGTCTCTCTGCCATCGTCTGGATCAAGATGACTTCCTCAGAAATCCAGTTTGAATCCCAAACCAAAACCAAGCTCAACAACTCTGAAGTTCAGACCGCCGTCTACCAAATCACCAAAACCGGACTGGAAACCTACTTTGAAGAAAATCCCTCCGCCGCCCGGGCTGTCATTGGTAAAGTCGTCCTTGCCGCCAAGGCCAGATTAGCTGCCCGAGCTGCCCGTGAAGCCGTCGTCAGAAAGGGTGCTCTTGAAGGCATGACCCTCCCCGGCAAACTTGCTGATTGTCAAAGTAAAGAGCCGGAGCTTTCCGAGCTCTACCTCGTCGAAGGCCAAAGTGCCGGTGGCTCCGCTAAAGAGGGGAGAGATAGAAAATTCCAAGCCATCTTGCCACTTAGAGGAAAGGTTCTCAATACCGAAAGGGCTCGACTAGACAAAATTGTCGAGTTCGAAGAACTGAAAAACCTAGTCATTGCTCTCGGAACGGGGATAGGGGATACCCTTGATGTTAGCAAGCTCCGTTATCATCGCATCATCGTCATGGTCGATGCCGACGTCGACGGCGCTCATATCGGCACCCTCCTTCTTACCTTCTTCTTTAGACATCTCCGTCCTCTAGTTGACGGGGGATACATCTATATGGCCATGCCCCCTCTTTTCAAGATTTTCGCCGGCAAAGACGTTCACTATGCCTTTTCTGATAAAGAGAGAAGTAAAATAATTAAAGATTACTTCAAAGACAAGAAGTATAACGTTCAACGTTTCAAAGGTCTTGGAGAAATGAACCCAGAACAGCTCTGGGAAACAACCATGAATCCAGCCACTCGAACCATCAAAAAGATCACCATCGAAGACGCCAGTCTCACTGACGAAACCTTTAGCATCCTCATGGGCTCACTCGTTCCCCCCCGAAGAAAGTTCATCCAGACCCACGCAAAGACCGCTAATCTTGATATCTAACAACCTATACTAATTAACACCACAAAAATGAAACACTACATAATCGGTCATCAAAAACCAGACGCCGACTCCACCATCGCCGCCATTTCCTTAACTGATTACTTCCATCAAGTAGGAGATGATACCGCCACCGCTGTCATTTGTGATCCAATCAACCCTGAAACTACTTTTATTTTCCAAAAGTTCAGTGTCTCTACTCCTCCACCTCTCATCGCAAATCAGATTGCCACGGAGGACCGAATCGTCTTAGTCGATCATAACGAAGAAGACCAGCGACTACCAAATATAAATCCCGATCAGATCACTGGCATTGTTGACCACCATAAGGCAAATATTAACTTTAGTCATCCCATTACTATCGATATCAAACCCTGGGGCTCCACCAACACCATCATTTATTTCAAGTTCAAAAACAAAAATCTTCAAGTGGATCAGAAACTCGCATCTCTCATGCTTTGTGCCATCCTCTCTGATACTGTTGGTCTCAAGTCATCCACTACAACTGAAAAAGATAAACAAGCAGTTACCGAATTAGCCACCTTGGCGGGCATTAATGATATCGATAATCTGACTTTAGAAATCTTCAAAGCTAAGTCAAATATTTCTTCACTTACCCCTGAGCAAATCGTCGAAAATGACTATAAAATCTTTGATTTTGCTAGGAAAACCTTCATCGGCCAACTCGAGACTGTCGAACAAGATGAGGTACTTAACCGGAAAAAAGAACTTCTAGAGGCCATGCAAGAGATTAAGCAGCAACAGGGAGTACAGCTTCTTTTCTTAGCGATTACTGATATCTTAAAAATAAATACCAAGCTTCTTATTCTCGGCAACGAGGAAAAAGGTATTGCGCAAAAAGCCTTTAGCGGCATTGCTACAGACAACGTTCTCGATATCGGAGCCAAACTCTCACGCAAAAAAGATATTGCCCCCCCCATTGAAGAAGCATTGAAATAATATGGACGAAGATCAAAACAAACTACCAGATACACAAGACGCCACAACAGAAGCAGCTTCTGAAATGGGGGAGTTGGCTCCTGTTCTGAAAGTCGGAGAAGACTTCCAAAGCGAGTTTGGTATTATCCGCCCCGTCAACATCGTAGAAGAAGTCGAGAAATCATATTTGGATTACGCCATGAGCGTCATCGTCTCCCGCGCCCTTCCCGATGTCCGCGACGGCCTAAAGCCCGTTCACCGCCGCATCCTTTATGCTATGCATGAAGCCGGCATCATTCACAGTGCACCAACTAAAAAGTCTGCCCGCGTCGTCGGAGACGTTATGGGTAAGTATCACCCACACGGCGATGCTCCCGTCTATGATGCCCTCGTTCGTCTCGCCCAAAGCTTCTCTATGCGTTATCCCCTCATCGACGGCCAAGGTAACTTCGGCAGTATCGACGGTGATCCTCCCGCCGCCATGCGTTACACCGAAGCCCGTCTTAGCAAAATCGCCGCCGAGCTCTTAAGCGATCTCGACAAAGAAACCGTCGAATTCGCCGACAACTTCGACGCCTCACTTAAAGAACCAACCGTTTTACCCGCCATGTTACCAAACCTCCTTCTCATGGGTTCCGATGGTATCGCCGTTGGCATGGCAACTAAGATGCCTCCTCATAATCTAAAAGAAGTCACCGCCGCCCTCGTTGAGCTGATTCAAAAAGGCAGCTCTCCCATTAATGAGGAACTAAAGGGGCTTCTCAAGGATCCAGAAACCGATGATCCCAAAATTCTCGTCGGCGAATTTGAGTCCACGGCTACACTTGAAGACCTTCTGACCCATATTAAAGGACCCGATTTCCCCACCGGAGCCGAGATCTTCGACAAGAACGCCATCAAAGAAATGTACGCCACTGGCAAGGGCAAGATCATGATCCGCGCCGTCACTGAAATCATTGAACATAAAAGCCGCTTTGCCATCAGAGTCACCCAATTGCCTTACCAAGTAAACAAAGCCAATCTCATTGCCAAGATTGCCGATCTCCACCGCCAGAAAAAAATCGAAGGCATCTCTGACCTCCGCGATGAATCCGACCGTCAAGGGCTAACCATCATGATTGAGCTCAAAAAAGACGCTCGCCCCCAGCAAGTCCTCAATAATCTCTTTAAGCATACCGATCTTCAGACTTCATTCCCCGCCAATTTCGTTGCCCTTGATCCCACTCTTACTCCACGACTTATGACCCTCAAGCAAATTGCCAACGAATATGTCAAACACCGCCAACTCGTCGTTGTCCGAAGAAGCCAATACGAGCTTAAGGCGGCTAAAGCCCGCGCCCATATTCTACAAGGTCTACTTAAGGCTCTTGACATCATTGATGAAGTCATCGACACCATCAGAAAGAGCCAGAGCACCGACGATGCCAAAAAGAACTTAGTCAGCAAGTTTGGCTTCAGCGAAATCCAGGCTCAAGCTATCCTTGACATGCAGTTACGCAAACTCGCTGCCCTTGAACGTCAAAAAATCCAGGATGAATACAACGAGTTAATGAAACGAATTGACTTCCTCATTGCCCTCATTAATAACACCGGCAAGATCCTCAATACCATCATTGAAGAACTCAAACTCCTCGCCGAAAAATATGGTGACAACCGTCGTACCAAAGTCCATCCCAATGCCATCGGCGAATTCAGCGAAGAAGAACTAATCACCGCTGAAGAAACCATTGTCACCCTAACCAAAACCGGCTATATCAAGCGCATGCCACCCTCTACCTTCCGTTCTCAACGCCGCGGTGGCAAGGGCGTCTCAGGTATGAGTAAAAAGGACGAGGACGAAATATACCTTCTCACCTCTGCCAATACCCATGATAATCTTCTCGTCTTCACTAGTAAGGGTAAGGTTTTCAAACTTCGTGTCTGGGAACTCCCTGAAGGCAGCCGTACCAGCAAAGGTCAGGCGATTATCAATCTTCTTAACATCGAACAAGGCGAGACAATCAGAGCTCTACTACCTCTTCCCGACAAACTAGAAAAGATTAAGGACGAATACTTCTTCTTCACGTCCAAAAAAGGACTAGTTAAACGAACCAAAGTCTCCGACTTCGCCAACATAAAGAGTAACGGTCTTATTGCCATTAAGTTAGCCTCCGGCGACGAACTCGTCTGGACCAATCAGACCGGGGGAGTAGACCATATCCTCTTAGTCACCCACGAAGGTAAAAGTATTCACTTCCCCGAGACCGACGTCCGTCCCACTGGTCGTGACACCATGGGAGTCAGGGGGATCATGCTGACTAGAGAAGACTTCGTTATTACCATGGAGTGCTTCTCTCCACACGTTGAAACACCCGCCGACAAGAGAAAGAAGTTCTTCCGTAATATCCTTGTCATCACCCAGAAAGGCCTCGGCAAGCGCACCCCCCTCGATGAATACCCAGTCCAGAAACGTGGCGGTCAAGGTGTCAAAGTCTCCGAGACGACTGATAAAACCGGTAAAATAGCCGCCGCCCTTCTTGTCAACCAAAATACCGATGAAATCATCATCACTACCAAACAAGCCCAAGCCATCAAGTTACCAGTCAAAAACATCCCCATCCTTAAACGACCTACCCAAGGCGTTATTTTAATGCGCTTTGCCAAGCCAAGCGACATCGTCACCGCTGTAGCAGCCCTCGACAAGGAAGAGGAGGAGAGAAAGTGATCTTAAGGCCTCAATGTGCTTGACAGAATAAATCCCATAAGATATAATTGGCTCAAATTGCACAACCACATAAGGAGACCGAATGAGCGACCAACCTCAAGATCTTCCCGAGCTCTCATCAAAAACCCATCCATTTATGCACTACATCCGACATCGCCTCCCAGTCTGTCTTTATTTGTCTAGGAACATTATCTCCCGATTCCATGATTACCTTCAATTCACCATAGTTTTGTTGTAAGTATCTTATTGTCATGTACAACATCGCTCTGGCTGGATCACTTAAGACAGAAGGTGTCTCTCCCTCTATCTCACCCAAACCTTCTTCAGCATCTAAAATGAATTCCTCCTCACCCTTATCTGAATAGACCACCACATTTTCAATCCACAACTCTATCGGCAATACCTCTCGCTCCTGGCTTTTCCAAATGAATCCTTCAAGGATAGCTTCCTCTCCATCCGGCAGACTCAAATCGACGTAAACATATCCCGCCCCTTTTTCCATCCAGTCAGTTGGCAGATCAATATTGATCTTTAAACCACCTGCCAAATCAGCTTTTCCCGTATCATAGAACTGATCCATTTTGCTCTCACCCACACTCTTCTTTATATTCTCTATCTCTTTGTCTTCACCATTAATTGGATCAGACCCGCCGATTATTATCTGTGAGTAACCCATTTCAAGGAGTAACCAAGCCGTCATATGAAGAGCATCCATGTGGTAATCCTCAGCCTTGACTCCTATCTTGGTATCTCGATATTTCCATTCTTGAACAAAATCTCCTTTTTCATCGTAAACCATGGCGTCTGTACCAGCCACATCACCTAGTTGAATCCTCGCCGTAATTGCTCCAGTCTTGTCAACTGAGACAATCTCCACCATTGTTTTAAATCTCGACAACTCTCTCCCAGATCTTTCGTCTTTAAGGACCAAAACAAAATCAGAATCGACCACATGTTCTCGACATTTATACAAACCCTCCACTCTCATCCCGTCCCATTTTCCCGTCATGCAAGTCACATATCGTAAAATCCCTTCAGCTGTTCTTTCCCATTCTTTCATTTGCCGTTAACTTACACCCAAAGCTCTCCTCTGTAAAGTAGGGGAGAGTCAAACAATTTAGCCTCAAATACCCCATAGAAATTCTATTTACCAAAATCTCGTGCTTAATCAAAAATAATCAAAAAGATATCTATCACGATTACAAACTGCCACCCAAAGACAATCAAAAAGCAAGTTACCACCCTCATTCTGGAGTAGACGCACAAAACCCGAAGTAGAGTAGAGAAGCCTTTTTTTCATCCATGGAACTTCTCATGAACTTTCTTTAGTTGCGGATTCGTCAAGTGCGTATACACCTGAGTTGTACTCACATTCTTATGCCCCAAAAACTCCTGTACCGAACGTAGATCGGCCCCATTTTGCAGTAACCCTGTGGCAAAAGAATGTCGTAATACGTGCGGACTGACTCGAATCGGTAGCCCAGCCCTTTTGGAATACTTGTTAACCAGATGCTGTACCGCCCTCACCGACAATCTCATACTCTCTCCGCTCGTTACCACCCGATTACTCTCTCTCACCCGGTACTTGATCCACAAGGGTTTCCAGGTATCTTCTCGGCTGTCTAGATACCGCCTTAACCATTCCGCCGCCCGCTGACTCAAGAATACTACTCTAATCTTTCTTCCCTTCCCCACCACACTAAATTCCCTCGTTTTGAAATCAATGTCTTCCACATCTAGTTTAACCAACTCACTTACTCGAAGTCCCGTGCTAAACAATACCTCCAGAATGGCTTTATCTCTAAGCCCTTCTGGCTTAGAGATAATTGGCATTGATAAAAGCCTCTCCACCTGTTCTCGACTCAAGAAACGGATCCTCCGACTCTCACCTTTTGGTAAATCTATTTTCTCGGCACTGAGTGTCTTTACTCCCTTTCTATTTAAGTACTTCAAAAATGCCCGAAGTGAGATAATGTAATAGCTTTGAGTTGTCCGTGACAATGTCTGACCTTTCTCGTCGGCAAAACGACTCAAAAACAACCTATATCCCCGAACCATCTCACTCGTTAGCCGCTGGATATACTCCTGACCATAGTTCTTCTCGAACCACCTACGGAACCTTCCTAAATAAAACCCATAGTTACGAATTGTATATTTAGAGTAGTTTTTCTCCACTTCAAGGAATGACAGATATCTCTTGATCAGCCTTTCCAAACTCAAATCCTCAATATTTTTTTTAGTCACAAGCTCTTCTTTTTCCTGCCTCCCTAGCCAGGGTAGGGGAGAGAGACAAAAAAACAAAAAATCTAGTCTAATTATTATCTAATCTACCTTCATACAATCACTAGTCCCAAAACATGTCAACTTTGTGCGACACACTCTTTGACTTTGGGTCTCTCTCTAAAAGGAAAACGACTTACTTGGGTATATTTCATGGTCAAGATCAAGACCCCACGATGCCCCTAGAAAGCTTTTTGAGCCATCTCAAGCTATGTTGGGGAGTCCTAAGAGATAAATCTGGGTACATCAAGCCAAAGGGGGAGTAACCACATCTTCGGGTTAATGTACAAAAGCCATCAGAAACAACAAGACAGGAAGATGCCCAAAGAAACGAAGAGAATACGTCGGCCCGAAAAGACCGAAAACTTTTCGGGTTTCTATTCAACTCAACCGTGAACGATATCTAGTGGTCTTCTCCACCACCACGTATTTTGTATTGCGTACAATATCTCTTTTACGACATAAAAAGTATCATTCATCCCACCGGCCACGGTAGAGTAGGGCGCTTGTCTCTTAGCCATAAATATCAGATAGCTACTTAGACCTCGTTTTTCTCTTCCAAATTAATTAATTCATTTCTATACTCTAGGTCTTGAGACCATATCAATCAGTATCATTGTTTCATCTATCAAGAAGCATCTCTTCTCTCCCCTGGACAGATCTAGCTACATTTCCTCCTTTACAGCCTCGGTCCGGCCTCAATCAAACAGTGTCAATCACCCCAATGACCAATTTCGTGAAAACTTTGCCTTTTCTGTGAAAATTGCGCCACTTCTCTACTCTGGGTCATAGATCCTGCTCTTATCTCCAACTCGTGATGTAAAAACTAACCAACAAAACCACTATTGCTACTGCGACGTATTCATTTATCTGATTCTTAAACAACCGACCCACTAGATGCTGCTCTGCTAAACCCAACATCACATATAAACTAGTGATCAGAACCAGCGCCCCTGTCAGGGCCCGAAGCGGCCACAGACTCAACGTCATCCCAATCTCTGCACAAATCAAGGCAATCACAAACGAATAAACTATTATCTTTCTGGATAATCCTTCCTTTAGTTGCATCGACCAGTTACCCTGCACCGATAAAAGAAAACTTAGGACACTAACTGTTAGGCCCATCGCCCACCAAGACAAGCGAAACGAAAAAATTGCCTGAAACAAAAAAACTCCTACAATAAGTGTCAACAAGAAACCTGCCGTATGAGCCGCTCTGAGCAACTGAATTGTTCTGATCGCTGCCACACTAAAGATGTTCTCAGTCAGATATAAAGCATAGAGTCCCACACTAAATCCCAACCAAAACACCATCTTTATCAAATTAGCCAGAAGCAATGCCACCTCTGTCTCGAATCTTATACCGAAAATCCTCGGTAAAGCTGCCGGCAGAAACAAACTAAACAGACCTGCACCCAAAGTAAATAAAACAGGCAGAATCAAAACCGTAAACCACTCAACTCCTTTCAAATCCTCAAACAAAACCCACGCCGAAATAAGATAAGATGCGACTGAAAGAGCCAAAATTGCCTGTATTCTGTGTTCCGGTAAAATGAACTGAGTCGTCCACAAGGTCACCGCCAAAAAAAGACTTGCAAGAACATACTTCATTCGCTTGCTCATGTGCCCATTCTATACCAAGATTGCGGTACTCCGCCACCAATCAAGCCAGATTAGTCCACACCTCAACTACATCATCCAGTTCGTCTAATTGATCAAGTAAAATCTCTACTTTTTCTTTACTCCCGTCAGGCAAGGTTATCCTAGGGATCGGCTGGATATGCTTAAGATAAGTTACCGAACCAGGACCCCCAATACTTCCACCCGCCTTCTCCATTAGGTTTCTCACATCAGACCCCGTCCTATTTCGATTGTCTGTCACACAGGAAACTATCATCCCCACGCCAAATGGTCCATAGCCCTCGTAAGACACCTCCTCAAGCCTCCCCCCTTCCCCCTTACCTAGTCCCCTTTCTATCGCACGTCGCACATTGTCATTGGGCATATTCGCCTGCCTGGCCTTATCAACATACAATCGTAAACTAGGGTTAGAATTAGGGTCCCCATTCCCTCCTTGTTGAACTGCTATGGTTATCTGCTTCGCCAATTTAGTAAATACCTTTCCCTTCTTGGCATCAGTGATTGCTTTCTTGTGCTTAATTGTTGACCATTTGCTATGTCCCGACATGAAGTCATTGTACCACCAGGCATAAGTTTGGGCCGCGATACTCGCGGCCCAAAAATTACTTCAGGTGACTAACATACCCGGGGCGCTGCGCCCGCTCATAAAATCGCTTTGCCACCTTGCGGCGACGTGCCAGGTAGGCTTCCTGCCAACCCTTCTTCAAAATAACCTTCACTTCACGCCTCCGTTGGGAAAGATTAATATGACCATAATAGCAGAAAAACAACTGTTTGTCAAGACTATGGGTTTTGCTACTCTCCCTGCTCCTTGACTCTGGCTGTCACATACATTAAATTTGCCTAAGTTATGAACCAAAGCCTTCCAGAGCTCAACCAAGCCGCCATCCATGCTTCCCTTACCCAACAATGGGCCGCCGCAATTGATCTTAACCTTCACATAGTCCAATTAGATCCCACAAACATCTCTGCCCTTAACCGTCTTGCCAAAGCGTACGAAGAGACTGGCGAGATAGATAAAGCCCTTAAGTCGTACAACAAAGTTATCAAAATTGACAAGTACAACCGCATCGCCTTAAACAACATCGCTCGCCTTCAAAATCTTAAAAAATCGCCCCACAAAGCCTCTTCCGGCCAATCATCTAACTTCAGCTTTATTGAAGAGCCTGGTAAAACCAAAACTGTCTTTTTAACTAAACTCGCTTCCAACCAGACCCTCTCCAATCTACGCACTTCTCAACTGATTCACCTCAAAACCAGTAAACGTCGCATCAGTGCCTCCACCCAAGATGGGACCTTTGTTGGTTATCTGCCCGACGACCTATCCACTCACCTTACCCGTTTAATCAAACTCGGTAATGTCTACGAAGCCGCCATCAAAAACGCCACCAAAGAAGGCATTGAGATTTTTATCCGCGAAACCAAGAGAAGCAGTCGGCTCAAAGGCTTGCCCTCATTCTCCCTTAAAGATACACAAAAGTATTATCAGTTCCTCCCCACAGAACCCCTTTCTGAAGTCCCTTTGGAAATCATTGATAGCGAGTCAGAGTCTGTCTAAACCACTAACGATAATACTCACCCCATTTCTTACCCAACACCACAGTTGCTTGAAACATTTCGCCTTCCGAAACCTCTTTCTTGCAATCTAGTTTCTCTTCAAACCATCTCACCATAATCTCTTCAGTATCCTTTTCCCCCACCTTCACCAAACACCACCCTTCTCCTGGATCAGCCTTTTCTATCCGTGCTGTCAGCCCACCAACCGCCAAAATCATTCTTTCTGCCAATGATGCTGTTTGTGCCATTCCGCTTCGATCATTCACAATAATTCTTAATCGACTAGCCAGGATCTTTTCATTGATAAATTCCTGACGAATCTTCTCTAATCTCTCTGGGTTTACCACTATCGTCTCACTACCGTCCGGCAGTGTCTTTGTCTCCCCCAACTTGGCAGACAACTCAATTTCCCTGTATTGATCCTCGCGCAAAGAAGTTAAGAACCAAGCTAGCCTCAGCCTATCGACCAATGGCAAATCTGTTACCACTGGCCTCAGAAACAGTCGTGGCTCAACTTTATCTTTATCTACTACATGTAGTAATCCATCTACTTTTACACCAAAGAAACTCTCCACCGTCGTTTTTGTCGTCATGATTGCTCGTCCTTCGCCTTCTCCAAATTTCCATATCGAACCCGCTTTAAGCATCCCTTCCATCCCCACCACCGGCATCATCATATTTCTAGGAATTCTCATCGTTACCACTTGTTTTGCGACCGGATTAATTACTACCAAACTCAAATCATCTCCCACCAGAACAACTAAATAGTTGAAGTCCCGACTCCAGAGCGACCGGATCTGTGAGATACCCAAAAGTACCAACAAACAAAGAAGAAGAACCAACAGTCCTCGTGCCACAAATCGCCAGTTTTTCTCCTTTACTTTTCTGTCCATGACACGCTCTGATAATCCTTCCTCCATCATCCCACTCTACCAAATTTACTCTCTCATTTGCTCAGTCAAAGACACAATAAATCTCACATTATGTATACTCGCCAGACGATAATACAAAAGCTCCTTGTTCATATATAAATGTCGCAGATACCCCCGAGAATAACCGGCCATACACGTCGCACAGTCACAGCCCTCCATGATTATTTTTCTATCTAGTCTCCATTCATTGCGACTGATAACCAACCTGCCTTTATTAAATTCCGATTCAAAAACAAATCCTTTCTCCCTATTTCCTATCAACTTACCACTAAACAAAGCACCGTTCCGCGCTAGTCTTGTCGGCCCAACACAATCAAACATGTCAACTCCGCTCGTCACCAATGCAACTATGTTTGCCGGATCTCTCCCTGCTCCCATTGCGTAAAAGGGTTTCTTTGAATCTAAAAAGGGCTTTACCCAACCGATCTGTTCCACTGTCTTTTTCATATCATATCCAACACTCTCACCCCCAATCGCCACCCCCGGCAGATCCTGCTCCTCAACAAATCTGGCTGACTCTTCCCGTAATTTCCTATAATCCCCCCCCTGAATGATTCCAAACAACGACTGTTGTCCCGCCTTTCTCAACCACTCTTCTTTAGATCTAATTAACCAACGATGCGTCCGCTTAAGGGCCAGTCTACTGTAACTTTCATCGGTCATCGGCGTACACTCGTCAAAAGCCATAATGATATCTGCTCCCAAAGCTCGTTGAATCCGAATTGAACTTTCCGCGTTCATCCGCAATTGACTTCCATCAAGATGTGATCGAAAAACTACTCCTTCATCATCAATCTTGACATTTTTTCCCAAACTAAATACTTGGAATCCTCCCGAATCTGTCAAAGTTGGTCTATCCCAGTTCATAAATCGACTCACGCCACCCATTTCCTCAACCACTTTCTCACCAGGACGAAGATGTAAATGATAAGTATTCCCCAGCACGATCTCTACCCCACAACTCAGTAAATCCTCCGCAGACAAACTCTTGACGCTACCTGCCGTTGCCACCGCCATGAATACCGGTGTCTTCACCTGCCCTCGAGGTAAAAATAACTCTCCCACCCTGCCCGACCTATCATCTTTGAGTAACTTAAACTTCAACATCGATCGGCAGTAACTTTCTAACAAGTCTTTCTAAATCCTCCGCTAGTGGCGCCTTAAATTTGACCCTCTCCCCCGTCACCGGATGTGTCAACTCAAGCATTTCCGCATGCAATGCGTGCCTACCCAGCACTCTCTTGTCTTCCGCAAGCTTCCTTTTTATCAAATACTTGCTGTCACTTACTAGAGGATGTCCTAGATGTGCCATGTGGACTCGAATCTGATGTGTCCTTCCCGTCACGGGAAATAATCTCACTAAAGACCATACCTCCCCACCCAAAGACCGGGCAGGAGACAAATAGTAACCCACCACCTCCCATGCTGTTTCTGCCATCTTGCCCTCATATCCTACTGCCCATCTCCTTCGATCCACCCTGTCTCGTGTTAATGGCAACTTAATCGTTCCCCTCTTCGGCTCCAATTTCCCATGAACAAGCGCCAGGTATTGCTTCTTTACTTCCCTTTCCTTAAATTGACGCATTAACTCCATTAACACCCCTGTAGACTTGGCCAAGACCAGGCAACCACTTGTCTCTTTATCTAGTCGATGTGCCAATCCTGACCTAGCTGACAACTCATCATCCACTTTAAACGATGGTCTAAGACCTAGATGTTCAAATGCCAAATCTGCTACCGTTTCACCGCTAGTCGTGGTCGCCCGGTTGACTGTAATCCCCGCCGGTTTATTTATCACCCACAACGACCCATCCTCATAAAGAGTTGTTAGCTTTAGTTTCATTTTTTGTGATCTCCCGCCAAATAATTAAGCATACTGCTATAGTCAGATATATATCGGCTACATTAAACCACAAACCTACCCCTGGTAGCCAGAGCCAATCTGTAACCGTTCCAAAAACTATTCGATCCCCCAAGTTCCCCACTCCACCCGCAATTAATAAAGTCTTCTCCCACTCTGACAATGTTTTAAAGAACAAAGATAATAAAAGCAGTCCAAATAGAGTCAGAACCAAACCATAATTCGAAAACATCCCAAATCCAACCCCCTGATTAACAAAAATCGGAAATCCTTTCCTCGCCACAAGCGTACTCACCCACCCCAAGGATACTAAAAAAAAGACCCATCTATTTACCCTGCTTTTCTTTAAGTTTCTCACAACTGACACAAAACTCCGCCGTTGGATTAATTGCCAATCTGTCCGTATCTATCATCCTCCCACAATTAGCGCACACCCCATATCTACCCACTTTGATCCTCGTTAATGCTTTTCGAATATTAATCAATGCTTTGTCAACCTCTACCCTTATTATCGACACTCGCTCGTGACCGATTAACTCCGCTACCTCAGTGTCTACTGCTGCATTATCCATTTCCCGATCAGTCATCTTAAACGGATCTTCTTTCTCTAACCTCTTTTTTTGCTGTCTTAATCTTTTTTCCTCACCTAAAAGATAACTAGCCACTGGCTCGAGCAATTTAGCTGGAAATTTAATTACGGGTTTTAGCATATTTCTTAAAGTCTCAATCAGTCTACAAGATCCTACTCCTTAAGGAAAGACCTCACTTTTTCTTTCTAAAAGGCATCTGTAACAGCTTTAGATCATTAAGAAAAGTCCTCCCCGACCTAATGTATATGCCACTCATTCCGAAAACAAGGCTAGATATTGCAAAGACTCGCTTCACCATCAGTTCCACACCTCCTTGATACCCAAAGCTGCTTACAAAAAATACTATGCCGATAAGAGCCATAAACATAAACCACAGAAAACCGCTTTTAGCTGTACTTTTACCTGCCCTGTACCACTCGATTGTCTTATACTTCGGCTCCAGTTTCCAAAGCCATAAAAAAACTAACAGTAAACCTACTGCCTCGAACAATTGAATTGGCAAAACCCTTCCTTCTGCTCCCACCATCAAAACTCCAATTAAACTCGGCTTCCCTAAGCCTGTCCCATTCAACAAAGCCGCTATCCTTCCCACCACTAAACCCAACCCCCCCCCCAAAGCAGCAATGTCTAACCAAACGAATACATCCCGCCTTTTCTGCCAACATAAAAAAACTAAGATTGCCACCCCTCCCAACAAACTACCCCACATCGACAAACCAGTATATTGCGTGAACCAAATCCACTTAAGCGGACTCATCCCAAATGAAGCGGAATGTTCAATTAGATACACCACCCTTGCTCCCACCAATCCTCCAAATATCACCAAAAGAAAGCTATCAAAAAATTCTCTATCATCAATATGATACTCAACAATCTTCTTCCAACTTACAAACAATCCCAAGACACAAGCAAGCACTAGTAAAAATCCAAAGCTATAGATAGTAACAACACCCAACTGAAAAACTACTGGCCACATAACTAGTTCAATATATCACAAAGCTTCTAGCTCAAATAATATATACTTATACAATGCTCTCTATCGCCCATGGCCCCACCGGAGCCCTTATTGCTACCAAAGTCAGTAACCCCCTTATCTCCATTCCACTCATCCTCGCCTCTCATTTTCTCGAGGACAAGATCCCTCATTGGGATGTTGGCCAGGGTCTTACCAAAAAAACCAAATCAAAAAAAAGCGCCTTCTTTCAAGAGCTACTCATCGATTTTCCCACTTCACTCCTTTTTGTCTACTTTCTTTTTCAATACGGCCGCCCTTTTTCTTTCACCCCCTGGCTAGGCTGGTTCTTTGGTCTCCTCCCCGATTTTCTCGAGTTTCCCCGCAATTTTCTCGGTGGCCAACCCTTTTTTCTTAAACCACTTAATCGATTCCATCACAACTTTCATCACTCCACTTCCAATAAGCTCATTGGGCTTATTCCTCAAATCATTCTCCTCATAGTCATCTATTTTCTGAGATAGTCTTTCATTCATTCACCCTCATTGTGTATTCTCCCGTTGTCGTATTGACCTTGATCCTATCTCCTTCCTTGACAAACAAAGGTACTTGGACCGTCAAACCACTGAAGGTCGTTGCTGGCTTGTAGATATTCGTCGCACTATTTCCCTTTACCCAGGGTTCCGTCTCAGCAATCATCAGTACAACTGAAGGTGGCACCTCCACTCCAATAATCTTCTCATCCCAAAACTGCATCCAAGCATTTTCTCCCTCCACTAGGTACTTCAAATCATCTCCCAAGACCTCTCTACCAATCTCTAATTGTTCATAAGTTCTCGGATCCATGAAATATACCTTCACTCCATCGCTGTATAGATATTGCATCTCCTTTTTCTCAAGCGCCACCTGTTCTACCCGGTTCCCCGATAGATATGATTTTGTCACAATTGACCCAGTCAATAAATTCTTTGCCTTTACCTTAATATTGGCACTCCCTCTACCAATTTTGCTGAAGTCATATTTCATTACCTTAAATAGCTCTCCCCCTTCTTCAAAAGTAACACCTACTTTTAGTTTGTTTACATCAACGGCTGACATATCTGTTTCATATTTGTAATCTGTGCCTGGAGTGGGAGTCGGACCCACATGGAGTTGCCCCCATAGGTTTTTGAGACCTACGCGTATACCAGTTCCGCCATCCAGGCATGCAGTTATTCTACCACCTTCCCTTTTTACCCTCCTCATGATATTATAAGCTATAGTTCTTTGAACATGACAAGATTGGAGATCGTAAATTGGCTGCTACGTTGCGTCAGCTGTATCAAGACCTCGACGAATTCCCCGCCGCCCTGCTTATTATCATTATCTTTCTGAGCGGACTCGCCAGTCGTGGCGTCAGTTACATCCTTTTTAAGGCCGACATTCCCGTTTTTGATCAAGCGATAGCCATCTCCTCTATGTTTGCTTCTTCCTTCAGTCTAACGCTATTTCTTTTAGGTGCGGCATTCATGGAAGAATTTATCTTCCGTGTCGGGAGCTATAATCTGGTCTCGCTCCTTCACAAGATCTTCAAAGCTCGATATCTCCCATATTGGCTCGTCATAGGGATTACAGTGTCTTTTCTCTTTGGCATTCTCCACACCAATTACCCACTCCACTTTCGTGTGATACAGGGTCTTACCGGCCTTCTCCTCTTTGCCATTTATACCAAGTCGAGCCAGGCTTTCGGACAACCTATCGCTTTTGTCCTGACTTCCCTGATCCATTTCTCCTTTAACTTCAGCGCCTTTCTTCTCTTCTTTCTCGTCAGCTAACCACTCACCCCCGTTTCCCCCGGGGGTTTTATGTAGCTCTTCCCTTATCTACCCCGTAAAACTTAATCCTGTCACCTCTGAATTGTAGATCCAATGATCGCAATGGTCCGTTTCTATGCTTTGCAATATTTAATTTATAATCTTGCAAATTACTATCATCTTCCCTATACAAAAGCATCACCACGTCCGCATCTTGTTCAATGCTGCCCGACTCGCGTAGATCCGACAATTGCGGTACCTTGGTTCCACGCTGTTCAAATTGTCGCGATAACTGCGCCAATGCCAGTACTGGCACCTTAAGCTCCCTTGCCATGTTCTTAAGTCCTTGTGACACCGCTCCAACCTCCTGCACACGACTATCATACTTACCATTCCCTACCGCTAACTGGAGATAGTCGACTACGATTAGTTTCACCCCCGTCTCCATCTGAAGTCGCCTCGCTTTGGTCCTCATTTCTAAAATAGAGATACCTGGCGTATCATCGATGTACATCGGACTATCGGCCAGTATTCCCATTGCTTCAGATAGTCGGGTGAATTCATCATCCTTGAGATTCCCCGTCTTCATCTTCCAAGCATCAATATTGGCCTGCCCCACCAACATCCTGTCTACCAACTCTGCCACACTCATTTCCAAAGAAAAGAACCCTACGGGTATTTTTTTGTCCACCGCCGCATATTGCGCAATGTTCAAACCCAAACTCGTTTTCCCCACTCCAGGCCTCGCTGCCAAAATGAGCAGGTTGCTGTCTTGCATTCCAGATAAAGCATCATCAAGATCCTTAATTCCCGTCGTCACCCCCCTGACTCCCCCACCCGATCGATGCAACTCGTCTAATCGATCAAAGCTCTCCGATAATCCCGCCTTGATATGCATAAAACCCTTCTTGATATTTCGCTGACTCAAAGAAAAAACCGATTGTTCTGCCTTATCCAGTACTCCCTCTATTTCAGATGCCTCATCAAAAGCCATCTCAGCAATCTCTGACGCCGCAGAAATCATCTGCCGCTTGATGAAGTGACCTTTAACGATCTTGGCATATCCCGCCACATGTGCCGCCGTTGGCACGCAGTTAACCAACTCCGTCAGATACGAAATTCCTCCCACCTGTTTTAGATCCTTATTTTTCTTTAGCCACTCTCCCACTGTCACCACGTCAATGGGCTCCCTTCCTTCATACAAAGCCCTCATTGCCTTATAAATCGACTGATGTGCATCCTTATAAAACATCTCCGACTCCAAAATCTCTGCCACTTCAATCATCGCATCCCTTGATAAAAGCAGCGCTCCCAAAACCGATCTTTCAGCGTCTAACGAACTTGGAGGTACTTTCATTAAAGACATATGCCGATTGTAACACCCTAAAAATCCTAACTTTCCAGTACGACAATCTCCATTTCCTCAGGCAAACTCATCTTCATCAAAGTCAACTTTTCCAACCTCTTTACCTCCCCAAATCCTGACTTTTCCAAAAACTCATCCACCGTCACCATTTGGTCAAATGAAGCCCCCATAGACGGCCTTTTGTAATGCATTGGCACCACAACCGAAGGGCTTAGTGCATTAATTGTTTCCACCGCCAAACGTGGCCCAATCGTAAACGTTCCTCCAACCGGAACCAGTAAAACGTCTATCTGACCAACACGCTCAATCTGTTTATCCGACAACTCATGGCCCAAATCACCCAGATGGCAGACAATTACTCCGTCAATTTGTATCGTAAAAATTACATTTTCACCTCTCTCTTCCCCTTTCTTATCATCATGTTGACTTCTAATCCCAATTACCCCTACCCCACCGATCTCGTACTCTCCCGGCCTACTTATCACAAAAGGTTCCGCTCTATTCTCCGTTCCCTTTACTTGATTCACCTGATTATGATCCAGATGTTGATGTGATACCGTCACTATCTCAGCAGTCACCTTAGGAAAAGGCAACCCCACCATCTTAGAATCAAACGGATCCGTCACCACACTCATTCCCTTACCCTTAAGTCTAAAGCTGCTGTGTCCTAGGTACTTTATTTCCATATCCTGATCTTACCATAGCAACTCGGATCAGAAAATTGAAAATCTCTCTCCACTTTGGTATCCTCCTGACACATGCGTAAAGAAATCATCCTCGCCATTATTATTGGTCTGGTTTTTGGCCTTATCATCACTTTTGGTATCTATTTTGCCAATCGCTCCACTTCTGCACTAAATAATCAGGACCAAGCCATAATCACTCCTACTCCCTCCCCCACAATACAAGACAACCTCCTCTCCCTCACCTCCCTTTCGGATGGAGATATCTTTAGTGATTCTGTGGCCACCATTTCCGGAAGTATCAAAGATGGAGTAACTCTCGTCATTATTTCTGAAAACAATGAACTCTTTATCACTCCCAAAAATAAGCGTTTCTCGGAAGAAATAATGCTTGTTCCCGGCGCTAATCTCATCCAAATTACTGCTCTGTCTCGCGACAATCAGCGTCAAGAAGTATTCTTAAACTTGGTTTATACCAATGCTCAATTAGACACCGATAAATGAATAAACTAACTACCCTTATTCTCTCTTTAGTCTTTTTTCTTAGCCTCTCTTTCTCTATCTCATTTGCCCAGGACGACGCCAGCTCTTCAGGCACGAACTTACAAGAAATCCAAAAGTCTCTTCAAGAAAGAATTAAAAAAGCGATTAAGGGCGAAAATACAGAATCTCCTCAACTTAAAGCCTTTGTCGGCACTATTTCCTCAATTGCGGAAAACACTATTGCCCTGACCACCAATCAACAGCAAACCAAACACGCCTCGATTTCCACTAACACACAACTCTTACGAGACAACAAACCCGTCAAGCTAGATTCCTTGAAAATCGGTGAAGGCATCATTGCCATGGGTCTCACCACCGATTTCCAAACACAAGACTCACTCCGTATTGTCTTGTTTGAACCTACTGAACCTACTTCCTCTCGCCGCGTTGTCCTTGGTACCATCACCAAACTCGACTCCAAAAAACAAGAGCTCACTCTATCTACGACATCCTCCACCCCTCTTATTCTTGGCTATACTTCCAAATCCAGCTTTCTTGATTCTACTCTAAATAAAATCAAGCTTTCCTCGCTTGAAGAAGGCAATCTCATTATTGCCATCATCAGTACTAATCTCAAAAAAGACACCAACACCCTACTCAAGCTTCTCAATACCGGACAGACTCAGATTCTCCCTTCTTCACCCACTAGTGGTAACTGTGGAGATGGCGTCTGTCAAAACATCGTTTGCCAAGGCATCGGTTGCCCCAAGGAAGAAACTCCCGAAACCTGCCCCGTCGACTGTACTCAGTAAGCCTAGAGCTGTTACAATCATCACATGAAGAACATATCAAACCTACCATCCAAAGGAACATATGATTGGTACCCGAAAGAATTGGCCGTCCGCAAATACATATTCGACACCTGGAGGTCAGTTTGCCAAAGCTTCGGCTATCAAGAATATCTCACTCCACTTGTAGAATCAGCCGATCTATACAGAGCCAAATCTGGTGAAGATGTGGGTGGTTCAGAGTTGACTGTTTTCCAAGATCGCGGCGGCCGAGACCTAGCCATTCGCCCCGAAATGACTCCATCAGTCACTAGACTCATCTCCAGAATCTATCAAGACACACCTAAACCAATTCGTTACTTTTCCATTGCCAACTTCTACAGAAATGAAAAACCTCAACGTGGCAGAAACCGCGAGTTCTGGCAACTAAACTTTGACATTTTCGGTAGCCACTCATTACTTGCAGATCTCGAGGTCCTACAAATGGCGCTTGAGATTATGCTCGCCTTCAACCCTCCAAAGAACTCATTCATGCTTAACCTTAATAACAGAAAGCTAATTGAAGCTGTACTTCCTCAAGTAGATCCTTCTGTCAGAGTTGAGGTGATAAGAACGCTAGACAAAGAAGAAAAGCTTTCAGAGACAGATTTCAAAACTCGCCTGAAAGATCTTGGTCTCACTGATGAGCAAATCTTTGACTTGTATCTCTTCATCACAAGCGATTCTGCCAAAGAACTGATTCAAAAGCTACCAAAACTTGCACAAAACGAGGGGTATCTTGAATCAATACAGCTAATAGAGCAACTTAAAACACTTGGATATTCCGATTGGGTCCAATTCCGACCTAACGTCATTCGCGGTTTCGATTACTACGACGGAATGGTTTTTGAGGTTTTCGACAAAAATCCATTAAACTCAAGATCCCTTTTTGGAGGGGGGCGATATAACGGTCTAGCTAGTATCTTTGGCTCACAATCCTTTCCTGCCGTTGGTTGTGCACCTGGCGATGAAACGACCAAACTTTTTCTTGAAAGCTGGAATCTGATTCCCAACCTCACACCTATTCCCACAAAAGTCCTGGTCACCATTTTCTCTCCCAACCTCCAAGGTGACTCGCTCAAACTTGCCAATACACTTCGCCAAAAAGGCATTAACACCGAGCTTTTTCCCAACCCAGAAGAAAAAATTGATAAACAACTAAAATACGCAGACAAAAACGAGATTCCCTACGTCGCCATTCTCGGCGAGGAAGAGGTTAAAACGGGCACTGTCGTCCTCAAGGACATGCGCACCCGAGAACAAAAAACTCTTCTTCCAACAGAGCTCCTCGCCAGTCTTCAAATCCGCTAAACTTATCCTGTGCCTGCCAAACATCAATCACGCTATCTCGGATATCTCGCCCTCCTCGGAAACACCATACTCTGGGGATTGGCCATTCCCATCGTCAAAAAGGGCTTTGATGGAGGTCTTTCTCCCACCTTTTTCCTTCTCTCTCGCTTTTATCTCGCCATCCTTTTCTCCCTACCCATCGTCTACGCCCTTAAAAACAGAACTAATACAAAAAAAACTTTCAAACAGTTCCTCCCCGTCCTTCTAATTGAGTTTCTCGGCAATGCCCTCGCTCTTTTCTTTCTTTATGAAGGAGTCAAACAAACTAGTGCCGTCGAAAGCTCTCTCATTGCTTCCGCCTGGCCCATTTTCACTGTACTCGGTGGTGTTTTCTTTCTCAAAGAAAAAGAACAAAAGCACGAAGTCCTTGGTCTATCTCTCGCTCTTGTCGGTACTTTTCTCCTCGTCGGCCGCCCCCTTCTCACCAACCACAGCAGCGGTAGCAGTCTCACCGGTAATTTCCTCGTCCTCGCCCACGATATTACCACCGCCACTTACACCCTTCTCGCCAAGCGTTTTTACAAATCCCTCAATCTCTGGACCGTTTCTCATCTAAGCTTTTGGGGCGGAGCCGTTAGTTTCACCACCCTTTTCATTATTCAGGGTCATTCCCTCTCTAATCAACTCAACTCAATTTTCCTGAATCCTAGTCCCTGGCCACTTCTCTCCATCCTTTATATGGCTATCTTTGGCTCAATCGTCGGCCTAACTCTTTATCTCATCGGTCAAAACAAAATCGAGGCCTCCGAGGCCTCACTTTTCACCTATCTCCAACCCATTATCGCTATCCCCGCCTCCATCTTCCTTCTCTCTGAAACTATCCAACCACTTGAGATTCTCGCCATCGTCATTACTATCTTAGGCGTCTACATCGCCGAAAAACGAACTTAACCTTTCTTTTTCAGCCACACTCATGATAAAATGAATACGATGAAATCCCAAATCCATCCCAACTCATATCAAGATACCATAGTTACCTGCGCTTGCGGTAATACTTTTACTACCTCCTCAACCCAAAAGGAGATAAAAGTCGATATCTGTAGCAACTGCCACCCCTTCTACACCGGCGAACAACGCTTTGTCGATACTCAGGGCCAGGTCGAGAAATTCCGTCTCAAGATGGAAGCCGCCAGCGGCTACCAACCGAAAAAAAGAAGTAACAATAACGTTGATACCTACGTTTCTCCCAAATCTCTTAAAGAAATGCTTTCTGTTAAGAAGGCCTAGACTTCCCTTTCTCTCCACTCCCTACATTTTAGAGAGTACACTCAATCCATGGATACATATCTCACCAAACAAATCGACGATCTGAAACAAAAGGTCGAAGAAAATCGATTACTCTTAGCCGATCCAACCCTTCAAACCTTGGCCAAAGAGGAAATTAATCGCCTGACGAAAGAAATAGACGCTCTCACCCTCTCCCTTAATCAAATCAGTAACGTCGAGTCAATCGGTCTGAAAGACGATCCCTTTCCTCGCTCGTCTGCCACTATCGAGATTCGTGCCGCCGCCGGCGGTGATGAAGCTAAGATCTTTGGCAAGGACTTACTTGAGATGTATGTTCGTTTCGCCAATCTTATCGGTTTCAAAGTTGATCAAATTGATGAAGGCATCGTCAAAATCACCGGCAAATCTACCGATCCCTCTTGGAAACTCTTCCCTTATAACACCTTCAAATATGAAGCCGGGGTTCATCGCGTTCAACGTGTCCCCACTACCGAATCTGCCGGCAGAATCCATACCTCTACTGCCACTGTTGCCGTCTTGCCTGAAATCTCTCCTCGTCAAGTTGAAGTCAAAGACACTGATCTAGAATGGGCCTTCTCTCGTGCCGGCGGTCCAGGCGGACAAAACGTCAACAAAGTTAGTACTGCCGTTCGCTTAACCTACAAACCAACTGGCGAAGTCATTGCTGTTCGAGAGGAACGCTACCAGCAACAGAACAAAGAAATAGCACTTGAGCTACTCCGTCAACGCCTCTGGGAACGCGAACAAGAAAACTCGCTCAATCAAATAAAGGAAAATCGTGCTAACGCTGTTGGCACCGGCCAACGTGCCGAAAAGATACGAACCTACAACTTTCCTCAAAATCGCCTCACCGATCATCGAATCAGGAAATCCTGGTACTCCCTAGACAGAATCATCCAAGGTAATCTCAAAGAAGTCATCCAAACCGTCCACGAACAAAAAGACTAATCAATCCTCACTCTCTTCTAGTACTGCCTTTACTTCAATCTCCTTCCCCTCTCTCCAAAGTTTCATTTCCAATATCTCCCCCACTTTTTTCTGATTAATAATCGATACCAAACCATCCTCAACATCCTTCAACTCCTTTCCATCCGCCTCAAGAAGGATGTCTCCTAATCTGATTTTTGCTTTTGCCGCTGGTGAAGTCTTCAATACCGCTTCTACGTATGCTCCTTGTGGCACATCATTAAGTATTGCCGTTTCCTGATTAATCATTCTGTATCTTACTCCTAGGAATGGCCTGCTAAATCTCCCGGTTGTCTCAAAGTTGTCAAGGGACGTTTTAAGCTCATTTATTGGTATTGCAAATCCTATGTTTTGCCCATTCCCTGATACCGCCACATTGATTCCGATCACCTGCCCAGCTGAGTTAAGAAGCGGCCCCCCAGAATTGCCCAAATTAATTGCTGCGTCAGTTTGTATCACATTGTCTAACCTCTCAGAATTAAATACATCTCCCGCTGTGATTCCTCTTCCCAAACCCGAAATGACTCCAGTTGTTACCGTCTGGCGAAACTCACCCAACGCCGTCCCAATCGCAATCACAAACTGCCCCGCCTTTAACTGATTCGAGTCACCCAACTCAAGTGGCGACAGATCCTCTCCACCCTCTATCTGAAGTATTGCCAAATCATTAAGTGGATCTCGATAGATCTTTTCCACTACATACTCTTTATCATCTTCTCCTATCACCTTGTAAGTTACCTCCCTATCAACCACTACATGTTTGTTTGTGATCACCAATCCTCCCTCAATAACAAAACCGGTCGCGATGTCATGTTGAACCAAACTCATCTCGCCCTCTGGCACATTCATCATCCCAAAGGGGCCAAAAGTGATCTCGGAAGTCCCTTCTTCAGAGACTGAGGCAATCGTCACCACCGACGGACTAGCTCTCTCAACTACTTCTACTACTACTCCTTCTTCCTTAAGAATCTTTTGTGTCACCAAATTATCCTTCCCATCAGGCAATCTGAATCCCCCCACTCCCAAACCAAGAACGTAATCTAGCGGTCTAATGACAAACAACCGGTCAGCGATTGCCCCACCTATTGCACTAAAAAGCACTAAAATAGATACCCCCAACCCAAGAAGAAAGTTCTTCATGAACTAAATATAACTACTTACTCAGCGATCTTCAACCCAAGCTCAGCCGCAGATTCTTTATTCTCAGTACTCCAGATTACCTGACCTCGCTCACTAACAATTACTTCGCCCTCATCAATAATATCCTCAACGCTACTAGGCCTTTCCTCCCCATAAATGTACAGGTTTCCATCTCTAGTACGAAGATATTTACCTTCCATCTCGTCACCATTTAGGTGTTCCAAATGACCCATCCCCTGCCGCAATCGTCTGATCGCCACTCTCAAATCCTCAGCTGTCACCTTTTCCCCCTCATTCCCTAATCCAAGAATCAAGACTTCTCCACCCTCTCCAACACGTTCCCAACGAAATAACGGTGTCTCTAAACCCATTCTTTGTTCTGTCATATTTTGATGAAATCACTTTGAACCATCAAAGTCAATCTACTGCAATTCCTCTATGGCCCTAATCAGTTGCGTATCCACGCTCGCGTCAGCCGACGAGGTCGACTGCTTTACTTCCACATCCGGCATCAGTCCTTCCTTGTGAATATTCTTCCCACTCGGTAACAACCATTTCGCTATCGTCACATGTAGTCCTGCCCCTCCAGGTAAGTCTTGTGCCTCTTGTACTGTACCTTTACCAAAAGTCTTCTCACCGATTAATTTCACTTTAAGTTGATCCCGTAGCGCTCCCGCCAATATCTCTGAGGCCGAGGCCGAGCCACGATTAACCAACACCACAAACTTCTTTCCAATCAGTTTCCCTTTATGGTTAACAGTAAAAGTCTCTGTTTCATATTTTCCTTGTTGTTTCACCACTACCCCACTGGGAATAAACTCGGACGCCAAATCGATTGCTCGTTGCAAGAAACCACCCGGATTATTTCTCAAATCTAGGACGATACCCGACAGACCTTTCCGAGCCAATATCTTGTCTATCGACTGCTGCCACTCCTCCGCCGTCTTCTCTCCAAATCGAATCACCCTAAGATGAGCAAACTTAGCCGTTTCACTCTCTTTACCTCCTTCGTCAACAAACTTGATCTCAACCGAGGGCACCACAATAATGTCTCTGACTAAGCTAACTTCAAATGCTCCCCCGTTCCCCTCTCGAAAAATTGTTAAAACTACCTCGCTCCCCTTCGGACCTCGTATTATATTCACCGCCTCCTGAAGATTCATTCCCTCCGTATCTATATCAACATTCTTCTTTACATCCTTAATGTGTAATATCAAATCTCCTGCTTTCAATCCCGCTTTATCCGCCGGCAACCCCGGCAAAGGCGACATCACCCCCAACGTCTTGTCAATGTAACCAAGTTGGATTCCCACCCCAGCAAATTCGCCTGCCAAGTCCTCTCTACTCTGCTTGTTTTCCGTCGGTGGTAAGAATGACGTATAAGGATCATCCAAGGCCGCTGTCATACCTCCAATCGCTCCATATACCATCTTCTGAGAGTCAAGCGCCTCAGCATCAAGATAATCCGCCTCCAATCGATCCCAAACTTTCCAAAACAAATCAAAATCAACCCGTCTGCCGTTCGGAGTCTCTTTGTTTACAATGGTCTGCAAAGTAGACAACTTTGTCCTCGCCTTTACCTCTCCGGCTCTCACTCCCCCCAAAAAACCGCCAATACCAAAGACAGTCGCAACCAACATAACCAGAAGTACCTGTCTAACTTTTTTCAAGCTTATTTTCTTAGTTTCCACAGTCATTCATTGTATATAAAACAACCGTACAAATACAACCTTTACGGAGCCACTTCCTGCCAGATGATCTTGGGTATCTTCATCGCCGCTGGCGCGTTAACCACAAAGTCGGGCCTAAATATAAAGTATTCACTCGACTCAGTATTATTGACATCTCCCCTATCCCTCTCCAAAGATATCGCCTCCCAACCAACAAAAGTTCCCTCTCCTCTGAATCTTTGATCCGTCGCTGTATCCCCAGTAGAAGCCACCGTGATCACGTTCGCTACGTATACTCCCTCCGCCCGCGTCACATTGGCTTGAAAAGTTACTGTCCCCGACGCGATTATCGCTAAGTACCCCCCCATTGCCACATCGGTATTCCCCGTCACCGTCACATCTCCATTGTGTAAAACCACAATCTTATCGGTATTTCCCACCGCCCAACTCCCGTCAATTATAAGATCTCCACTACTTTTGTACAAAAAGTCACTACTCCCTGTCGGCTTACCCATCCCATTCCAATCTACTCGATTAAGCGACGCAGTTCTCGCATAATAGTAGCCATAGTCAAATGCCCTCCCCGTATATCCGCTCGACACCTTCCAACCGTCTTTACTCACAACAGCATTCGCTGCAGTCCCTAAATCGATTGTCCCGGCTGAATAAACCAAGCCTGACATACCGCTGTTGTCTCCCCTTTGAACCACCAATGGCGTCTTGTCTCCGCCCGCGTAGCTATTACAAGTAGCTCGATTCCCTGAAAAACTACAAGCCGCCGGAATCTCACTCACCACTCTGCTTTTTCCATAGATATCTCCACCTTCCGCCTGGAACCAACCACTACCCGACCGCGATAAGCCGATATTTCTTATCTCTTCCTCCCCCTGATTGTTTAAAGTAATCGTGTCAATCGATCCGCTACACAGAAGTTTCTGTTGATATGTTATTGCCCCCGTATCGTAACTCAATCGATAGGTCTCAGGTACCGGCAAGCCCCCGATATCAAACCGTCCATTTGCCGTTGTTACTTCTGTATACGTCCCTATATGGTTTTGCAACGCCGTCAATGTCACCACTACTCCTTCTATCTTCGGCCGATTGTCTCGATCAGCACATCTAGCACCTCCAGAAGCGTCAAAGAACTGCCCCCTGATATTTCCCTTGCAATTTTGGGTTCCTTGACAAACATTACTTCGCGTAAAAGTAGCCGCCTTACAAGAAGTCCATTTATCGTCTACGTCCGAACATCTACCATCACATCCATCCGATCCACCGCACTGCGGCTTGTTCCTACCAGGACAATTCGGCACACAGCCAGAACTGCTCCCGGTACTACTTCCCCCACCACAGGCAGCCGCGTCATAACATCCTCCCGGACTCAAACATACCGGATTATTGCCCAATCCCGCACAATCAGCATTCCCGTTAGCCGGATCACACGCCGATCCACACCCCGGACCGCCAGACGAAGATGAAGTCGATCCTCCAGAGGAAGTTGAGCCACCAGATGAAGTTGATCCACCAGAAGACGTAGAACCGCCCGATGAAGTTGATCCACCCGACGATGACCCGCCGCAAGAAAAAGGAAGTTCGCCCAAACCAGTGCAAGAACTAGTCATACAATACTGAATATTCGGCTCTCTAGTACCACACGGTTCACAATTAGATCTTTCCTGCCAACAACAGGGCGGATCACCTCCATCATTACATGGCATAGGATTACTACCACACACAGATCTACTGCACACCCAATAACTTTCTGCTCGTACTTTCGATACCGACCACTGCCACACCAATAATACAAGAACAAATACAGGTAGAGAAACCAGCAGACGTCTTTTATTCATCTTTTTCCACCTAAAGTAATGCTTAGAACAGAATTTGCTCTAGCATCGTATCTAATTTTCAATAAATCACCATACTTCACTACACTATAAAAAAGTTCTTTCTGTAAGCTACTTGACGTCAACAAATACTTATTCTTCAATCTTGAAATCGAGACCCCTCGAGACGCCTCTATCTTTTCTACATAACCTTGATCAATCAATACACCTAATCGTTGTTCGAAATATGTTAACTGATCAATTGAGGTTAAAATTCCTATACTGAATTTCGTCTCTGAACTCAATCTAAATCGAGAAATTAGTTTTTGGCCTTTCACCACTAACACCCTATCTGGTGTAATACCAAGCAAAATTACATTTGCATTACGAATGTTTTCATCCACGGTAACTCCTCTCTGATCCACTAATGCTGCGTCGTAAAACACACTAATACCAAAATCACAAGGAATTGTCTTTTCTCTCTCACAAAGCCAATCTCCAAACCATGCCCCGATAATTAAATATGTCTGCGTGAAATAAATCAACAGAACAAGCACCACAAGAGGAACTACAAAAAAAAGAAACCAGAATCTTCTCATAAAATCACTCACACTCCTAATATCCCACATTCTCAGAATTCCCGTCAACCAATCATTAACGTAAAATCGCGTCTGCTGAAGCAGACGCGATTTAACTTTTAAGACCCATCTGGATCCTCCTTTAGAAGGTTATCCAGAAAGGTATCCCTTTCTTCATCGTTGGCAAACGGAGGTCTTGCCGGCGGCGGAAGGGTTTCCCGAGGATCTTGATCGACACTCGGCCACGGCAAGGTGCAACGCACCAAAAACGCCCTCGCCTCTTCCTCTTCCATTCCCTCAGCAGTTAGCTGAGAGAGCGTCAATTCGTACCGCTGAGAGGGATTCTCCCCCTCTTGAATCCATCGACACAACTCATCCGATGCGACGGAACTCGCCTCAAATGCACTCGATTGAGGCATCTGGGAAGCGGCGACATTCTCACTCTTCGGCGAGAAAATCGTCACGACTACCAACACGACAAAAACGATCAGTGCCTTCATGAGACACCTCCTTTGTAAGGAACGAATACCTGCACTATACCCCATATCCCCCCGTTTGTCAAGCTATCGGCCACACTCTCCTCCTTTTCAAGGTACAAAAAACCGCCTCAGGGGCGGTTAAGGAAGCTTCCCTTTGGGGGCCGCTAGGTCCAAGTCGGACAACAGCTGAGGCTTCTTATATCTCATACTCAAACTAGCATAACACCTCCTGTCAACTTGAAAAGTTCAACACAACATCATTCTTCTGCAAAAACCACTCTAATTTGATGAGTGTCTCTAGTGCAATTGCCACATTAGGTTCCTTGAATATCTGACCATTAGGATCATCAAGCATATCTTGTATTTGATTAGGATCAATCAATCCCGTTGAAACCAAGACAGAGTTCTTCAAGACTTCATCGATTAATGGTCGTTGATTTATCGCAAAATTTACAAATGTGTGCTCAGGACTTCCCTTTTTAGGAATAAACATTTCCTCTACAAAAATGTCCTTCATTTCTTTCATCAGCTCCAATTTCAAATCCCATTTCTTTTTTCCTAGCACTTCAGGCATATTCTTACCCAGAGCAATTAACCTAGTATCCAAAAAAGGATTCATAAAGCGCAGTCCATAAGAGTTATACTGTTCTTGAGAACTTGCCTTAGCTATTACCCCAGACTCGGAAATTATTGTTGGATAGGAACTCCTTTTATTATATCTGTCCTCATCCAAAAATATCTCGATCCCTTTTGAAGTAAATAGCGCTTGTGTACCAAACTTCTTGAGAGTGTTGACTTCCATAAAATAGTTGTACTGTTTGTTGAATCTTAGAAACAAATCCATACCTTTCAACATATATGCCTCATCACCACCCTCGCCACCAAAATTAATACGAACCCCATTTCTCTTCAACAATCCAAGGTGCACCTGTTGTTCATGCATGGCAATCTGATACGGATCATCTACCGACCACTTCTCTGAATAGTTAGAATCACGTAGTTGAGGCTTCTTGGCATCAACTGATTTCAATTTCAAACCATGTCTATCCGTAAACTTCTTTACAACCTCAATATTTGTTTCATCTACCATCAAATCCGAGTAGCGTGAATAACAAGTAAATGCATTAGGACCAGCAACCTGTGCTAAACAATAAGCAATTAAGGTGCAGTCAAAACCAGAAGAAACATCACACCCAATTTCAACTCCCTTAGGAATTTTTGACCAACGTTGCCTGACAATTTCAGTCACAGCTTTAATCCAATCGATAGAAAAATCTTTTAAGGACGAATATTTCAAGTCCTCAAGAGAATTAAGGTAGCCTTCGATATCAAGCAGTGTCTTAATCCTATATGAAGATGGATTATCGAAATTAAATACAACTACGGAACCTGCGGGGACTACCTTAATCTGTTGTATTAAGGTTTTCTCAGTCATGTGCCATGTCCAAAGCAAACCTGTCAGTATCCCATCTAAATCACCTATCAACTTTTGGCTTCCTTTAACTTCATTTTTTACTTTCGAAAAATTAGTTGAAAAAATTATCGAACCCTGAAGAATTGAAAAATAGCATGCAAAACTAAAAAATTGGTCCACGCAGACAGAAAGAGTCCTATTTTGTTTATCAAACATAAACAAAATAAATTCGCTATTGCTATTCACAATTCGTCGAAACCCATTTGTCTGTACTTCTAATAACAAATCTTTTTCATGTAACAAATTTTCATAACAAACAAAATATCCAGTCAACAAATACCGATCATTTTCTTGTCGAATCCTGATTGGTACTCTTATATCAGGTAATTGGACAGTAGAAAACAAGCCCTCAACGGCGAAAGGCAGGTCTAGTTTTATACAAAAATCGTTATTCATTGGTATGTAAAATATTTCTGTCCACTAATTTAGTAAGGATTTCTTCCAATCCATCAACGTCATTCCTAAAAAAAACTTGCAACTGTTTTTCATCCACCGGTTGATTTTCAAATATGTATTTTAAAAGTTGATACTCTAATGGTCTAATCGCAACAACATCGTCAGACTTGAAATCATAAGCAATCGTATAATAATCATTTTTTTTATCGGTATCTAAAAAAATTATGGCGTCCTTATTTACTAAATAGGTCATTTTTACTCAAAATTAGTCTCTTGAGGGGCGGCTTACGCCGCCCCGATTTACAATTACGATTGCCTTGAATTGGGGTTTTGATCACTACCACCATTCTTTGCTCTCGATATCTCACTCATTTTACCTAAAACTTCAACTTTTGGCTCGCTCTTCTCCATTTCGATCTTCTGCTCAACTATTTTTTCGATTTGACTTGCCACAATACTCACCTCCTTTCACACAATCGTACAAAACCGCCAATAAAGGCGGTCGTAAGAACCAAAAAAATCCTTCACCAGCTAGAAATACAGAACAATCCGATTTCATTGAGTAAAATATAACACCTCCCGTCAACTCTAAACTCTCAACTTCTAGATAAACCTCATCATCGCCAAGTGTCTGGCCCGCTTTATTGAGATCGCCACCCTTCTCTGATGCTTCTCACACACTCCGGTCACAAAACGAGAGATAATTCTCCCCTTACCCGAAAGATACTTACTCAAAGTCTCAGTCTCTTTGTAATCCGGCTCCTTTTTGTTTACACAAAAATAACAAGGCTCTTTAGACCGTCTAATTTTTTTCTTTACTGGTTGTGCCATCGTTACTGTTCTTGATTTCTAATAATTAAGCTCGTTAAAAAGGAATATCATCAGCCACTTCTTCGGCTAGATCTCTTTCTTCTTTCTTTTCCGGTTTCTCCTCAATATCCGAGAGCTCCGCCTTAACTTCGTCTTCTATGACAGAAGCCACTGGAGTAGAAGTTATCTCCGTCCCAAATTCCTCACCTTGACCCGGTTTACCCGGACCAAAGGCAATCATCTCTTCAATCACCACTTCAGTCGTCCGTCGCTCTACACTATCCTGTCCCGTCCAGGTTCTCGTCGACATTCGACCCTCTACATAAATCTTTCTCCCTTTGTAAAGTAGTTGTGAGCAAATCTCCGCCAACTTGTTCCAAGCCACCAAATTATGAAACTCCACATCCTCCTGTCGCTGGCCCGACTGATCAGCCCACTCCCGGTTTGTTGCCAATCCGAAAGAACAAACTGGTGTCCCCTGTGGCGTGTATCTAAGTTCAGGGTCTCGTGTCAAATTACCAATCAACAACACCTTGTTCAAGCTTCTGGCTGCCATATTTATTTGGTACTCTTGATAACTAATAAATGTCGTAAAACACTTTCCGTCTGTTTTAACCTTATTCCCAAATCAGACACTTCTTTAGGCTTCAATTGCAAATCAAAGAGAATATAAGCCCCTCTGGACATCTTCTTGATTGGATATGTCAATTCCCGTACTCCCCAAAAATCAAAAGTTTTTATCTCCCCACCTGTTTTCTGAAGTAATCCTTCCAAAAGGACCTTAGCCCCTTCCTCAGTAGTATCTTCGGGCAAGACTAAAGTTAGTTCGTAAATCTTATCCATAAATTTTACTTAATTCTGGCTAATTATACCAAGACAATAATCCGAAAGCAATTACAGCAACTATTTTGTACTACACTTAAAATAATGCCGAAAAAGTATACTTCAAGACTCCCCTTCTGGTTGGGTATTTTTACCATCTTACTTCTCACTTTCTATTTTAGCATTGGCATTACCCGCTACTTTTTCTTCGGTTCACACGACGGCGACTACAACCTTATTCGTGCCTTCACTGCCCTGCTAGCCTTCAAAGAAGGCCAGTTTCCTCTTTTCTGGACTGGCACCCTCAACCAACTTTGTGGCGCTCCCCTCCCTACCACCCATTATCCTCTCCTCAGTTATCTCGCAATTCTTGTAGCTCAAGTCATTCCTCTCCCTCTTCCTCGAATTATTACCTACATCTTCGCCACCTCACTCCCTCTTGGCGGACTTGGTATGTACTTGCTTTTTTCTCGTCACAGTAAATCTGTCTTCACTTCATTTGTCGGTGCCACCCTTTACTCTCTCTCCCCCTACTTTTTTGTCAACCTTTACGTTCGCGGTACTACCGAAGTTTTCGGCTACGCCCTCGCTCCCTGGATTTTTCTCCTTATTAATCTCGTCTTCCAATCTACTCTCTTCTTTCCCCTGCTTGTCCTTATCTGGTTGCTCTTTATTCTCTCCCACAATCTCGTCTTTCTTTTTTTTCTTCCTTTCATCCTCCTCTATCTCTTCTGTCTCAGCCGAAAACATAAAACCTCGTCCCTTGGTTTATTGATTCTTCTCGTTTTCTCTCTGACCGCCTCCTTTTTCTGGCTCCCCGCTCTAGTCTTTCAACCCCTACTTCAACTTAGTATCACCCCCGCCATAGATTACCAACAACACTTTCCCTCCCTTAGACAACTCCTTTATTCCCCTTGGGGCTTCTTCTATCAGACTGCCTCCCCCTCTAACAAGTACCCTTCCGGTATCAACTTCTCGCTGGGAATCGCTCAGTGGCTTCTTCTCGCCATCACCGTTATTTCCCTTAAACTGAAACCATACCGCCGTCTCAAATTATCGTTACTCGCTCTAACTCTCCTCACCATCTTTTTTATTTCGTATCCCTCCCGTTTTTTGTGGAACAGTTTTACTCCCCTTCAAATTATTCAGTTCCCCTGGCGACTTCTTGGGCTTGCCATTTTTTTCATTAGCGTCCTAACCGTCATTACTCTCTCCTCCCTCCCCAAGTCATTAAGAATCATCGTCGGCATCCTTCTCCTTTCTTTCGCCATTATCGGCAATCGTAATCACCACCTGCCGACCCCACTCATGGATGAAAGCTTTTATCACAATCTCAACTACCACCCCGTTCGCTATACCACTACCACCATCGCTGACGAAGTCATCCACAAGAACTCACTCAGAGCCTGTAAGGCTTCTGATCCCTTCGTCACTGGCTCGTCGATCCAAGGCTCCTCCGCCGAGATCAAAGAAAGCTCCGGCCAAATTTCTTATTCTTCCTCCAAACAAACAGATCACGACCTTGCCCTCCGTTTAATGTACTTCCCCGGCATCTATCGCTTTCAGGTTAACAACCAGCCCATTTCGGAATACAGCGAAAGTCAAGGTCTAGTTCTCCTAAAAGACGTCTCTTCCCAAAAAGGTCTCAATCAAATCAGTTGGACCATCCACCCCACTCCCACCCATCGCCTCGCCTATCTCCTCACCCTCGTCGGTTTCGCCCTCACTCTTATCTATCCCATTATCCGACTTCTCAACCAAGCAAAACTCTCAAGAAAAACTAAGTCCCAATCATAAATTCCACGATATCCCCTTCCTTCATCACATATTCTTTCCCTTCCAACCTCATCTTTCCCTTTTCAGCACAACCCTTCCACCCGTTAAGCTCCACAAAATCGTCATAATCACAGACTTTTGCCTTGATAAACTTCTTTTCAAAATCAGTATGGATTACCCCCGCGGCATTAGGCGCCTTGGCGCCCTTTTTCACCGTCCAAGCCCGCACCTCTTTCTCCCCCGCCGTCAAAAAACTCATCAACCCAAGTTTGCCGTATGCCAATCTGATCAATCGATCCAACCCCGATTCTGATATTTCATATTCAGAAAGTAACTCTCTAGCCGCCTCTTTTCCGAGCCCAGCCAACTCACTCTCCAGTTTTGCGTTCAGGGCCACTATTGGCATCCCCAAACTTTTTCCTAGCTCTTCTTCAATCTTATTCCCCTCTAGCATCTGTCCCTCACTTATATTCACCACTCCTACTTCGTCCTTCATTGTCAGCAAAAACAGACTCTCTACATACTCCAACTCTTTTCCAGCCATTGCCAGGCTTTTCGCCAACTTGCCCTCATTCAGGTGATCCAATAATCTTCTCCAAAAAGCTATCCACTCTCCACCCATCTTTTTCACCACCCCCTCCTGTTTTTGCACCGTCTCTAAGTCTTTTAGAATTAACTCAGCAACAACCACATTGTAATCACTTGTCGGTTCAGTTGCTCCTTCCCTTAGAATTTCACCATCCTCAAAGTATCTCAATACATGACAAATCAAGTCAACTTCTCTAATTGATGCCAAGAATTTATTTCCCAGTCCCTCACCACTCGCCGCTCCCTTAACCAATCCGGCAATATCAATGAATTCTACCGTCGCTGGCACAACGGGGGGTTTTTCCCATGTCTTTCCAAACGTAGTGCCTGTCATTCCGAGCGAAGTCGAGAAATCCCTTTTAGTAATCACGTCAACCAAAATTTCCAATCGCTCATCAGGTACGGGAACAATCCCAATATTCGGCTCAATTGTGGCAAAGGGGTAATTAGCCGCCAATGCCTGCTGTTTACCCAGTAACGCATTAAAAAGCGTACTCTTCCCTACATTAGGCAGTCCTACTATTCCAATCTTTAGTCCCATTTTCATAGAAACCCATTGACAATCATGTTATTATACTCCCAAATCTAACCGAAGACTGGCCGTATCGGTAAGCTGATCGAAAGATCTAGGTTCTTCCACCCCTTTGCGGGTGGTTTTTATATTAAGTCTCAATGGGAAGAGTTGCGTTACATGCTATACTACAAATGCTCGAATACATCCGTATGGTTGGTGATCCAAATAGGATCTAGAGACAGCCCACCTCTTAGCAATGTGGGATAGCCAGGTCATAGACAACCTGGTTTTTCTATATCTCCTTAATAATATTCCCTGCCTTGAATTTCTTAACCATTTCTAAAGCAAAACCATCCTTTTCATATACTTCCCTTAAAAATCCAGAAACTGATCTCGAACCGCTCTTCGCTCTTTGGCCAGGTTGCTGTAAAATAGTCCAAAGCACTTTACAAGGAGGCGATCATGCACATTTTTCCGCTCAAACGACTCACAGCCATCCTCATCATTAGCACCATCAACCAAGCCCGTTTAGCCGGCCAAGAGTTACCTTTCACCTATCAAATCATCGGCATTCTAGATCAGGTCTTTGTAATCTGCCCAAATCAAGAATCTGTCATTACTTTCCTCCAAGTCTGGAAAATAATCCAACAAGCCAACCGCTTTTACTAAGTGAAGGGACCAATATCGGTCCCTTCACCCATTCTGTTTCAAGTCAACAAGAAAACTCTGTTCACTTCCCTTCCGGAATCACTAACCAGCAGATTAGATAGGGCACTAGACCGGGAATTCCACCAGGAATCAGAAGAAATACCCAAATAAGGCGCATTACCGTCACATCTACCCCCATATAATCAGCCAATCCCCTACATACCCCAGCTATCTTCCTTCCTTTAACTGGTCTTACAAGTTTCCTGATTGCCATACCACCAATATATCATTTTCTCTCTTTGCAACTATCTCTTAGCTAATCCGTTCTCGATCAATATCTCTATCTGGTCCCCAATTATATTCTCCGGCAACTCTCCAAATATACCCACCCTTTCTCCCTCCCCATTCACCCCTGGCAATTCTTCGCTTGTCTCACACAGAAACAACATCCCGACAGGCCAACCCAGTCCTCCATCCTTGGCAATATTGGGATAATGAATATATCCCAGCAGTTTTTTCACCACTACTTTCACTCCCAACTCCTCTTCACCTATTCTCACCGCCGTCTCTTCCAGTCTCTCTCCCAAGTAGACCGTCCCGCCCGGAATATGCCACATATTCTTCCAACCGTCACTCTTTCGTAGCACCAACACAATCCCTCTTTCTGTCATCACCGCTATCTCTACATTCAACCTCGGCACCCTACTGTAAATCCCCTCAAACTCCTCCTTTGTCAGCGGTTTCTTTCGCATAAGCCTCTATGATATATCATCCCCTTATCTCACCACCAACTTAATTCTCGCTCCATCCACCTTCACCGTTCCCCCACCACTACTCTTAACTTGAATGAAATACTGATTCTGTCCTCGCCAAATCGAGACGTTCCCAGAATAAAAACTCGTTCTCACCGTATTAGTCATCGTTCTCTCACTCCCATCAACCGCCCGTCCATTAGTCGCGTCAAAAAGTCTTACATATGCCGTCCCCGACCCTCCCGGCATCTCAAGCCACCCCTCCCAAGAAGCAGACACCAGCTCTCCATAAAGTGACGTGTCTAACCACTTACTACTTGCCATACTGACCCAATCTAACGTACTGTCCATTGTCCCCGCCGGTAAACTAACATACTCTGTTCTCGATATAGGAGTCGGTGTTGGCGCTTTAACCACTGTCTTAATCGGAGTTACCGTCGGAGTCGGAGTTGGTGTCACCGTTTTCTCGATTACTTGAGCAGGAGAGACTTCCTGAGTTTTTAATCTCGTCTCCACAATCCGTCCCACACATTCCCTGTCACACCCCACTTCTCCCTCGATCACTTCCCGCGTATTTGTATTCGTCTCTGTCTGTCGCTTACTCACCAGATACCAATTAATGATCCCTACATTTAGCAGCAACACTCCCAGCAGAATAAAGCCATATCTAACAAACCAAGTCCTCATACTCGCCAAGACTATCATTCCTTTACTATATCGTTTTTTATCATTCCATGTTACAATATATAGGACAAACAGGAGGTTCCTATGACTCTTACTTCCGCCTTCACTTCGTACCTTGACCAACTCAAAAGCGATTTCAAAAAGTACCGTCTTATTATTGTTCTTCCTCTCGTCTATTTTCTCTCTTTCTTCACCGGTTTCATCGCCGTCTGGCCTACCACCACCAATATTCCCCATTTGGCCCTTGTCGCCGCCGTTATTCTCTTAATTACCTTTCAGTGGCCGCTTTTTCTTAATTTCACAGTCTTCCCTTCAACTACATTCACAAGATCTACCACCCAATCCTGGCAACAAACTAAGAAACACTCTCCCAGAGTCCTCTCCGTTCTTACCATCCAATTACTCAATGCCTCCATCTCCGGACTCGGCTTCATTCTCGGTCTGAAACTCACCAGTTTACTCTTCCACTAGCTCCCTCAGAACCGCCTCATTTAGGCGGTTCTTTTTCTAATCTTCACCCCTTCTTCTGTATCCTCCACAGTATACCCTCTCTTTTCAATCTCCTCTCGTACTTCATCAGCCTTCTGCCACTTCTTCTCTTTACGAAGCTCTTCCCGTCTCCCCACTAACTCCCGTATTTCTTTAGGTATCTCCTTTTTGACCACATCTTTAAGTCCAAGACTCAAAACCTCATCAAACTTAAGTAAGCTCGCCTTCTTGGCCGACTCAGGATATTCTGACTTGATTAGTTCCCACATCACGGCCAATGCCTGAGGCATATTTAGATCGTCACTAATTGCCTCTTTGAATCGCCCCTCAAACTCGGCACATCCAATTTCTCCTTTTCCCCAATCACCCACCATTCGAATCAATTTGCGTCTTGCTTCTTTGGCCGCTGACAAAGCTTCCCAAGTAAAGTTAAGTTGCTTTCTGTAATGTCCTGTTAGATAAAAATAGCGCAAGTCTAGGGGATCAAAACCCTTCAATCTAATATCTTGTAGAGTGTATGCATTTCCCAATGACTTACCCATTCTCCCTCCGTCGATAAGGAGAAACGCTCCATGAACCCAGTACTTCACAAACGGCCTCTTCCCCGTCCCCGCTTCGCTTTGAGCGATTTCGTTTGGATGATGTGTCGACCGCAAATCTTCTCCTCCAATATGCAAATCAAATTGCTCGCCCAAATACTTCATACTCATCGCCGAACACTCAATATGCCAACCCGGGAAACCTATCCCCCAAGGGCTCTCCCATTCCATCTGACGTTTATTCAAAGCGTCATCCTGAGTGGAATCGAAGGATCGACCTTGAGGATATGAAAATTTCCATAATGCAAAATCTCTTGAATCTCGTTTCTCTTTGTTTATCTCTACTCGAGCTCCTTCCCTTATTTGATCTAGTGTACTTAACTCCCCATATTTGTTTCCCACTTTCTCGTAGGCCTTGGTATCAAAATATATCCCGTCATTGATTCTATACGCAAAACCCTTCTCCTCAATCTTCTTTATCAACTCAATCTGCTCCACGACATGCTCCGTCGCCTTGGCAAAAATCCGCGGTGCAACCATGTTAAGCTCTGTAAAACTACCTACGAAATCTCTTGAATAAAACTCCGCTATTTCGAAGGCTGTCTTCCCTTCCCGTCTCGCCCCTTTTTCCAATTTATCTTCCCCTTCATCCGCATCTGAGACCAAATGTCCCACATCGGTCAAGTTCATCACCAAATCAACCTCAAAATCCGAATATTTTAGAGCTCTGACAAACAAATCAGATGTCACATACGTCCGCCAATTCGCAATCGTCGGATAGTCATACACCGTCGGCCCACAGGTATATACTCCCACTTTTGGTGGATTAATTGGCTCAAACTCCTCTATTTTCCTGCTCAACGAGTTGTATATCTTAAACATTGTTTCATTTTACTACAACTTTCAAAATTAATCAGACAAGTATTGACCTATATCCAAAATATATGTATAATTCTCCACACTGCTCAAAAAGCACATTCTATTTTAACAACGGAGGAAAAATGATTCCTATCTGTTTCGGTGGTTTAGCAATCTTCGGATTTATTTTCTTAATCATTACTATTCTCACCGGCGATCTTCTTGATCTTGGCTCTGATGCGCTTGATTCCCTCGACAATATTCTCGAAGGATTAGGTCTCGACCTCATTCCTGATGGCGTTCCATCCATTCATGGGTTTGGTTCAATTATCGTTGCTACCTATGTCACCTTCTTCGGCGCTACAGGCCTCTTCATGTATTTGACTTACGCAAACTTTCTCCTCAGTCTTGTCAGTGCAATACTTGTCGGCACTCTGCCCACTGGTATCGTCATTGCGCTAGCCGTTCTGCTCAAAAAACAGGAGGCTAATTCTACCCATACAGAAACAAGTTTAATCGGAGAAACCGCTCGTGTCACTGTCGTTGGCGAGAATATATTAGAAATTCTCGTTCAAAAGGACCACTACACCGGCAGACATAAAGCGTACTCAGTCGAGAATGAAGCCCTTAAACGTGACGATCGCGTCACAATCATCGACATCAAAGGTAACACCTTTTATGTCCGTAAGGCATCGGAATGAATCCCCCTCCTGCCCTAAAACCAGACCCGGTTGGCAATCTCAAAAAGGAGAAAGACCATGCTCGGTTTTGAAATTCCCAGCATTGTAATAATCATATTGGCCGGCCTGGTCAGTGTCATCGCATTTCTGGCACTCATTTCCCGCGCCATCAAGCTCTATCAGACGGTTCCGCCAAATAAGGCCTTGGTTCGATACGGTTCCCGTGGAACCAAGTTCTTCAGAGGCGGCGGCACCTTCGTCATTTCCCTGATCCAAAAGATTGACTATCTCGACCTTACCGTCAGGACAGTCACCCGGGAAAAAGACGAGGTCCTTACCATCGACAATGTCCGCATCAAGCTGGACTGGGTTGCTCAGGTTCAAATCGATCCCAAAGATGAAAATCTTGAAACCGCCGCCCGCGCCTTCTTAGGCAAAGAGCACAGCGATATCGATGAGATCATTAGCGCCACCCTAAGCGCCAACTTTCGCGCCATCGTCGGTCAGATGACTGTCGAAGAAATCAACCGCGACCGCGATGCCTTTGTCCTCAAAGTCCAACAGCTCGTCTCGGATGACATGATTGCCATGGGCAGCGTCGTCATCTCGATGGGTATTCAGGAAATTACTGATGACAAAGGTTACTTCGAAGCCATGGGTGCCCCACGGGTCGCTGCCATCATGCGCGATGCCAAAATTGCCGAAGCCGAAGCCAACCGTCAGGCGCGAGTCAAAGCTGCAGAAGCCCGTCAGGCCGCTGAACAAGCCGAACTTGACGCCGACCGCGCAATTCTCCAGCAAAAGCAGGATCTAGACCTCCGTCAGGTTGAACTTGACAAAACCGTTGGCCTACAGCGGGCCAAAGCCGATCAAGAAGTCCAAGCCGCACGTGCTCTAGCTGTGCAGCAGGACCTTGAAGCAACTACTCTTATGCCCGCTCGTGCAGAGCGAGACGCAGTCGAGATTAGGGCTGAAGCCGAACGTCGCAAGGCCACGATTACCGCTGAGGCCGAGGCACAAGCCGCCCGAACCAGAGCGCAGGGTCGTGCCGACGCGGTAAAGTCAGAAGCTACTGCCCAGGCCGAAGCCACTACGAAAATTGGCCAGGCAGATGCCGATAAGCTTCAAGCTCTCAAGATGGCTGAAGCCCAAGGTCTCCGCCAGAATCTTCTGGCTGAAGCAGAGGGTCGGCGCGAAATCGCCAGTGCCTCTGCCGCTGAAGGCGAGATCAATCTCCGCCAGTTCATCGTCCAAACCCTGGCCGACGCCGATGTCAGAAAGACTCAGGCAGTCGCCCAAGCCATGGGCAATATCGGCGGAAACGTTCGCCTGGTCCAGTTTAATGGCGAAAGTGGCGGAAGTGGCAACTCTTTAATGGACCTTCTTCTGCAGGTACCCGAGACAGCCGCCATGCTCAACGCCAAAGTCGAAGCCTTAAGCGGCGAAGACATGATGGCTCAGCTGACTCGCGTCTTACAGCTACTCGCCAATCTAAAAGTTGTTGATTCTGCCGGCAACGGCGAATCGCAACAAGACGCTAGCTAACCTAAACTAGGCCAACCGGGTCTGGCCTTAGGGCAGGAAACCTAACACCAATGCACATTGCATTGGTGTTTTTTTGTCTCAAATTATAAAATCAACGAATTTGCAAAAGTATTTCCTTCCAAAATCCGCCAACGCGAAATACTCATGTGCACAACTACAGTATTTGAGTAGAACCTTCTGCCACCATTTCCAATTTGGCAACTGACTCTGATGTGCTTTTATCGTCCCACATTTCTTCTCGTGCTCTTCTTTGGTTAAATCTAATCTAAAAGCATGGCGTTGCATCATTTCCCTCACCTCAGAGTGAACCATGAACCGCCTCAATAGTCCCGGCCAAACCGCCCACCACAAGACCACCCTTTTCTTCTTTTTCAAAATCTCAAACAACTCCACACTCAAAGCAATGTGATCAGGGTGACCCGACATTCCTGAAAAGTCATAACTCACTACTAATCCTGGATCATATTTCTCAATCTCACTTTTTATCTTCTCTCTCCATCTTCTTCCCTTTTTTAGCCCCCCATCCACTTCTCTCCATATCATTAGCTCATCAATACCTAGTATCTCTCCCACCCTTCTTAACTCCTTTTCTCGAATCAAGGCCAGCTTCCCCTTCCCAAGATGGTTCTTTCCCTTCTCACCTCGAGTCAAGATGACTATTCTCACTCTCCAACCCATCTTTTTTACCCGCTGAATTAATCCCGCCGTATTAAAGCTCTCATCGTCAGGATGAGGAAAGACGACTAAAAGTCGCTTTTTCTTGAACTGGTTTAATTGAAATTCGATATTCCGCATTAAAACTACATAATTAAACGTAGTTGCGGTCAAATCCATCTCTGAATCTGAAGTTTCCACCTCAACCAATACTCTATTTCGAAATATTACGCTTTCACCGTCGGAGTTTACTTGCTCAAAAAACCATTGAGCTTTCCTTCCGCCCTTAAAAGGGCCTAGGCCCTCAACAAAACAGTGCACACCTCTGTTTCTTGGTTTAGTGCATTTTAACACAATGACGTCCTCCCCGGACAGCCCCTTCGGGGACGATGTCCGGGGTTTCCAAC
>CAZUBK010000006.1:0-22214 GCA_964618725.1 uncultured Pseudomonadales bacterium
CTACAGACTCTCAACGACGCTTCGCCTTGTGCGGGGTTTCCTGGTACATAAAAAATAGACGGATTTATCCGTCTGTTCTTGTCTGTGACCCCACGCGGAATCGAACCGCGCTTGCCAGGATGAAAACCTGGTGTCCTAACCGATAGACGATGGGGCCATATAATGTACAGAAAAAAGTGAGTCGGCCGGGGCTCGAACCCGGAACCAATAGCTTAAAAGGCTACTGCTCTACCATTGAGCTACCGACTCAAATACCCATGTATTTTACCATTTCAAACCCGTTTCGGACAATCTACGGATCAAAGTCCCTCACTCTTCAGTAGCCATCCACCTTCTTTACTTCTTCGGATCTCCCACAATGTCTCGCGTACTGCCCCCTCCAACGCCTCCTTACTCCCTCCATTCCATATCACTACATCTGCCAAATCCTTACAAGCATTGATATTCATTTCTCCATCACTTGTTCCTGAGTTCTCTCTTTCATATAGCCTTTTATACCCCTCCTCACTTAAATCATCAGACTCACGCTTTCTTGCCAGATAAAGCTCAAGCAACTTCTCCCACGATACATCTATCACCATTAGATAACCATCTTTCCCATGAAGCACTCCCACCTCTCCAACTGTTCTCACTCCGTCAATTACTAAGCTATCTATTCCTTCGTTTTCTGCTTTCTCAATCAACCACTCAACTAAAATGCCCGGTCCAAATAAAGATCTCGCCTCATCACCAAGAAACTGGAGATTCTTTCTCGTAACAGGTAACCCTCTTTTTCTTGCTATCTCTTTAATTACTGAGGAAATCGTCTCTATCCTAAAACCAGATGACTCAAGAACATCACTCGCCACTCCCTTACCACAACATGCCTGTCCAGTTAAACCAATAATCAACATTTATACTGATCTTAAGGATTTCAGAAACAGAATCAAGCCCTAAGTAGATTATCTAACAAACACTTTCTCTTTTCTCTCCACCTTTTTCTTCATCTTCGCTTTCTTCTTTGCTTTTTCTGCCTTCTTAGCCTCTTTAGCCGCCTTTTCTTCTAGCTGGATTCGACTTACTTTAGCAATCTCTTTTGTTTCTTCACTGCGTTCCACTGGAACATCTTTCTTAACCACAAGATCAGCTCCTTCACTCTTTTGCGCTCCTTTAACAAATACATCTCTAATCTTGGTCGCTTTTTTACCAATTCTCTTTCTTAGATAGGTGAGTACTGCTCGACGGACCTTACCCTTCTTTTTTATCTCAACTTTACTGATAGTAGGCGCTAATTCAGGGAAAATTCTCTCCACTCCGACGCCACCATTGGCAATCTTTCTTACTGTAAATGACTTAAGACCCTTATCTCCTCTAATCCTAATTACCACTCCCTCAAAAACCTGTGTTCTGGTCTTACCCCCTTCAGTTACAGTCTGGTGCACCCTGACGGTATCCCCGCTACTAAAACTGACTTCGTTTCGAAAATTAAGTAGATTTGCCATATCAAGACGATAATAATATTATCGGCATAGATATAACAGGAAGCGCAGGCTATTCATTTCAATAATAGTCATTATTGAAAGTCTGCCGAGCAAACTGTTATCTACACCTAAGTGCCTATTCTAACAACTTTTGCCTCAAACTACAAGCTTTTATGAAACCAACAAACACCGGATGGGGGGATAATACCTTCGTCTTATATTCCGGGTGAAATTGTGTCCCCACGAAGAATGGGTGTTTACTCCTGGGTAATTCTATCGCCTCCACCAACTTTCCGTCTGGAGACGTCCCTGAGATCATCAACCCTGCCCCCTCTAATCTTTCTCTGTACTCGTTGTTGACCTCATACCTGTGTCTATGTCGTTCTTGCACCAACTCTTTTCCATATAATGTCCTCAAAATAGTTCCTCGTTTCAAACTACATGGCCAATCACCTAAGCGAATCGTCCCCCCATATTGTTTTTTTCTCAAAATTTCTGCCTGATCCGACATGATATGAATCACCGGAAATTGAGTCTTCGAATCAATTTCAGCTGAATTGGCTCCCTTTAGCCCTAATACATTTCTCGCATACTCCACCACTGCCAGCTGCATGCCATAACAGAGCCCTAAATAGGGGAGAGATGACTTTCTCGCAAAAGTAATCCCTCTTATTATTCCCTCCGTACCTCTCTGCCCCCACCCTTGAGGACCAATCAATCCATCGAGTGACATCTCCTTCATGATGCGATCCACACTACCCTTCTCTAGCTCAAAGGAGTTGATTGGTACTATCATCACCTTTGTCCTGAGTTTTCCTCCAGCATGCAGCAGTGCTTCGTGAACCGACAGATACACATCCCTGTGGTTGTCAGCCCCGTGACGATAGTACTTTCCCAGTAACCCCACCCTAATCTCTCTTCTTGGATTCTTTAATCCCCTAACAAAGCGTTTCCATGCCTTTAGGTCTGTTTCTTTCTTCTTCAAGCCAAACTTGACCAACATTCTATCCGCCATTCTCTCCCTCTCAAATGCCAATACTATCTCGTAAATACAATCGGTATCTGGATTATCAATAATATTTTCCCGATCGACAAAACACCGCTTGGCAATTGTTTCTTTTCTTGGCTCATCAAGTGGCACCTCATTACGTGTAATAATGAAATCTGGTTGTATTCCCGTTGAACGAAGTGAACTCACCGCATGTTGAGTCGGTTTGGTTTTCAATTCTCCCACGTTACGCAGAAATGGCAAATACGTCACCAAAATGTAGCAAGCCGCTTCCTCTCTCCCTATCTCCCTTGCTGCATACAAAAATGGCAAGTTCTCTATGTCTCCCGTCGTCCCTCCTATCTCTACTAAACAAAAATCCTTGTCTCTCGCCAATCTATATATCCGCTGCTTGATCTCATCAATCACATCAGGAATCATCTCGGCATCTCTCCCTCCATACTTAAAGGTTCTCTCATTCTCCACCACCGCCATCATCACCTTCCCCGTTGTAATATTATTTTCCTTCGATAAATCTATACCCAAGAATCTCTCATAATTACCCAAATCCTGATCGATCTCTCCTCCATCTGCCGTCACAAAAGTCTCACCGTGTTCCGCTGGTCTCATCGTCCCCGCATCAATACTAATATACGGATCAATCTTTACCGCCGTCACGCTAAAGCCCTTCTGCTTGAGAAGTAACCCAACCGATGCCGTCGTTATACCCTTCCCAAGTCCGGACAAAACCCCTCCAATAGTAAAAACAAACTTTGTTTTCAAAAAAATTCCAGTTATTGCTAACTGGACACTCAGTGTAGCAGGTTCTAACAAATCAAGAAAGTATCTTCACTACTTCTTGTTCCACCTCACTCGAATAGTTGACTCCATACGGCACCAGTATTCTTTTTGCTTCTCCTCCATTGGGAATCAAAATCACCACTCGATCGTCTCCCGGATTCTGTTTCAGTATCTGACTTATCTTTCCCAGTGTCTCTTTAGGCGTCCCTCGCGGAATCGCGATCTCTTTAGCCTCAAGCTCTTCTACATCCACCACTTCTGGTAGTTCCTCGATCGAAGTGATCTCATCCGCCAGTATATTTATCTCTCCCTCTCTCGAATCAATCTTCCCTTTTATCAACACATTGCTCCCTTCAACACAAAGTGCCTTAAACTCTTCGTAAATTTTAGGGAAAACGACAATATCTGCCGTTGCGCTGTCATCTTCGAGGGTCACAAACGCCATCGCCGAGTTATTCTTCTTGGTATATACCTGTTTTACCCGACTAACTGTCCCAGCCAATGTCACCGTCTGTCCTAAGTGGTGGTGTACATCCAGCTGGTTAATCCGATGAGTCAGATGTTTCTCCGCTCGTTTCATTATCCCCTTAAGCGGGTTAGCCGACATATAAAAGCCAAGTAGTTCTTTCTCATATTTTAACTTCTCATTAATATCCCACTCCTCCACTTCAGGCAACTTGTCCTCAACCATTACTTTTGTCTCCATTCCCCCAAACAGATCTTGCTGCGCTTGATCTTTTTTCTTCTGTGCACTGCTTGCCTTCCCTCTTATTACTTCCAAGACCTCAATCAGAGCCGCCCTCTTGCCATAGGCATCCATCGCCCCCACTTTGATCAAGCTCTCTATCACCCGCTTATTACATTTTTGTAGATCGACCTTACCACAGAAATCTGTTAACGAACTGAAGCCACTTTTTTTTCTTACTTTCAGAATCGCTTCAATTGCCGCTTCTCCCACATTCTTAATTGCACTCAAACCAAAACGAATCGCCTTCACCTTTTCGCTTTTTTTGTTTTCAAAGTCGACTACGGTGAAACCTTTCAACGACTCATTCACACTAGGGGGCAAAATCGGAATCCCCATCCGCTCACACTCAGCTATCGCCTCCACCAGCTTATCTGTATGTGATGACTCTGCTGTCAACAACGCCGTCATATACTCCACTGGAAAATTTGCTTTAAGATACCCCGTCCAATAGCTCACCATACCATAACTTGCCGCGTGCGCCTTGTTAAAGCCATAACCTTGAAACGGCTCGAACAAGTTCCACAGCCCCTCCGCTTCTTCTTTGGTCATTCCTGTATGCGTAATACACCCTTCAACAAAGATCACATGCTGCTTGGCCATCTCCTCAGGGATCTTCTTTCCCACCGCCTTCCGAAACTTATCAACCGTCTCCCAGTTATACCCCGCCAATTCCAAGGCAGTATAGAGTAAGTCATCTTGATAAACTAACACCCCAAAAGACGGGGCTAAAAATTTCTCCATTTTGGGATGATAGTATTCAACCTCCTTGAGTCCTTTCTTGCGGGCAATAAACTCCGGAATGTTCGCCATCGGACCGGGACGATACAAGGCAATCATAATCATGATGTCTTCTATTCGCGTTGGCTGGAGTTCAGTTAAGTACCTCGTCATCCCAGGAGATCCCAGTTGAAATACTCCAAAAGTCTCACCCCTGGCCAACATCTCAAAAGTCTTTTGGTCGTCCACGGGTACGGCGTAAATATCCACTTTTACCTTCCTTAGTTTCTCCACCAATTTAATCGCATCCGCCATGATCGATAGATTCCTAATTCCCAAGATATCCATCTTGATCAATCCCACGTCTTCAGCCGCATGCATCTCATACTGAGTAATGATCTTGTCACCTCCACCTGGCTCTTTCTGAAGTGGAGTAAAGTCAGTCAAGGTACTTGGAGCCACCACTACACCCGCTGCATGGACCGAGATATGTCTCGCATTACCTTCTACTTTTCGTGACAAATCTAATAGCTTTTTCGTCTCCGGTTCTTTCTCATATGCCTCTTTCAGCTCCGGTGTTATCTCAAGCGCCTTCTTAATCGTCATCGGAAAACCCTGCTTCCCCAACGGAATCATTTTGGAAATCCGATCCGGACCAGCATACGGCATGCCCATCACCCTCCCCACATCACGAACCGACCCCCTCGCTGCCATTGTTCCAAAGGTACAGATCTGCGCCACTTTATCCTCGCCATATGTATTCTTAAGATACTGGATCATATCTTCCCGTCTGTTATCAGAAATGTCTAAATCGATATCCGGCGGTGAGGGACGAAGAGGATTAAGAAACCGCTCAAAAGGCAATTGGTATTTCATTGGATCCACCGTCGTAATTCCACAACAATACGACACCAATGATCCCGCCGCTGATCCTCTCGTGTTTACATAAATATCCGACTCGCGTGAGAAGCGCGTCATATCTCCATAGATCAAGAAATACGGGGAATACCCCTTGCTATCTATCACCTCCATCTCAAAATCAATTCGTTTCTTGAGAATCTCATTCGAGTCATAATCTGGATAGAACACTCTCGCTCCCGCCTCCGCTTTTTCTCGTAAAACTTGACCCGCCGTTTTACCCGCTGGCAAATCAAATTTAGGAAAAAACCAACTCCCCAGCGTTATCTCAATATTTACTTTCTCCGCTACCTTGACTGTATTCTCAATCGCTTCTGGCAAGTCCATAAATGCCTCACTCATTTCATCAGGTGACTTCATGTAATAGGTCGGGGTATCGACATATCGCATCCTCTCAATATCTGAGATAACCTTCCCTGTCTGGATACAAACTAATGCGTCCTGGGCTACCGCGTCCTCACGGTTTACATAGTGGACATCGTTTGTTGCTACCAATGGCAATCCAAGCTCCCGACTTAAGTGTAGTAAATGCGCTTCATTCTTCTTTCCTTCAACAGCAAATCTTCTTAACTCCTCCGCAATCTTCTCAGGTACTCCCTCCTCTTCCGCAAACTTATCATATGGGTGACGCTGAAGCTCGATATAAAAGTCATCTTCCCCGAATATCTGTGCTAGATGTTTAGTTGTTTTTTTTGCCGATTCTAAGTCTCCCTCAAACAGCTGTTTCTGCACCAGTCCTGCCGGACATCCAGTCGTTGCCATCAGTCCTTTGCTGTATTTCTCCAATATCTCGAAACTAACTCTCGGCTTGTAATAAAACCCCTCAGTTTGTCCCACCGTCACTATCTTCATCAGATTTCGATATCCTTCCAGATCCTTAGCTAGAACGGTCAAATGGAATGCATCCTTCCGTTTCTTCTCCCTGTAATCATCAGCCGACATATATATCTCACAACCAATAATCGGCTTAATCTCTTCGGTCTTAGCCTTCTTGTAGAAATCAACCGCCCCATACATTGCCCCATGATCAGTTAAGGCAATGGCTGGCATCTCAAACTCTTTTGCCTTTTTAAGCAACCCCGAGATCTTCGCCAATCCATCCAGTAAGGAAAACTCAGAGTGAACGTGAAGATGAACAAATTTAGAAGCCATAACTAACCCATTCTACATCAAGACCCACCACTTTCTTGACAATCAACCACTTTGCCTCTACCCTCACCATAACGTTCCTTTAAAACTCAAACAGGAGATATGAAATTGACCAACATTCTGAAACCTTAACTTAATCCTGCAGGCCCTTATCGGCCTGCTTTTTTTGTTTTCTCCAAGTTATACTCCTCGTAGTACCTTAACTTAAAGGAGATACCCGTGAACTCAATATATTCCCCTCTTCTTTCTCAGTTCATCGAAGAGAGTAAGCCAGCAAATATTACTCTTGACTACGAACTACTTAAATCCCACTTTCAACAAAAAGACTACCAAATAGACAAGGATCCCACTCGAAAATACGAACTCATTCTTACTCCTTGGGGTTCCAGGTATTTCGCCATTCGTCCCCGTATCCTTATCGGTTACAAGCCAGCCGATATCGAGGGCGTCAACATCGCCATCCTCCCTCTAACCATAACCTGGATCACCACACTTCAGACTTCAAAAATAGTCTTTTATCCCCACATTCAAACTGATCCCCAACTTAACCTCTTTTTAGAACGTCGTCTCTTGTCGATCCTCATCACAATCGACCCACATATTTCAGAGACTTCCATACTATGTTCTGAACGTCTCTTGACCTGGGGAGTCAACTCCGCTGTAAATGTCCCTGTCTTCCTGGCCTGTTTCCATTCTGAACTCAATTCTTTTCTTATTCCAAAAATACTTGAGACAGGATTTTGCTCTCCCTGATACGTTTAGGGCGTCGCAATTGCGACGCCCTATTTTTCACTCCTTCAGTTTGACCGGGTTTGTCCCACTTCCGTAGCACCAGTTCCGGCCTTTCTTTGCAATGTGTGGTTCCAGGATATAGTCCTCAAGATCGGCATCTGGCTGCAGCCAAAGCCACGGGCTCTCGGAAATCGACAACACCGGATGCGCTTCTTTGCACACCGGACAGATACCCAAAAAACTGAAATCGTTCATCTGTCCTCCCAAGAAGTATACAACCCCATAGTACCATAGGAATCTGTCTAAGTCAATCTCTCAAGCAGGATTCTAGCCACAACCTTAGCTTCAGCCCTACCTTTTGATCGACCCATTACCTGGCCCAAGAGGAACTGGAGAGCATTAGTTTTACCTCTCTTGTAATCTTCTACTACTCCCGAATTTTGGCTGATTGCCTCTTTCACCCACATCTCAATCTGATCCTCATCGGTTATCTTCTCTTTCTCTTTACTCGATACCCTCTCGATCAACTCCGCGGGAGATAACTTGTGCCAATCCTCCTTGGCATTGATCACCACACCTACCAATCGGTCAATATTTTCCTTAGCCAACTCGACTAACTCTAGAACATACTTTGTGAGTTCTTGGTTCTCTGCCACCGTCTGGGCGTAATCAAGTCTAATCCCTTTCTCAACCAAAGTAGCAATCACCTGACTTGGCAATATCGGTAGTTCATTTTTAAATCTCTCCACTTTTTCTCTCTCTATCACTAGTGGGGGAATATCCGGTTCTGGGAAGTATCTATAGTCTTTCGCTTCTTCCTTAGACCGCTGACTAACTGTCTTTCTTCCCCCAAGATTCCATCCCCTCGTCTCCTGTCTTGGCATTTCACCTTTCTCAAGTAAGTTTTTATGTCTTTCTATTTCATAATCAATCGCTGCGCCGATGTATCTAAATGAGTTAACGTTTTTTACCTCGACTTTATAGGCGGGCAATCCACCATCAGTCGACAGACTAATATTCGCCTCCAGTCTCATCGATCCTTTCTCCATATCCGCATCCGATACCCCTAAGAATCTGACTGTCGAATGGATCAGTTTAAGGTACTCTTTGGTTTCCTCGGCAGTAGACAAATCTGGTTCGGTCACAATCTCAACTAACGGCACGCCAGATCGGTTGTAATCAATGAGCGTCACATCCTTTCCCTCTACTTTCTCGTGTTTGAGCTTGCCTGTATCTTCCTCCAGATGGACACGAGTAATCCTAATTCGTTTACCATTACTGAGAGTGACTAAACCGTTGTAACAAAGTGGTTGATCATACTGGCTAATCTGATACCCCTTAGGCAGATCGGGATAGAAATAGTGCTTTCGGTCGAATTTACTTTGCGTGTTTATCTGACAATTCAGCGCCAGACCTATTTTAATCGTGTCCTCAATCGCTTTTCCATTTGGCACCGGCAATGCCCCCGGCAATCCCAAACATACCGGACACACATGGGTATTTGGGGGCACCTGAAAATGTACCGCACTACAGCGACAAAACATCTTTGACTCGGTACTCAACTCGACATGCACCTCCATACCAATAATCGGGGTATATTTGTCACTCATTTTAGTATCTGTTCAATCTGATAACTAATCGGGAAAATTTCGTCTTCAGCAAAACGCTTACCAATCACTTGAATACCCAGTGGTAAACCGTCCTCTGTTTTACCCGTCGGCAGTGCAATCGCCGGCAATCCCGCCAGGTTTACTGGAACCGTCAGAATATCCGACAAATACATCTCCAACGGATCATTCATTTTTTCGCCCAGTTTGAACGGGGGAGTCGGAGATACGGGTGTCACCAACACATCCACTTTCTCAAAGACTCTATCGAAGTCCTCTTTGATTAGAGTCCTCACCCTTAAAGCTGTTTTGTAATACGCATCGTAGTAACCAGCTGATAGGGTATATGTCCCTATCATTATCCGTCTTATCGCTTCCGCCCCAAAGTTTGCTCTCGTATTTCCGTAGCGTATTCCATCAAAACGCGCCAAGTTAGAACTCACTTCTGAGGGCTGTAAAATATAGTAAACCGCTGTTGCCTGATCCGTGTGGGGCAGACTCACCTCTACTATTGCTACTCCTGCCTCTTCTAGTCTCCTCACCGTTTTTTCAAAGTCACCCTTTACTTCTCCATTTTTGATTGGACTCAAGTACTCCCTTGGTACACCAACTCTTACCCCCTTAAGCCCTTTTTCTTTCAATCCTGTAATATAGAATTCTTTTGAATTAGCCGTGTTCGCATCATGTCTATCCACTCCCGACGTCACCGCTAACATCTTTGCCGCATCTTCTACATTGTGAGCAAAATGTCCCACACTATCCAAAGAAGATGCCATCGAGACAATGCCATAGCGACTTACTCTCCCATATGTTGGCTTAAAACCAACCACACCGCAAAAGTTTGCCGGCAATCTAATCGATCCCCCGGTATCTGTCCCCATTGTAAGTGCCGCCATCCCAGCCGCCACCGCCGCCGCCGAACCAGAAGAGCTCCCCCCCGGAACATACTCCGGATTAACCGGATTCTTAGTTGGACCAAAGTCAGAATTCTCTCCACTACTTCCATGAGCCCAGGCATCACAGTTCAGTTTCCCCAAAGAAATTGCTCCGGCTGCCTCAATTTTGTCTACCACTGTCGCTGAATACTGCGCCACATAGTCCCTAAGAACATTAGATCCTGCAGTCGTTCGTATCCCCTTAGTCATATAGATATCCTTGTAAGCCACCGGTATCCCCAGTAAGGGCATATTGTCAATAATTTCCGGCTGAGCCGCGATCAACTTATCAATCTCTTCCGCCCTTTGCCTTGCCTCATCACCCGTCACCGTTAGGAAGACGTTTAGCGCATCATTTCTCTCCTCAATCTTTTTCAGATGTTCGTCCACCACTTCAATTACCTTCTTCCCCTTCTTTATCTCCTCTTGAATTAGTTCCGATGTCTTGTTATTCATCGGATCCCTCCTCAAATATCGCTGGTACTAAAACATAACCCTTACTTGTCTTTGGCGCCTGCCCAATTGCCACTTCTGGCTCTAAACACTCAACAGAAACGTCTTTTGCATACACATTCTTCAATCCCGTTATCTCCACCGTCTCTACTACGTCAGTCACATCCACTTCTTCAAGTTTTCCAACAAATTCTAATATTTCACTTAATTGCGGTGCCAAAGCAGAAAGTTGCTCTTCTGTGACGTTTAAGTTTGCCAATTTGGACAAATGTTGTAGGTCAATCAAGGATAATGCCATATACATATAATACTTCTTTCCCAGCCACAAAAAAAGCCTCTCTAAAAAAGAGAGGCAAAAATGTTACGACAGATACCTACCAACAACCGGTATCGCAAACAAGGCTAAAGCAACTACGGCAAAGGCAGTTGCCTGATCGTAAACGCCAGTGACCACTGCACCAGTAGCCAATCCCGTGAACAAACATCCCAAAAGATAACAAATCCCAACCAGTATTTTCATCGATTCCTCCAGACATTCAAAACAGAGAACAAAAGCGCCCCTGACTTAATGACTAAAGAAATAGTGAAAAAATAAGACAAGTAACCCAAGGTAATGTCATTCATGTAACCATGAGTCGTCCGCATGTAAACAAAGTAGAACACAATACTAAGCATCACCAGTTCACCAAGTATATAAAGAGCAATCGTCAGATATTTCATTTTTTTCTCCTCAAGATCAGATAACTAAGATTATAGCACTCTAATTGTGATACAATGCACCTACTCTACTTTCACTGGAGGAACAATGTCCCTTAACACCGGTATTCTCGTCTATACCCTACTTTTCGTACTTGGTTATGCCATATTTGGCCTTTTCTTTTATGGTATGTTCAAAGACCCCAACAAACAAAAGCAAGACGACATCTCACTGTTAGCCTTCTTTCTCTGGCCACTTTTCCTCTTTTTTCTCATTTTGGCTTTAGTCGCGTCTTGTGTGAATCTAATATTTAAAACTACTTTCAAGATCACATCAAAAGTTGTCGTCTTTATTGCTAAAATCATCATCAGCTTGGGCGAACGAGTCGGCCAATTTCTTGCCTCTATCTTCCCTGACTGAAGTTATATTCGCCCCCTATTCTTTAATAGGGGGCTTTTTCATGCCGTGAACTTCAGCTTCCCTCCATCGATTTCTACATTCACCTTCTCCCCACTTTTGACTTTCCCTTCAATTATTAGCAGTGCCAGCTCGTCCTCAATCATTGATTGAATTACCCGTTTAAGCGGTCTCGCCCCAAAAACCGGGTCAAAACCCTCCTTTACCAAAAGTTGCCTGGCCTCTTTACTTACTCCAATCTCAATGTTCTGCGTCCTCAAGCGATCTACCAATCTACTTAACTGAATCTCCACTATATTCTCGATCTGTTTTTCAGTCAGTGGCTCAAAAACGATGATTCTGTCAATCCGGTTAAGAAACTCTGGCCTAAACGATTCCTGTAGAGCTTTCCATAATTCATTTTGCAACTTCTCATTTTCTTTCCCAGCATATTCCCGGATGACATCACTCGCAAAATTACTCGTCATGATAATGACTGTATTTTTGAAATTGACCGTCCTCCCTTTTCCATCAGTTAGTCTGCCATCATCAAAGATTTGCAACAAGATATTGAGGATCTGAGGATGTGCCTTTTCGATCTCATCAAACAAGATAACGCTGTAGGGTCGCCTTCGCACGGCTTCGGTTAACTGACCCCCTTCTTCAAAACCAACATATCCCGGTGGAGCTCCTATTAACCGCGCCACGCTATGTTGTTCCGAGTACTCACTCATATCAATTCGGATCAATGACCGCTCATCATCGAAAAGATACTCCGCCAACGCCCTCGCCGTCTCTGTCTTACCCACCCCCGTTGGCCCTAAAAACATAAAGCTGGCGATCGGTTTACCTTCGTCAGCAATACCCGCCCTTGACCGCCTGACTGCCGCTGCCACTGCTTTGACCGCCTCTTCCTGTCCTACCACTCTCCTGCCTAATTCCTTCTCCAAATTGATCAACTTCTTACTTTCTGAACCAACCAGTCTCACTACAGGTATCCCTGTCCATCGTGACACTACGGTGGCGATATCTTCGTCAGCCACTTCAAGCTGTAAGAGTCTCTCTTCGTTTGGGATAGAGTTCCACACCTTCTGTTTCTCCTTCAGTTCTTCTTCTAGTTTAGGCAACTGACCATATTTGATCTCAGCAGCCTCTTCCAATTTCACTTCTCGTTCCGCCACCTCAAGCCTTACCTTGAGTTCATCGATTTTCTCCTGAATCCGGCTGATCGCCTCAACCTGTTTCTTTTGATCCTGCCATTTTACTTCCAGTTCTTTTGCTTCAATTTTTCTTAACTCAACTTCCTTTAGCAGTTCTTCAGCTCTTTTCTTCGCCGTCTCTGATTTCTCTCTTCTTAGTGCCGCCAACTCAATCTCCATACTAGTAATCCGCCGCTTCAATAGATCTAACTCCGCTGGCATCGACTCAATCTCGATCTTAAGCGCCGACGCTGCTTCATCAATTAAATCAATTGCCTTGTCCGGCAAGAATCGATCGGGAATATATCTGACTGACAATTGTGCCGCCGCTATCAGAGCATCATCTGAGATACGGAGACCATGATGTAACTCATATTTCTCTTTCAGCCCTCTCAAAATCGCGATCGTATCCTCCATGCTTGGCTCGTCTACCAAAACAGGCTGGAACCGTCGTTCTAGGGCCGCATCCTTCTCGATATATTTGCGGTACTCGTTTATCGTCGTCGCCCCAATTAAATGAAGTGTTCCTCGAGCTAAAGCTGGTTTCAACATGTTGGCTGCATCTACCGCTCCTTCTCCTCCTCCCGCCCCAACCAAAGTATGTAACTCGTCGATAAACAGAATATACCTACCCGCCCCTTCTTCCACCGCTTTAATAATTGCCTTGAGTCTCTCCTCAAACTCACCCCTAAACTTTGCTCCCGCCAAAATACTCGCCATATCCAAACTCAACAGATCTTTGTCTCTTAACGAGTCCGGAACGTCCCCATTTGCAATCCGCTGCGCCAACCCCTCCACCAACGCCGTCTTACCCACTCCCGGATCTCCCACCAGAACCGGATTGTTTTTTGTCCTTCGCGATAACACCTGCATCATCCGTCTCACCTCTTGATCCCTTCCAATCACCGGATCAAGTTTTTGTTCTCTCGCTCTCCTCGTCAAATTGAGCGTGTATTTAGTTAACGCCTCTTTCGGATCAACGGGCTTTAAAAAGTCGGGTATATTTCCATCCATCAACTTAATTTAATCACTTCTAGCACTCATGTCAATAGAGTGCTAAACATCTCCGCATCTTAGACGACCCACTATTTTCTGAAACTCTTTGTTCTCTCCATACAAACTAGGGAACAATTCATACAACATTCGGTTCTTCCAGATCAGCCCCCGATACTCGATATCACTCATATGGTAGGTCAAACGCGACTCTTCAGTATGATTCCTTCCTTCTACCCAACATGATAACTGTTCCATCCTCAGATAATCTTGCCTCATCTTTCTTGCCTTTAAGTTATCTTTTAGCGTCAAACTCAAGTGATGAGCCCATTCTTCAACCCCAGACAAAAGCAAATCCACTACTTTACGATCCGAAAAAAAATGAGACACGCTTTCCTTATCTTTTTCCAACATACTCGTATGTCCCGTACTCCAGAACTCATCCAAAAAACAGGGGATACCGACTTGGATTTCCGTCGACACCCATCTTGGATTCGTATTCAAGTTATGGCCCACCCCGATTGACTTCTCTGACCTAGGCACAAATAGACACCCCTCTGGCTGGATGGAAAATCGCCGACATACATTCAACCCCCAATTAGCTCCATACATTATCAATAGCATGCCTTCCACACATTGCTCAATCTCTGCATAATGTAAAATCGACCCATCTTGATTTCTATACTCCCAAGTAAGCACTCGTCTTATCTTCTTCTCTGTTTCCGTTTTGTTAACCCGAAAAATCAAAAAATCCGCCCACAAATGCCCGATCTCCTTCTCAAAAGAAAACTCCTCACCCTCTTCTTTACCTTCATTTTCTATCACAAGTTCTGTTACTTCGTAACTCTTTCCTTTTTCGCATTACTAAGCCCTTCAATTCTCCATAGACATCGCCCAAAGCTGGCAAATAATGTTGCATAAACCATGATTTCCAAATCAGTCCTCGATACTCGCTATCAATTGTGTGATATAACACATCCGACAATTTCTCATCTTCCATTTCATCAGTCAAAGCCGTCACAAATAGTCGGTTCTCTTCATCTATATCTTTTTCATCCTCCGGCTTAATCGAGTCGTACAGCATATGTCCATATTCCTCAAAACTAGTCTCAAGCCATGACACAAATTCCTCCATGTCAATATCCTTCTGATCTAGCAATATCTCTGCACCAACCCACAACTCCAGGGTTCCGTCAGTCAACTCAACTACTGAAGCCATCGACCCTCCATTATCTCTCATGAACACCAAATCTCTGCGCCAAACTCTATCCGCCAATACAAGACTCCTTTCTTCCGCCAAACTAATCCCAAAATCAAGCATCATCAGCCGCGTCACAGCTAAGCTCAAAACAATTTCCTCTATTTCTTCTCTTCTTTCCACACAAAACTCCACCATTTTGGCTGTATAACTCAGAATCTTCTCCGGCTTCTTTTCGATGTAACTCTCAAACTGAGACCACAATGCACCAATCTCTTGTTCTAATTCTTCATTTTCCAGCCCGCCGTTCTCCTTGCTCACTGATAGTCGCCATTCTACCACGCTTTTTTTCTTTCAACTCCTCAAGACCTTAATTCTCTCTTCCACCGGAGGATGAGTGCTAAACATACCAGCAAACCATGCCACTGCATCACGGTGGTTTTTCAACGGATTGACTATGTAAAGATGCGCTGTTGCTTTGTTGGCTGCCTCTAAAGGTTCCCTATCAGCTGCCAACTTCTCAAGTGCCCTCGCCAATCCTTCTGGATATCTGGTTAACTTTGCCGCCGAGGCATCAGCCAAAAATTCCCTTCTTCGAGAAATTGCCAACTTGATTAAGTTGGCAATAATCGGCGCAAACAAGGCCAACACCAAGCCCAAAACCACAAAAATAATCTGCAATTGATTGTTGTCATCACTTTTTCTTCTTCCACCACCAAAATAACTCATTCGTAAGAACCAATCGGCCAACAACGCAATCAAACCTACCAGAACCGTCACAACTCCCATCAATCTAATATCATAGTTGTTTATATGTGACAACTCATGTGCCACTACTCCTTCAAGTTCTGTCCTATCAAGCTTCGCCAATAGTCCGGTCGTCGCCACCACCACAGCATGCTTTGGATCTCTGCCCGTCGCAAATGCATTCATGGCACTATCGTCAATCACAAACAACCTCGGCTTCGGTAATCTCGCCGCCAAAGATAGATTCTCCGCTATGGTATAGAATTCAAAATCTTTCTCCCGGTCCGCCTCCCTCGCTCCTGATAGCGTCAAAATTATTTTGTCGGAATAATAAAAGCTGCCTAAACTCATTAGTCCCGAAAACACTAGTGCCCACCCTACCATCGATAAGCCATAGTCAAGTGCCTGAGAAAAAACAAACACCACTCCCACTACAAAAAGCGTGAACAGAACCATTACCAATAAGCTCTTCTGTTTATTGGCCTCAACTCGTTCATACATATTTACCATTCTTTAATTGTACACCTAGGCACAAAATGTGGCGCTAAACGCGCCACAGAAAAACTACAAGATATCCTTCACAATTTCCAAAAGAGCAGCAGGACCAGTCCTCTTCAAGAAGTAGACTACTCCATCAGGAATAGTTTCTCCATTTGGTATAGATGAAGCACTCAAGATAATGATTGGAGAAAACTGTACCAGCTTTCTTGCCAAGACAAAACCACTTCTATCGTAGCTGTCCAGATCATTATTCATTCTCACATCCCAAATTGCCAAACCAGGGATGGAAGACATAAAGACTTCTTCTGTCTCTTTTGAACCAGACGCGAGAACGACCTCATAGCCGGCATCTTGCAAATACCAACCGACGCTCTCTGCAAAATCACGATCACTGTCCGAAACTAGGATCTTCACTGTACACCTTCCTTTTTTGGGATTACGCCCATTATACCTCAACTCACTCCAAGTCTACTTCAGGAGATTTCATTTCTTTTTCCGATACTTCCATATGTTCCCCCGCCTCAGAAGTCTTAAGACCCTGTTGCTTAGTCATTCCGAATATCCCTGCAATGACATTGGAAGGAAAGGTGAGAAGCATTTGATTAAAGTCTTGTACCAAATCAATCGTCGTTCTTCTGGCATACATCAGCTTGTCAGCCGTGTCCCTCAACTCATTCATCAATTTTGTTACCACATCAGCACCTTTAAGCTCCGGATTACTCTCTATCAATACTTGAAGCTTAGGTAACATCGCACTGATTTTCCCCTCCGCCGCCTCTATTGCCTTACTTGATTGAGACTTTACCGCTGACTCAACCGCTTTCCTTGCTTCCACCAATGAGTCGTATATCTTTCTCTCATGTCTCAGATACCCCTTAGCCGATGCCTCCAAATTAGGAATCAAATCTGCCTGTCTTTTAAGTTGATTACCAATATCTTGAATACTCGCTTCAATCTGTGTCTTCATTGACACAAATTTGTTATACATCGAAACAAGAAAAAGAAGTGCTAAAAGAACCAATCCCACAACCAAGTAAATTAGTGGCATATGCGCAGATAAATCGTAACTAATTTATGATATCACAACCTAAAAAATGCACTCCCGGTTCAATCCGAGAGTGCCTCTGCTATTACTCCTTCTTGTCTTGATCGTCTTTTAAGCCACTTCTGAATTCTCGAATTGTAGAACCCAGTTCTTTACCTACCCTTGCTACCCGACCAACACCAAAGAGCAATAAAACAATTACCAGAATGATCACCAGTTCTGGAAGACCAAAGCTTTGAAACATTCCACTTCTCCTCTATCAAGACAAAGAACGTTACCCGTATTTTAACACGCTTATCCTCTAATAAGCTGTTCCATCTCTCGCCCTGGAAGTGTGTTCACGACGTCCTTCTTTTCCGCCCAACCCCGTCTTGCATTCCAGATTCCATACTTCATAAATCCCATATATTCCTCAGCATGAGAATCAGTGTCAACAATTAACTTAACCCCACCATTTATAGCCTCTCTGATCAACATATCCGGTAAGTCTTGTCTATCCACCGACGCATTTACCTCCAACCACTTGTCGTTTGTCCGACAATAATCAAACACTTTTTCCCAGTCATAATCCAAACCTTGCCTTTTTTGCAACTTCCTTCCGGTCGGATGACCTAAGAACCTCACCTTTGGATGACTAAGCGCTCGAAGCACCCTTTCTGTCGCCATCTTCTTTTCTTGGTCAAATACAGCATGAATCGATACTATTGCATAGTCCAATAAGTCCAAACATACATCTTCCAAAGCCAAACTACCATCTGACCTAATGTCCACTTCCATACCTACAAATATCTTGGGGACTCTAGTTTTCACTTCATTTCTGAATGAGTCGATTCCTTTCTCGATTTTCTCTTTTCTGCGCTTAAGTAAATCTATTTTCTTTGTCAAAGACAGCTCTCTTTTTGGATTATGATCAGATAATCCTAAATATTCATAATTAAGTAATCTCGCCTTAGCCAATAGCTCGTTAACACTGCTCATTCCCAAATCATGGCTTGTCTCAATATCAATATTCGTATGTACATGAAGATCTCCTCGTAAATCTCCCTCCTCAATCAGGCGGGGGAGTCTGTGTTTAAGTGCGGCTTCGATCTCACCTACATCTTCCCGTAATTCAGGAGGGATATAATCCAGTCCCAGATATTTGTAGAACGCCCCTTCATCCTTAAACGTCTCCACCTTTCCTTTGTACTTGATCCCATTCTCTGACAAGGACATTTTCTTGCCCAACGCGTAGGTTCTAAGCTGAATATTATGAAGCTTGCTTCCAGTGTAATGCTGTAGCATTGAACCCCAAGCATTTGGGTCTTGGGTTTTAACATCGACTTGTCTACCCGATGAGTGAATAAACATCGTGGTCTTTAAGCCCGTAGAAAGCACCTTCTTCACCCCCTTGAACCTAAGTAAGTGTTCCATTACCTTCTCAGGTTTCTTGGTCGCTACGGCTAAATCTACATCCCCAACCGTCACTGTCCTTCTTCGCAAACTTCCCAATACTTCTACCTTCTCCACCGCTTCATCTAACTTCAAATATTCCATCACTTCTTGAGCCAATGCGAAAGCTGGAGACAGTAGCATTCTATCCCCCATTTTTTCTTGGCTCAAAGCTTTCAAGATATCCTCCTCCGACTTGTCGCCAAATCCCTCCAGTTTCCGTATTTCCCCCCTCTCCGTTACCTTCTTCAGCTTCTCCAAGGCCGTCTTCTGGTCATACAATTTAAAGGCTTTAGCTAACTTAAAGGCTGTCTTCGCTCCCACTCCCGGCAGATCAAGCAAAGCAAACATGCCCTCAGGCAAATCCTTCGTCTCAGCAATGAAATGCGCTACCTTCCCAGTCCTAAACAATTCATCTAAATGCTGTTTTAGGTTTGGCCCAATCCCTGGAATATCCGAAAGTTTATTTTCCTCCCACAAATCATGCAAATCTGAAGTTACATGTTCGATACTTGCCGCCGCATTCTCATAGGCCTTTACTCTGAAGAAATCTCCATCCTTCACCTCAAATGCCGCCGCCACTTTTCTTAAAAGTTCCGATACCTGCTGATTAGTCATCTCCTTATTCATCTCCAACATAGACCAATCTTAACAAACAATGATGTCATCCCAAGACAGCAAGTCTTCGATAGCCTATCATCCCAACCAAGAGATGCATGAGACATCAACATTACGCTCTCTCTTCGCATTAGTTCTATGTCAGGAACTTCTACAACTGATCACTCACTGGTGAGGGGGCTGGACAATCAGTAGGACAATACAAAGGACCGCAATCAAAAGTATTAGGGGAACTCGATGAACATATTTCCTTCGCTTCACACTTTTTATCGCCACAAGTAGCACAGTACTTGATCGCTTCTCCGCCAGAAATCGATTTGTATTCTGCGCACTTAAGCGGGGGGGTTCTTAACTCTATCTCTCCTACTTGTTGCGACTTGTTCAAAACCACAAACCCAAGTCCAATTAGGACTAGAAAAATAACCCCAAGAACTATTACCACATTTCTTCTCATACCTCTAATACTACAGAATTTGACAAAAGAAATTAGTTCTTAGGTCGTAAAACCTCTGGCAAAACTATTCCCAAAACAATCAATCCACCTCCTAAAACAGAAATCTTGGATATCATTTCACCATAAAGAAAATATCCCAGCAGTAACCCAAACAAGACCTCAGACAACATCACCAAACTTCCTACTTGGACATCAACCCTGCGAAATCCCATCACCACTAAAATATCAGTAAGTATGTATAAAGCTGCCAACCCAAAACTTGCAATCCAAGGCAAACTTAAAACAGGCATTACCCAGTTTTCGCCCACAAATATTGATAACGTTAATCCAACCGCCCCACCAAATAAACTGTCTAACATTGACATTTGTAGTGCTGGATACCTGTCTGGGATTTTTTTTACCAAGCTATTCCAAATTGCTGTGAAAATCCCTGATAACAATGCTATCCACACATAAAACAGCTTCACCGCTTTCAAATCAAATAAGTAGATTAGCCACAACCCTAATATGGATAATCCTAAGGATATCCATTTTATTTTTGTTATCCTCTCTTGGAAGAATAACGCACCAATAAAGTATCCTCCGACTGTAGAACCAAAATAGAGCATAAAATAAACCATCCCTATAGTTAGATAGTTAACTCCTACGAAAAAGCACAAAAACCCCAATAGCCCCATCACCCCCCTAAATGCAAACCAGGACCAATCCCTTCCTTTCACTGCTACCCACCTCTTGTTCAAAATAATTGCTGCGATCGTTCCAGCTAATATCCCTCGTAGTCCTGTTTGATAGACCAATGGTAAATCAAAGCCTATTAACCTTGAAAAGATACCAAATAGGCTATACATCATTGTCGCTGACAATAAAAATGCGCTTCCCAAGAACAAATTAGACCTTGATCTCACTCTTTTAGTTTAGAACAAACAACGCAAGATGTGCTAAACATCATTTCTGGCGGGCTTAGTATATCGAAAATGGAACACTTAATGAATGATTTCATTAAACTTCACAGAACTCTAACTAATCTCAAACTATTGCCTGAAGACATTGGTATGTATTACAAAACCCATTTCAGTAGTTCGAGTACAAAAAGAATTGACACTAGGCTCCTTTTATGATTAAATATGTCAATCTCGACATTGAAACCGAGTGCTAGCACTTTGAGGAGGCATTGCAATGCCTACAACCACAGTAGTACTGGAGAACGAGACAGAGCTTGCCGTTGCAAGACCCGCTTCGTTTTTCGAACAGTTTGCAGTTGAATTGCAGGGTATCGATCAGAAAACCTGTAACGGAGACTGCACCTGGGACAGTCAAAGCGACAACAACTCACTTACTGATTACGAGTCGACGTAGCTTTGACCCTTGGGGCGTCATCTTTTTGACGCCCTCTTCTTTATCCTCAATCAAGTAAGGAGATCGAAGATGTTACTCGTCATTACTTTGGCGAAAGATGACAACATGCAGGACGTAATGCGTTGGGTAAGAAAACCTTTCATCCGCTTTAACTGGGATGAGAACCCGTTATATCCAATGAGTTACGAATGGGACGGAAGCAAAATGCGTTACACCATCAATGGGGTCGATGCAAAAGAAATTACTTCCGTCTGGTATCGTATCGCGTACCTTAATTACAAAGAGCCACCCAACGAGCCGTACTATCTTCTTAATCGCAAAAGTCGTGAGGAGATGATAACGCCATTGTTTGGCTTGCTTGAGTCAGCCTTTTGGGTTTCCAATCCATTTGCCATGCAGAGAGCCGAAAACAAGGTTCTCCAAATGGAAGAGGCGTTGAGACTGGGGGTGTGTGTTCCAAGAACACTCGTTACTTCCTGTCCCGAAGAGGCCGCAGCATTTAGAGAACGAGTCGGCGAGATAGTTGTAAAGCCACTAGCTCATCAGATCGTGAGACTCGATGGCAAGATCCACGCTTTCTTCACTTCTCGCGTCAGACCTGATGCTCCGATTGACTTTAGTCTGCTTGGGTCGTCACCTGCGATCTTTCAAGAAGAGATCCAGAGAGTTTGCGATATCCGCACCATAGTGGTCGGGGATCAAGCCTTCTCGATGGAGATTCATCAAGTTAGAAGCAAGAAGGGTGATGTTGATTATCGTATGGGTATGGATCGTGACCTTGAGTTTAAGGCGCATTATCTACCAGCGGATTTACATCAAGCCTCAATCGATTTGGTCAAGAAGCTTGGTCTTAAATATGGCGCGATGGACTTTCTCTTGGGAGTAGATGGTAACTACTACTTTCTCGAGAACAACCCTGCTGGTGCATGGAAGTTTGTCGAGAACTATGCGGGACATCCCATTTCTCAAGCGATGGGTGAACTATTATCATAACCAAAGGGGCGTTTCATCGCCCCTTTTTTTATGTACCAGGAAACCCCGCACAAGGCGAAGCGTCGTTGAGAGTCTGTA
>CAZUBK010000007.1:0-11341 GCA_964618725.1 uncultured Pseudomonadales bacterium
TACAGACTCTCAACGACGCTTCGCCTTGTGCGGGGTTTCCTGGTACATAAAAAAACCCCGCACGAATGCGGGGTCATCAAACTAAATTAACTTAGAGCGAGATCAATGCTTGGGGAAACCCAAGCCCATCGCCTCTTTCATTTCTTGAGCAATCGGGATACAAAGTTCCGATGCACGTCTTGTACCCTCAATCAAGTAATCGACGTATTGGCCCTCGGCCTCAAAATACGCACGTCGTTCTCGCATTGGGATCATCAGAGACGTCAAGACCTCAATCAACCGCTCTTTGATCACTCGATCCCCAATCCTGCCCATGCGGTAACGTCTTTCCATGTCGGCAACTTCATCCTTGTCAGGGTTAAAAGCACGATGATACATAAAGGCAACTGTCTTGTCAGGGTCACCCGGAGTTGAAACCGACATCCTCGCCGGGTCCACCTTCATTCGACGCACTTTCTCAACCAAACTATTATGTGGTTCATCCAAGTCAATCGTATTACCAAGCGACTTACTCATTTTAGCCTGACCATCAGTTCCAACCAATCTTGGAATCATGCTTCCGGTCGCTCGGCAAGGACGGAAAAGCGCTGTACCGTATTTTTCATTGAATTCGCTTGCGATCTTCCTCGCATCTTCCAATAACGGATCTTGATCGGCACCTGCCGGAACCAAAAGCTCATTCCCGGCGATATTCTTCGGTGAAATCGAGTAAACATCGGCTATTTCATCGACCGGATAACGAACAAAACTCATTGTCGTCCTGACTTTACGCTGCTTTAGCACTTCAAGTTCAGCCTTAACCGTTGGACTATCTAAAATCTCATTGTAAGATGCCAATAAGTCAAAGTAGAGTGATAAATCTGCCCTACCCGCTACCTCGCTTTGCAAAACAAAGTTAACATTTGGCAGTCTCGGATCAAGACCCACTGACAACATATCCAGCGTTACGTCTTTGATTGCCTGCTGAATCAAGCTCGGGTTATCAGCGTGAGTTGTAGCTGCCTGATAATCAGCCACCAGGAAGAAACACTCAGATTCCGGATCCTTTTGTGACTCTAACCACGCCAATAATGCTCCACCAAAATGTCCGAAGTGTAACTTTCCCGTCGGACGAAGGCCAGACAGGACTCGTCGAATCAACGAAAGTTCATTCATTTTCCCTCCAATATGTAAAAGTTCCTTTTCTGATCTAGAAAAGTACTCAGACTATATCAAACACTACCTGAACCGTCAAATCAAATACACAAAAACCCCCTCCGAATGGAGGGAGCCAACACTCTAACGCGAATCACGTAGCTGCTTGAGTCTGACTATTGCATACACCGAAACAACAAGACCGATGACCTTAATAATTAGTGGCCATAATCCTACATCAACTTTACCTAGTAACTCTGGTACAAAAAAATCAATCACCAATGCAATCACCGAAGCAAAAACCACCGTAGAAGACAAGATCACTGTCACTTCAGAAACTTGCGCCGGATTGGTCATGTGGGTTGAGTTCTTAGCCGCCGTGGCAAAGTTATTCGAAAAGAATGGTAATGTCATAATTGAAAACACCACCAAAAAGCCTAAACCAGCGAGTAGCCTGACTTCAAACATCTCAAAGTACAGTAAAAAACTGTTGGTAGCAAAGAGGTACAAGAAAACCATCAAAAAAGCAAAAATTGTCAAAAAGAAGAATCGCCAGAAATTGTACTCGAGAGTACCCCCTGCCTCACCACCATCTTTATCTAACTGCTCCGATAACGCCTTGAACCCACTTCGAAAGACCAGAAGCATCACCATCAGAAACATAAACTCGCCAAGCTTAAAGGCCAAGTCATTGTTTAGATATGCCGCCACTATTTTTGAGACTGCAACCGCCAACACGCCCAGAAAAGCCAATAGTGACGGTGCAAGAACTTTCCTGAAATTAATTGTCTTTCTAATAAATACGTCAATCAGCACTACATAAACGATTGAAAAACTACCAAGTGGAACTGCCATCGAAAGATCAAACTGAGTTAAGGAATAAAGCCAGGCCGACGTAGTCGCGGCCCCAGCAAAACCAGAAATGACTGCAATTAGCATCATTCGCCTATTCCGAAAGTGAAGCACTCCATAGCTGTTTTCTTCTCTGTTATTTCCCTTCTTTACTAGCAAGAAGGAAAAAACCACAAACCAAAACATTCCTGATAAAGCCCCAACAGTCAAAAACAGCCCCGCTGCCACTCCACTCTCGATCGGCCCACCAGGATCAAATGGAAAAAGAACGTTATTAGAAATATAGCTATCTCCCAAATTGGATAAAACCAAAAAAAACAGACCTAACAGGGCCAAAGCAATTGGATCTCTTTTGATCCCTGAAACCAACTTTCCCAGTGCTTTCATTACAAGCTCCTTTATTCTATTAAAGAGCTACTCAGCTTAAGTTCACCATACGATACATAAATAAAAACTAAAAGTCAAATATGCATCTACTACTAACTTCTCTGGGTGCAATATCATTATTGACAACTTACTCTAACTCTTGATACATTCTACAAATACAAAAGCGTTTGAGTTGGGAGAATGGGCCCAACGAGCTGACTCTTGAATTTACATAAGTAGGGAGTTCCGGCAGAAGTCCGTTATCATACTTCAAACCGATGTCGTAGATCTCTTTTTAGGGTCGGTAACGGAGTCGGTTAAGAGATTGAGTCAGCAATGACTTAATGAAGCAAGGTGGCACCGCCTCTAGAAGGCCCTTGTAAATATCTAATCTATTTTAGGTATTTACCAGGGCTTTTACTAATTACAAACACCAACAATGAATCGTAAAGAAATCCTCAAACCCGGTCAAGAATCAATCGCCGTCATTCGTCTCAAAGGCGAGCCATATCAAAAAACCGTTGATGGAGAATACATTGACTCTTCCTCTACCCTGGATCGTCTCGTCCAAAACACTGGATATAAAGAGTCCCTCCCCGAGAGAATAGAACAGGTCGCCGCATATCTTCAACCCCTTTACGAAGCCGGATATTACGGCATTGATGCCAGACTAAAAAAGGGTCAGCCCCTCATCTTTGAAGAAGCTTTCTCTGCCATGACCTTCGTCTCCATGGGCGTCAACAAGGCCGTCTTTGATCAACTCTCAACCAAACTTCCTTCTGGCATGCCAAGCGATCAAGAAAGCATTTTTTACCAATCCATCGCCCTACTTTCTGCTCTCTCGGCCAAAGAAGGGTATGTCGGACTTACTCCCGAAGAAATCGCTGGTTTAGTTGGTGCAACTCTCCATCTTGATACTATTATTCGCATTCCTGCTGATCAACCGGTTATGGGGATGGGTGGTATGGGCGGTGACCGTGGCTACAAACGAAACGGGGACAACTCCAAGCTATTTAGCCTCTCCACATTAGGTGCTATTGTACTTGCCAACTTCGGCCCAACTCACAAACATCATTCATATCCCAACACTTCAAAAGTCGCCGGCCAAAGTGCTATTGAAAGTTTAGGGGCTCGTTCAGACCAAAGTACTAAAGAAGCTTTTCAGACAATTCAAAACGAAACAGGTCTACTGATGACCAGCTGCCACACAACTAGACTCATTCACACTCTTTCCCACCGCCTCAAAGGAGAAACCATCAATCACATCGTTGGTCCGCTTTCCATTCCTGTTGCCGCTGAAACGCCAATACACGCTTTCATTGGTGTCAATGACAATGTCCATCCAGAAACAATCATCCAAGCACTCAAGATTCTGGAACAAAAAGGCATCCAAACCTACAAAAACAGCGTCGCCTTCTGCGGCTTAAACAACACTGATATAAACGATCCAGATCTCTACAATTCTCACTACTATTATCAACGCCCCGATCTCAAGGCCAATGTTGCTATTGACGAAGTTGCTCCACCTCCCCACTTCACGCTTGCCTCATTTCTTGTCAATGGGGAAAACCAGGGTACCTACACCATCTCTCCACAAGATTTCATCCCAACCGATCTCCTCGATCAGATAGATTTTAACTCTCTCCTAATTGCCAACACCGTTGAGTCAATTACACAAGCAAACCAAGCAGCCGTCACCGGACAAGACCTCCCTAAAACCATTTATCTTGCCATGACAGCCGCCCTAGGTATCTTTACGCGTAACCATCTCGGTCATCCTGACGCCTTAGACAGATCTATTCACCAAGTCAACCGAGAAATGCTACAAGCTTCTTTTGTCCAAGCTTTCGAAACCATCGTCAATGGTCAAGCACTGCGCAAACTGGAAGAATATGTTAAAGCGACAAAACAGAATCTCTAGCCTATGAACACACTAGAACAAATTTTTAACACCAACAATCCCCTAATCGGGATGATCCACTTCCCCCCCCTTGTCGGATACAAAGATTACCCCGGACTGGACTATATAAAAAACAAGGCCGTCAAAGAAGCCAAGATTCTAGAACAGGGTGGCCTCGATGCCATTATGGTTGAAAACAATTACGACACTCCCCACGTCGAGTTCGTTCCTAAAGAAATCACAAATATGATGATTGATTTGACCAAAATTGTCTGTAATACAGTCAGAGTTCCTGTCGGGATCAGCACTTTATGGAATGACTACAGAACTTCTTTAAACATCTGTCAGGCTACTCGAGCCAATTTCTTTAGAGTTCCCGCTTTTGTCGACACAGTCAAAACCTCATACGGCATTATGCATCGATCTTCAAGGGAAGTAGTTTCACTTCGTAGAGAAATGGGACTAGAACATATTGCCATCCTCGCCGATATTCAAGTCAAACATTCGGAAATGCTCGATAGAAATAAGACTCTTCAAACTTCAATCAAACAAGCGATTGAGGGTCAAGCAGACGCAATAATCATCACCGGCAAGTGGACTGGTGACTCACCCTCTACATCTGATTTGGAAACCGCCCGGAAAACAGCCAAAGAATTTCCCATCCTTATCGGCAGCGGCGCCACAATCGACAACCTCCCAATTCTTCTGAAATATGCCGACGGTATCATAGTCGGCACCACCCTAAAAGAAGGAGAGATCCTACTCAAAGAAAAGGAGATCAATCTCAAATCCTTTCACACAACCATCAGCCCAAAGAAAACAAAGCTTTTTATACAAGCGGCAGCCGCACTCTTACAAAAGTAAACTAACAACAATTTAATGCCCCCGTTTCCTGTAATATCCCAGTATAATCACCCCGTACCTTCAAAAATCTCTCAAGGAGAAACTACTATGAAAACCTTCCGTATCGTTACTGTCTGCTGGGGCAATATTTTCCGCTCTCAACTTGCCGAGTTCCTCTTTAATCAAGAAATCTCCCACATGGGTCTTGCAAACCGTTTCATCTGCGTTTCTCGTGGTATCCAAGGATCAGCCTCTGTACCTTCCCCTACGTTCCCCATCTTCTATGACTACGAAGAAGAGTACCCACTAGCCAAACTCGTCTTGACTAAATATCAACTTGATATTACCTTTCAGCCATACCAACCCATCAATGAACAAATAGTTATCCAAGCCAATTTAGTTTTGGCCGTTGATGAAAAGGTTCTTTCCTATCCTCAAGGCGGCTTACTTGCTCAATTTCCCCTCTTTAGCTCGAAGATGATACTTCTTGCCTCCCTAGCTGGACAAACGGTTGGCATCAAAGACCCAGCCGAATCCAGTGATGAAAACAAATACGAGAGTATCATTCCTACAATCATTAACCAAATGAAACTAGCGATACCCACAATTCTAAAACTCTAGATATCCAAGCTAAACAACTACATTTCGTTTGACATTCCTCTTTTCCTTTGTTAACGTCCAGTTAATCGCACTCTCACAATACAAAGGAGACCAAGACCATGATCAGACAAGAGCGATGGTATATCGATGAGAATCTGCTCGACATCATCACCTACCCCAACTTTAAGAAACTCTCTAAGAATACCCGCCACACACTTACCAAACCACTTGTTGCTCTAACTGCAGAGGCTTTTCTTAGATTTCAGATTGACAGGGAAATTGCCGTCGACGTTCTTAAGCATGTCAGTAATGCACAACGCATTAAACTGGCTTATTTAGATGGTAAACCCGTTGCCTACATCGCTTCCAAGACCTACGACTATGACGGTATCCCCGTGTATTATCTAGGCGGAATTATCGTCAATCATCAGCTCAAACACAGCGGCCTCACCAAGAGGTTGCTTCTCGAAGAACTTCAGGATACTAATGCAGGAATCCTCGCCCTGCAAACTCAAAATGGTCAGATGCTTGGCCTGATGAAAAAGTTCTGTCAGATTGATCCCTTCCTCGCAATAAGACTGGCCTTAATGATCACCGAAAAACCCCGACCCAACGGTATCATTACCAAGGCCGCCTATCGCAAGGGTGAAAAAGCTCTCTACGATGACCTCAATCGTTTCGTTAATGAGGGTTTTGAGATCCGGTACCCCGACTTAGTCTCCATCCTAGGCGAAACTCAAGCCGCTGACTTTGACTGGCGACACGGAGATGCTCTCTTCGTCGCTGGCTATATTACCCTCTAAACTCTACAAGCCCTGACGATTAGTCAGGGCCTTTCAATCAAGTTGCATATTGCATTAATCAAGTCTCGCTGTTAAGATATCCACGAATAAGGCAAACTGCATCAGGTCCCACGGGGGAGTGGTGCAACGGCAGCATATCAATCTCCAAAATTGATGATGTCGGTTCAAATCCGGTCTCCCCTGCCTCTTATCCTAGCGTCGAGTCACAATTATGTAACTCGACGTTTTTCTTTTTCTCCACCTTTCCTCCAAAAAAATCCGGCCATTTATGCCGGATTCGTTTCTCCATCTTCTAATTGTTCTCTCTCCTTTTTTCTCCTTTCAGGAAACTTTGACTTTTTCCTTTTTAATTTTGGTGCTTTGTCACGGCGGATAATGTTCTCACCACTATCGTGACTCCTTCCTTTTCCTCGATATGAAGAAAAGGCCCCGCTCTTTCTAAGAATAAAAGTCTCCTTCGATCGCTTCATTAATCTGCAGTCAAAACACTCACAATCGATATCATACCGGTGCTTCCTTTCACGATCTTCCACAAAGACACCACCACCTTTCCAATGTACTAACCCTATTTTATCACACTAGTTCTTGTTCTTAGCCATTTCCCCCGTCCCTTTAGTCGCTTTGCGCAGAAAATTACTCAATCTCACCTTCTTAGCACTGTCTTTTTGTTCTTCTTTCTTCTCCTTTTCTTCTTCCTGTTTAACCACCATCTGTTGCTGCTGCTGCTTCTCCTGCTCACGTCTCTTGTACAGCTCCTCTATCTCCTGTCTCACCTGATTCAATCTATTTCTTCTTGCCTGATCATTCTTCACCTTCATCTCCGCCATCTTTCTCTCTTCCTCGCCTTGATTTTCATTTGGCTTCTGAATCTGACTTTGGGGAGTCAAACTCACCCCCGTTAGATTCTCAACGGAAGACCGAGCCACATCCTTGGTTACCTGACTAAGTCCCTTGACCACATCCGCTGATACTGCTTTGCCTATATCGGCAAACCCCTGTTGAAACTGTTGACCCATTCCTGGCATACCCCCATCATATCAATTCACATCTCTCTTCTACCTTCCATTGCTCGTGTTAGTGTCAACTCATCAGCATATTCCAAATCCGCTCCCGTCGGCAGCCCCCTTCCGATCCGAGTAATCTTAATTTTGTTCACAATATCCCCCATCTCTCTTATTTTATTGCTTATATACATCGCCGTCGCCTCTCCCTCCATCGATGGATTAGTCGCCAAAATAAGCTCCTCTACTCTCCCGTTTTTCACCCGCGTCAATAGCTGAGGTAAATAGATATCATTCGGTCCAACATTATTTAGCGGGTTAATCACTCCATGCAAAACATGATAGATCCCCCTATATCCATCCGATCTCTCCAAAGCCAGTAAATCAAGTGGCGTCTCCACGACACAAACAGTCTCTTTCTCTCTGCCTCCGTCCTCACAAATACTACACGGATCCCTCTCGTCAACATTGAAACACTGCTTACAAACTTTAGTCTCCTTCTTTATCCCCCCCACCGCCAAGGCAAACTTGTCCAACCTCTCTTGGGGCAAACGGAGTAAATAGTATGCCAGACGCTGCGCCGTTTTTGGCCCAATTCCCGGCAAACTCTCAAAACTATCGATCACTCGCTGAATCGGTTTTACGTTTCTCACATAGAAATACTACACCAAGATCTATCCAAAAATCTTGCTCAATTCCCCCATTGCTCCCTGCATCTCCCCTGCTGCATTCTTCTGCGCTTTAGCAATCGCTTCATTGACCACCTCAACGACATCTTTTCTCTTCTCCCCATCAATCTCAATTTCTTTGAGCTTTCCCTCTCCCGTTACCTCCACCTTTATCCCTTTGTCTTCATAAACTACCTTCATCTTCTTGATTTTATTTTGTAGCATAACTAGCTTTGCCGCTGCTGCTCCCTTTGACCCCATCGCTCCCAACTTGTCGAACATGCAACCATTGTAGCAAAAAAAACGCCGTGTTTCCACGGCGCCTCAAATCTATCTCCACTGCCCTAACTCAACATCGATCTTATTCTTAATCCAGGCAGCATGATCTGGATCATCAACCAAAACATCAACAATCCACGGCTGACTGACTCGTATCACCGCCTGTAATTTACTATTGACTGGATAAGCTACCCCGTTTAACTGCGAGACCAACAGTAAAGGCGGGATCTCCCTATTAGCCAAAGGCCTAAGCTTCTCCTGAAGCTCATCGAAGACATCTGGACCTTGCTTCCACCAAAAGGAGTCTACCCAATGGATTCAATCATCGATTTCATCGGCATATTCTTCCAAAGTCGAGGCCATCCATCTCGACCTTCTGGCCCAGATCCTCAGTTTTCTGGTAATCTCTTGGTCATTCATTGTCAGCAGGTGAAGTCGCAAATGTGCACTCACCTTATAAAACGGCTTCGTCTGCACCTTCTTCAATTCAGTCATTAGTCCCCTCAATCTACTCCAAAAATGTGCTAGACCTGTATTCTACCACCTATCTCATAAAAATACCTCTTCAACCATTTCCGCCAGTTTTTCATCTTCTTGTACTACTCCAATATTGTCATGTTCATGCATCGTTGTTATCGCCCTCTGCGCCTTCTCCCCCAAGACACATCTCACCTTCTCTAATCCGACTTTCCGTAAAACTACCTCTTCTAATAGTCTTCGTTTTGTTTCTTGTTCTAACTGATCTTTATGAAACTTGTAAAATACCTCTAAAACCAGAGTTCCATCTTCTACGGCTTTTGGTCTTACGCTCCTGAGTAACCCGGCCACGCTATGATTCATCGGTTTCAATTCATTCACAATCTGTTCCCACTCACTATTTACCAGTTCTACCGAAACATTAGCTAGCGTTACCGTCGGAATCGATCTAATTTCCTCCCCCTCTTCTTGTCCAATTTCTGTGGACATTACTCTAGTTTCAGTTGGCTGTATCAAAATAACCTCGCTCGCTTCTTTTGCGATTTCCCTCTCAAACGGCTTTTTTTTTATTCCCTCTTCGACGGCATGTCCTTCACCTTCCACCACTCCCATTTCTACCGCCAATATCTCAAGTGGCAAAGACTCAATCACTGCTCCCTTCATATCTCTACACGCCACTGCCACTTTCTCCAAAACCAATTTGATCCTTCTGACATCAAAAAAAACTTTTCTTTCATTGAGTCCCATCACCCCTCTCAATTCCAATCTCAGCAACTGAACAACCTCTCTAGCAAACGCCTCCCATACTATTCCCAGAACCGACAGTCTATCTATCTCCTCTAGAGCCTCTTTAGTCTTTCCCTCAAGTAGCAGTGCCATCAACTGCTCCGGATTCGCCCCCGCCACTATCCCCAAAATCTGTCTTACCCGAGTCACGTCAATCTCTTGTCGCAAAGACGCCAATTCCTGAAGCAGTTTATGCCCCTCCCGAAAGCTTCCATCAACCCCACTTGCCAACATCTCGACTGCCGCTTCACTCACTTTCATTTTCTCTCCGTCAATCGCCTTCATTAAACTCCGTTTCATTTCCATTTGATCCGCTTTAGTAAACTGGATCCTGACACACCGACTCACCACCGTCTCTGGTACTTTGTGTTCCTCCGTGGTACACAAAACAAACACCACGTGTTCCGGTGGCTCCTCTAAGGTCTTAAGAAGTGCATTAAACGCCTCCGTGGACAACATATGTACCTCATCAATGATGTATACCTTCTTCCTCCCCGCTACCGGCGCCAAACCAATCTTTTCTCGCAAGTCCCTAATATTGTCAATCCCCCGATTACTCGCCGCATCAATCTCGATTACATCTATCGCATTCCCCGTCTCAATCATTCGACACATCTCACACTTCAAACACGGCTCTGTTAACTCCTCCTTCATCTGACAGTTAATCACCTTAGCCAAGATTCGCGCCGTACTCGTCTTTCCCGCCCCGCGCGGGCCAAGGAATAAATATGCATGCGCCAGATTCCCCGACTTCAATATCTGCTCTATTCCCTCTCTCACCCTTGTCAGATCTAACTCCGAAACTGTCCTTGGTCGATACTTAAGATAAAAACTCATCATCACCACTCTAATGCATTCGTTCTATTCACTTCAATCCCCACTTATACATAAAAGCTGACGTTGCCGCCAGCTTTTTAATTCAAATTCCAAACCATTAACCATATCGCTCCGAATAACCCCGATATCACCGCTAAGTTGAAGTCACCCAATTTCACCGAAAGTAGAGATAAAAGTAACCAGTTCGACATCAATACAATTTTTATCTGTGCTTCAAACGGATCATCTCCCATTAATTGTACTGCTATATGCACATATCCCAATATCAATCCCGTGAAGACAAGTAATATTTGCAGTATCTGAAGTAGTTTCTTCATCATTTGCCCCCGATTAAAGACAGTGTCAACGTACTACCCCCATAGTTTACACCCAAACACCGGAAATAAGTAGTAAGAGCTACTCCCCCGGCATCTGTAGCGTGTAGTACGCATCATAGGCATAGTTCTTGTTCTGTGCCATTACCTCAAAGAAGTACTTACCTCCCTTCTTCAGCCCCGTTAATCTTGCTTTATGTATCTTTTCTCGTTTGGGTAGATCTACTTCCTCTCCATACGCGAGTGTCTCGCCATAGTTCACTTTTCCGTATGCAAAGTGGTTAGTCTTGAAGGAGATGATCGCGTAGTCATCTCCTACTTCTTCGACAGTCACATCACTAATTTTGGTTGGATCATTCGAAATGACAATACTCTCAAAGGTGCCTAACCAAATAGCCACTCTCTCAAACACCCCACTCACATGTCCCACCGGCTTCCGTATCTCTCTTAAGACTAGATCCGTTGCCTCCACCAACTTCTC